>CALEPV010000043.1 GCA_937910905.1 uncultured Prevotellaceae bacterium
TTTTTTATTTAACACGCGCGTGTCATTTATTTAACACGCGCATGTTTTTTGTGCGATATCGCGGTGAACACCCTCGGACACCGCATTGGCAGCGGCTTTTCAGCGTGTTGCACTTTTATCTGGTCAGCGAGAAGCGCAGATTGAAGCCGAAGTCCTGGGTGATGGTCGGGTAGGCCGAGGAGGACAGCAGAGGCTGGTTGCGCTGGCGGTCGTAGTAGAGCGAGAACGTCACGTAGCGGCTCATGGTGTAGTCTATGGCCACGCTGGTCTTGAATGCACGGTTGCCGCTGGTGGCCTCCGAGAGAAGTGTCTGTATGTTGCGGGTGATGGCATCCTGGCTGCGGTAGGAGAAGTCAAGACGCATGTTCAGGTCGTGGGCGAAGTTGCTCTTCGTACCCGTGCGCGAGTTCTGCTGCTGGCTGGAGTTGTTGCCGGCGCTGGAGTTGTTGCTGTCGCGGTTGCGCGAGTTGCGTGCCGACATGCGTCGGTTCTGCTGCGACTGCTTCTGGCTGCTGCTCTTGCTGCCGCCAAACAGGGATGCGAACTTGAAGTCGTTGATCTTATAGCCCCAGCCGAACACGATGTCGGAGCTGGAGGCTTCGTTGATCTGTGCCGAGGTCATGGACAGCGTGAGCACGCGGGTCTTGCGGTACTCCAGCTTCAGGGTCATGTTGTTCTGCAGCGTCACGTTGATGCCGGCCAGCGGTGAGAAGGCTTCGTTGATGCTCACAGTCGAGATGTCGTACATCGATGAGGGCTGGTAGGTGCCGCTGGTGGTGTTCAGCACGTAACCCATGTCCGAACCGCCCATGTACTCAATCCACGACGAGTAGGTGTTGTAGGAGCCTACGGAGTAGATGCTCTTGTAGCCGTGGGTCAGGGTGACGCTCTTCATGTGCTCGCGTATCCAGGGCAGGGTGGACAGTCCCTTGTAGTTGATGGTCCAGTTGGGCAGCATGTGGGTCAGGGTGGGGAAGATGTCCAGCGGTGTGGATGCAGCCTTGCGACCGCTGTAGGCAGCTAGGAAGGCAGGCACCATCACATCGGCGCTGTACTCGCCTACGGTTCCGTTGGCTGGGTCGAAGGTGCCGCTCATGCCTGTGCCGTCGGGATAGCGAGTGCCTGCGTACTTCTTCTCCACGCGCTGATGCATGGTGCCCAGGTTGGATATGAAGTCGTTGAAGGGCTTGCTCTCGTAGCCGTTGTCGGCACTGCCGCGCGAGGCAAATGCCGTGCGGATGGTGATTGTAGTCATGTTGAACGAACCGGTACGTGTGGTGGGGTTGCCGGCGTACATGAACTGTATGCTCTTAGCACCATTGACTGTGCGGGAGGCGTTGAGATCTATCTTCAAGTCGGAGAACGGCTCCAGTGTAGCTTTAAGCTGGAAGTCCTCCATTGCGTTGGTGGTAGCTGGAGTGGCCACGCTGTCGTTGCTCAGCAGCCAGCCGCGGTCCTGGGCACGGTCTATGTAGCTCTCGCCCACAAGTCCGAAGGCGAAGTCGAGACCCGGAGTCATGCCCAATGGTGTGCTCTTCTGTCCGAGCATATCGCCCACGTTGGGCATGAAGCCTGGCAGAGCTATGGAGTAGGTGTTGCGGTAGGACACACTCACGTTGCGTACCATCATCAGGAAGCGTGCGCCGGCCTGCGACCACTTGTACCAGTTCTGATCCTCCAGCTTGGGTTTGGCTATGACGTTGATTCGCAGCACTTGCGGCTTCTCCGTCTCTATGTCGGCAGCAGCGAGGTCTGGCGTAGTGGCCAGGCTGTCGGTTCCTGCTGCCAGCAGGGTAGAGTCGGATAGTTCAGACAGGGACAGGGAGTCTGGCATCTGACTGGCTACGTCTGCCTTGCGCTTGCTGCGCTTGCTGCTCTTGGGTGTGATGACACGGATGCTGTTCTCGTCCACACGCTTGTACTTCAGCTTGTATGGCTTGCCGTCCTCTGTGCGGGCGGTGACTGTGATGCGCTTGGACTTCTGTCCGTGGTTCACCAGTATGGCGCTGTCGGGTATCAGGGTCACCTCGCCTGCATAGCCCTTGAACTGCTTGGGCGATGTCTTCGACGAGCTGACGCCACGCTGGTTGCCCTGAGCCTGCAGCTGCTGGAGGGCGGTACTGTCGCCCTCGGCTGCCTTCTGCTGTGCTTCTGCCAGCGCCTTCTGGGCATCGGCCTCGGCCTTCCGCTTGGCTGCTGCTGCCTTCTTCTTGTCCTGGTCGTTCTTGCGTGCAGCGGTGCGCACATTGTTGGCCTGGAAGCGCTTGTTGGCTGCTTCGAGGAACGGAACGTGGTTGTACAGCGTCTCAAGGTTGAGCTTGCCGTTCAGCGTTATGTTGCGCTGCGTCTGTATGGTGTTGCCCAGAGTGGAGCCGTCCTCCAGCTCGGCACCGCGGCGCCACGAGTATGTGCCCTGATAGTTGCCGTCGGCTGAGATCCAGTCGGTCAGCGGAACCTTCTCGAAGGGCACCTTGTAGGAGGCCTGAACAGTCTGCTGGTAGTCGAGCGGCGTGCCCCATGAGCGGATGCTGTGCCACACGCTGTCCTTCCAAGCCTCGTAGTGGTCGGGGTAGAGGTCCTTGTTTACTGGCGTGTAGGGCTCCTCAATCTCAGCGTGGGTGGCGCTCTGGAAGTTGAAGTGCAGCGACTTGGTCAGGTCCCAGCGCAGGCTGAAGTCGCGGTTGAAGAGGAATGTAGGCGTCCAGCGAACAGGTATGGCAGTCGGCGATTCAAGGTTGTCCATGTCGCGCTCCTGTATCTCGTAGTAGTTGCGAGTGATGTCGGCACCGAAGCTGATGCTCTGCGGAGCGAAGTTGAAGTTCTGTGCCTTTGCCAGGTCGAGCCACTTGGTCTTGGCCTTGATGTTCTTGAATGGCTCCCATGCTTGCCAGTTGGGTGACCATGTGTAGTTCATGCCGCCGCGCCACGTGTACTCGTGCTCGTAGACGGTGGTCTCGCCGGTGTTGTAGTTGTGCGAGTGGCTATAGTTGAATGTGAAGTTGGCAGGGTCGTAGGGCATCGGGTGCTTGCGTGTGGCTATATTCAGTCGCACACCCGTCAGGCTCAAGTTCTTGCTGATCTGCTTGCGTGTGGTGAGGCTGGTGATGCTGTCCTTCTCGTGCTGTGTGGTGGCAGCATCGAGGGCGTCGCTGAGCAGCATATCGGTGTCAAGAGGATTGTACTTGGGCTTGACGGTCTCCTTGGCGTAGCTATAATACAAAGGTACGGAGAGCTTGGCCTTAGGTGGCAGCAGCTTACCCAGGTCGAGCTGTGTGGTGATGGCGTACTCGTAGGTGTCATCGTTGCTGCGTTCCTGCACGCTCTGCTCGATGCCACCGAAGCCCGCACGCTCGATGTGACCCTGCACATTGACGCTGCCCAGGTCGGACAGCTGCACGTTCAGCTGTCCCTGTGCTGCCCAGCCGCCTTCGTTGGAGAATTCCTGCAGGCGCAACTCGTTGGCCCACACCTCGACGCTCTTCACGGTACGTCCGTTGTTGCGGATACCTATCATTATGGTCTTCACCTCGCCCAGGGTGGGGTTGCCCATCACGGTGACGCGGTTGTTGGGACGGTCGGGGTCGTAGTCGCTGAACTCTTGATTGAACGATGCATTGCCCAGGCTCTTCTCGTGGTTGCGCTGCTTCTTTATGGCTGTGAAGCGTGTCAGGTCTATGTCCAGCATGTTCTCCTCCGGCCACACGGCGCGGCAGTCGGCACCGCTGTAGGTGTCGTAGTGGCCTTCGGGTGTCAGCGTCAGCGGTATCTCGTACTCATAGAAGTTGCTGCGATAGTCGGAACCAAGGCGCAGGAAGATGGATGTCTCACCGCTCTGCAGGTCGGTGATGTCGTTGGCCAGGGCGTTGGCGTGTACGAACATCTGCAGATGCTTGTACTGGCGCATGTCGTAGTTGCAGTTCTTGAACACTGCACGCGCCTCGCCTGGCTGGAGGTTGCGCACGATGAGCGACAGGGCCTGTTCATTGCTCTCCACTAGCTGCGACTGTGCCGGGTCGGTGACACGGCTCACACCCGGCGGCAACACGTAGTTGACGGGCAGCTTGTCGTTGTTCTCCTCAATGTTTACGGCACTGACTTCGAGGTGTGCCGATGCCGGAGCACTGCCCGGTGTGAGGCTCTGCTCGTAGGTCTGCCAGTCGGCTTGAACCAGCTCCATCGTTGCAAAGCGCAGTATGATGGGCTTCTCGAAACCGGTCACATACATACGGATGAAGCGTATGCTGGTGAAGTCTGTGATGCCGCCAACGGCCTGCTCGTACTCCTCAAGCGGTATGCGGAACTGGAACCAGCGTATCGTCTCGTTGTTGCCGTTGCGCAGTGCTACGTTTGTACGGCGCACGTCGGTGATGAAGTTACGACCCACGAGTGTGTCGCCCGGATGAATGGATATATGGTATGAGAAGTACTTCTCATACTCGTTAAGGGTGTAGTCCTGGTTGATGTCCTCGACATCGGGCGTGGTCTTGTAGGCTGTCTCGTAGCTCTCTGGCGAGTTGTCCGTATCTGGTGAGTTGCCTTCGGGCATGGTGATGCGCTTGTAGCGGTCTAGGATGCTGACCTGCTGTGCATCGAAATCGGAACCACGGAAGTAGTGGTAGTCATCGCCTGCAGGGTCATCGAAGATGGCTTGGAACACATCGGGCGACACCTTGCCCTGTATGGCTGTGAGGTAGTCTTGATATGCGCCGTAGGTCTTCTCCTGCTCTGATGTCAAGCCGTTGAGACCCACATCCTGACGTGTGCGGGCACCGCTCTCGTTGTTGAAGGCGTAGGTGACGCTGGCACCCTTTGGCACACGGCCCCACACGGTCTCCTCGTAGTAGTTCGGGTTGTCGTCCAGTGGCAGTCCGCTCTCATAGAACTTCTTGCCGTCGCGCAGCACATCCTCAGACACCTCGCCGAGGTTCAGGTACAGCTCGCCGCCGTAGCTCTGGTCGTTGCCGGTGTAGATGAACGGGTCAAGCAGCCAGAACTCGATGTACTCGATGTTCTGTGCCTCGAAGTCGGGATTGTCGGTCTTGCGCATCATGCCGCCCCAGTTCTCCTTCGGGTTCTGCAGGTGGCCTTGCTGGTCGATGTCGGGATTAAGGTTGTAGGCACCACGCTCTTCGGGATAGTAGGCGAGGTTCAGCACATTGAGTGACGATGCTTCGGAATAGCTCGTCTGCGACTTCTGTGGGTAGAGCTCGCGCTCATACACCTCGCGTACATAGTGGTTGGACAGCTGCTGAAGGTCGCTCTTGATGTGCGATGGAGTGAGCGATGAGCTGCGGCGTGTGAGCAGTGGGTCGATGTAGTACCACGACAGCAATGCACGACGGTAGCCGCTGCGCACATCGCTGATGTACGATGCTTCGGGGAAGGCAGTAGGTACGCTGGACATCATCCAGGCTGTCGGCTGACTGATGCTCATTGGGTTCTTGGTATTCTCGAAGTCGTCCATGTAGGATGCTCCAGCCTGCACGCGGTGGTTCTGACCGGCCACCAACTGTGCGAACTCTGCACTGAAGGATATCTGCGACGGTGCTGTGAAGTTGAGCAGCGGTATGGCGTTCAGGGCGTTGGTGAGCCATTGGCTCTCCTTCTTCCAGTCGAGATGCAGTCCCCACAGGGTGTTCTTCAGGGGTTCCTCACCCATATTCACCTTTGTGGTCAGCGGCTGCTCATTGAGAAACATCAGCGTACCACCGAAACTCAGGTTGCGGTTGAGGTCGTAGTCCCAGTTCACTCCGAGCAGGGTCTTGCGCTGCATACCGTACACATCGTTGCTCTCCACGCTGGCGTTAATCTTCGTGCCGGCATCAATCAAGCTTTGGTTCAACACGTAGACAATACCCATTGAGTAGTCCACGCGGTAGTCTACATTCTCGGTCAGAGTGACACCGCCAGCCGTTACTATCACAGAGCCTTGTGCTATGTTCGTGGCTCCAAGGTCTATCTCAGCACCATTGGTGCCCTTGTAGCGGCCGGTGAGCATGAACTTGTTCTGCTCTGCAATCTGCTGTGCAATAGTCTTGGTGCTGTCGTAGAGTGCATCGAAGCAGTACTTGTCGGCTACTGCATCGTTGCCTATCCACTGGCGCAGGTGGTCGCCAAACGGCTCTGCAACAGGGAAGATGATACGTCCCTTGTTGATGGTATAGCCCTCAACGTAGTCGAACTGTCCGTCGGAGTTGGACTTATTGTTGTTGTCCAAGCGGTCGAGGTTCATGGCCCGAAGCAGCGGCGTGCTCTTCAGGTTGGACTCAGGAAGATATGTGATGTACACGCCGGCCGAGTCGCTTTGGTACTTGATGTCGAGGCGGAACTTCTCACGCTGCGTGCTGGTAGCACCCAGTGAATAGACATTGCGCATCATCAGCTTCCAGCCGCCCCATGTTGGTGAACCGCTTGTGCCCTTCAGCGCTTTGACGTACAAGCACTTTGTATTGTCGGTCAGATCGGATGCGAACTCGCCCACCTGATACGTCTGGCCGTTGAGGGTGTACTCGAAGGCTACGGCCAGCACCTCGTCGGGTTCCAGCTGGAAGTTCAGCGACACGTAGCCGAGGGCTGAATTGAGTGTGTACTCGGTGCTGCTCAACTTGCGTGCACTCTGTAGCTTCTCGTAGTCACTGCCGCCGGCAAAACCGTTGATGCTGTCTAGCGACGATGTGGCACGGCTGATGTCGCGGGCATAGCCGTGGTTCTGTATGATGTAGTCGTAGAGAGTGTTGGCGCGGTTCTGCGGCTGGGCATTCATTATGCCGTTGCTCTGCCAGTTGCGGTTGCTGATGTGCACGGCCTCACCCAGATCGGTGAAGGCTATGATGTTGCGGTTGTTCTCGACCGATGAAGTCTTGTTTGTCACCCACAGCTCCACACGTTTGATAGTGATGCCGCTGGCTATCGTGGGCAGTGTGCGCATCCAGCGGTCATAGTTGTCGCGGAAGTACTGCGACAGCCAGAAGTGGCGTCCTTCCTCATAGTTGACTGCCGATATCTCGTAGTTCTGGGTCTGTGCACCGCCCTTGGAGCTGACGCTGCGCGAGGCCGACTTCTTCTGGCTGACCACTGTCTGCAGGCGTAGACGGCCGAACTGCATGTCGGTGCGCAGACCGAACAGGCTCGATATGCCTGGTATGAGTGATGAGTTGGAGGGCATCGACACATTGCCGGCCTCTATCAGCTTGATGATTTCATCCTCCTTGCCGTCGTACTTCAGCTTCATCTGTTGGGCATCGAAGTCGAATGTAGCGTCGGTGTTGTAGTTGATGTTGAGGTGCATCTTATCGCCCACCGAACCCTGCAGCGACAGGTTAATCTTCTCGTCGAAGTCGAATCCTGTGGTGTTGCGACGGTTGGCAGCGAGCGACGGGTTGTTGACGCGCTTCAGGTTCATGCCCACTTTGAGCTCTGCTGTACCCTGTGTCTTGATGCTCACACCGCCGGGGCCGAATATCTTCTCTGCTGGTCCGAGTGAGAAGCTCATGTCGGAGAAGTCGAATTTGTCCTTGCCCTGCGTGCTGTAGGCTTCTGCATTCTTGTTGCGGTAGTAAGACTGCATGGAGCGCTGCAGGCTCCACTGCTGATACTCGTCAGGCGTCATCAGTATGGGCGTGTTCAGGTAGCCGCCGTTGCCCAGCTTGGTGCCGATGCGGTAGTAGCCTGTGATGCTGTCCATCTCTACCACCTGCTGTAGATTGTCAGGCTGATGCAGGCTGACTGCCGAGCTATCCAAGTCCTCGACTGTCAGTGGTGTCGTGTGCTGTGTACGAGTACGTATACTATCTGTCTGGGCGCTGACCTGTGGGGCCAGGCTGAGCAAGCCTAACAGCAGTATGGACAGATATGTATAGCTATGTCTCATTAGCAGAGTGCATACTTCAACTCTAATAATAACGCTACGTTGGTGCTTTTATTGTGGCTTACACCATAAGTGATGGTTAAAAAATAACTTGGGACGATTTTATGTGAAATGATTAGCACTCATCTTTTTGGCTTCTTTGCCTCCACTCATCGGTCACGTAGCCCGCTACGCTCCTTCTTCGTGAAGACAAATAAGCTCAAAAATATGAGTCAAATCGGCCCAACTTATTATTTAATCATCACTAAATAATGCGCGTGACAATTGCTTGCCACGCGCATGTGCTGCTCTCGTGCGCGCTTCTTAGTTGAATAAGTACCTTATGGTGAACATCATCTGATAGGCCGATACAGCATTCAGATAGTTGCTGGATGTCTTCAGGTTGCGGTGTCCGTCAACAAGATTGTAGGTGTACTGGCCGTTGCGATAGGTGAGCAGGCTGGGGTTGTTCACCTGCTTGTACAGGCCCCAGTCCTTGCACAGGAGGTTGGGCAGGTTCAGTATGTCCAGTCCTAGTTGGAGTGTGTGCTTCGTTGCGCCCACGTTGAGCTTCATGCTGCGCACATACTTGAAGTCGAGCTGATGGTGCCAGGGCATCTGTGCTCCGCCGCGCTCGGCATACTGTCCCTTGTGGTTGCTGAGGTAGCTGTCCTGGCAGATGTAGCTCCAGAAGTCGTCGCGCTGCATATCGGCTGTGTAGGTGCTACCGTCCACAGTACCGTTGTCGGCAAAGTTCCAGGTGTTAAGTTCCTCGCGCGAGGATGGTATGTATATCAGGTTGCCTGGTGCCAGAGCGTCGTTGTTGACGTTGGTGGAGAAGATGTACGAAAAGCGGCTGTAGGGATACTCGCCCATGTAGCCCATTACGTAGCCGTCGTATATGAGGCTGAACGTGGATGTGGTATTCTTCGACTCGCGCAGGTTGTAGGTGGCACTGGCCAGCAGACGGTGCGGCGTCACGTATGTGGAATAGCCGGTCTCGTTGTCGTTCACGGCGTTGACGGAGTTGCGGTACAGGTTGTAGGCTGATGATACCTGGTCGCCTATACCCTCGGTGTAGCTCTTGGCCTTCGACCATGTGTACGATGCTCTGAGGTCCAGCCCGAAGTCGAATGACTTGCGCAGCTGTGCGGTGAGTGACATGTAGTAGGCTTTGCTGCCTGCGTTCTCAAGTATATAGGCAGAGTAGTTTGCATTGTAATAGGACATGCTGTGGCGCACATCGCCGTGGCCTAGGTCGATGGTGGAGGTTCCGTCCCAGTATATGTCGCGGTTGGATACTACCACAGGATTGATGTCGCGGTTGTAGATGCCTTCTACTGTCAGGTCGATTTCGCCCGGCAGGTGTGCATCCAGAGCCAATGATGACTTCCATGTGCGTGGCATTCGAAGGTCATCAGACAGGATGGTGGGGCTGGATGGTATGGTGGTCGAGCTGGTGGCACCGATCTGCTGAAGCATATCCTGCTGCGATGTGGTGAAGGTGGGTATTGTGCCGCGGCTCTGTGATGCTATGTAGGTGGTCTGGCCCATGCCGGAGTTGAGCACTGACGACACCAGCCACATGAATGGCAGACGCCCTACGAATATGCCTGTGCCGCCACGCACGATAATGTTGCCGCGACCTGTGACATCCCAGTTGAAGCCAACGCGCGGCGATATAGATATGGCTGCATCGGGTACATTGTCTGTTCGGAACTGCTCGTTGCCGAAGACTATGTTGTAGTAGTCCTCATTGAAGTTGTCCTTTAGGGCAGGGTAGGAGGGCAGTTCGAAGCGCAGGCCTGCCGACAGGCGCAGGCGGTTGCTAAGGCTGATGTTGTCCTGCACGTATAGAGACCACTGGTTCAGGCTCATGCGGGCTGTGAACATGGAGTGTGCATCGTTGTTGCCGAATGTGATGCCAAACAGTCGAGTGTTGGCTGGTGTGAACACCGAAGCCCAGTCGCTGGCAGCCACCTGGTCGGGTGTGGCGGCAAAGGCATAGTAGCCAGCTGCTGCCTGGGCGTAGCCATTGGCTGCATGTGTGCGCTCAAACTGCAGGCCTCCGAATATGCTGTGCTTGCCCAACTGAGCGTTGAGCTCGTCGGTGATTACGATGTTCTTGGTCTGTGCCAGGTTGCCGTAGGTGAACGGGTCGCCCAGCATGGCCCAAGTGGGGTAGTGGCCCTGGCCGTCGTCCATCACAACCTCCACTACTGGTGTCGACTCGCCGTACTCGTTGCTGCGAGGCTGGTCCTGGAAGGAGTAGGTGGCACGCAGGGTGTTGTGCAGGATGCCGAGCTTGCTGTTCAGCTCGGCTGCCAGCGATGTGAAGCGGTTTTCGATGTAGTAGCGCGATGAGAGCGACGACATTCCGTAGTTGGTGTCGCTGCCATAGATGTCCTTGTTGCCACCATAGATGATGTTGGCGCGGTTGCTGCCTATGCTGCGCGACGACGATGCGGGATGCGACTCCTTGCTGTTGGACTTGGAGAACCGAACCCAGAACTGATGGTTGTCGTTGATGTTCCAGTCCAGGCGTGCTAGCACGCGGTAGGCCGGTGTCTTGATGTTGAAGCTCTGCCACGGACCAGTGTGGATGCCGTACTGGGTCTGCATGTAGTCGCTGAGTGATTCCAGTTCGCTGAGCTGCGGACGGCGGTTGATGGTGGTGTAGGGTGCTGTGCCGTCGCCTGCAAGAGCCGATGGACCGTTGGTGCGGTTGTC
Organism: uncultured Prevotellaceae bacterium; assembly: GCA_937910905.1. Taxonomy (GTDB): domain Bacteria; phylum Bacteroidota; class Bacteroidia; order Bacteroidales; family Bacteroidaceae; genus Physcousia. The sequence continues at coordinate 10,577 of CALEPV010000043.1, forward strand.
GTCGAACTCGCCGTTGACGAAGAAGAACAGACGGTCGCGCACTATAGGGCCGCCCAGCGACAGGCCGTAGGTGTTGGAGTGGCCGTCGTTGACGGGCAGGGTGAACTTGTTGATGCGGTTGCCCTTCATTGATGTGCTGGTAAGGTAGGTGTAGGCCGAGCCGCTGAACTCGTTGGTTCCACTCTTTGTCACGGCATTGATAGCTCCGCCTGTGAAGCCGCTCTGTCGCACGTCGAAGGGTGTGATGAACACAGATATCTGCTCCAGTGCATCGAGTGGTATAGGGGTGCCTCCGCCAGGGAGCGGTGAGAAGCCCATGCCGAAAGCGTTGTTGTACGAAGCACCGTCGATGGTCACGTTGGACTGGCGGTAGTTGCCGCCGCCTATGGCTACTGCCGTTGCAGTAACGGCCTGCGGTGTCATCTTCATCAGCGATGCGATATTGCGGTCTACCATCGGCACGGCTCTCATCTGCTCGGCTTTGAGGGTGGTCACTGCGCCTGCACGGTCGGAGCGCATGGCGCTGCTGGCCACCACATGCACCTCCTGCAGCTTCTCGGTGTTCTCCTCGAGGGCAGCGTTGAGCACGAAGTTCTGTCCTAACTCAAGCATTATGTCAGAGAGAGTGGTCTTCTTGAAGCCGATGTATGACACCACAACCTCGTAAGGGCCGCCTGAACGCATACTGGTGATGGTGTATTGGCCGGCGGAGTTGGTCACTGCGCGGTACACCGTACCGGATGGCTGGTGAGTGGCGGTGACGAGTGCTCCGATGAGGGTCTCCTCTCCATCGGTTATGGTGCCGATGATGCCTGATGTGGTGACTTGCGCTTGTGCAGCAAAGCTGATAGACAGGATGGCAATGAGCATCCCTATAAGCCTCTTGCTCATATAGTGAGTGGGTTGATATTCTATTCTACTGGTAGTGTCATAACGAAGCGTGCACCTCCCTTGTAGGTTGTGTCGAGCACAACGTCGCCACCCAGACGGCGGGCCAGATTGCGTGCCACGGTGAGGCCTATGCCTGTGCCGTCGTAGTAGTCGTCGAGCTGTACGAACTCATTGAAGATGTGCTCTGCTTCTGCTTCAGGCACACCTATGCCTGTGTCCTCTACGGTGAAAGTTACGGTGCGTGCAGCATCGGCTGCTGTGGCCAGCGCTACGTTGAGTGTCACTTTCTGCTGTCCTGCGTCTGCGTTGTGCTGCTTTGCCTCGGCCGGTTTGGTGAACTTGCGTGCGTTGTCCAGCAGCAGCGACAGTGCGCGGGTAGCTGAATTGAGATTGGTCTGAAGAACCACCTCTTCGGTGTCGGATGCTATGTTCAGGTCGTAGGTCAGATGCTTCGACTTGGTGATGCCTGATGCATCGCTGGCCTGGCTTGCTATCTGGAAGGCCGGTACGCTGTCCTTACGCTCTATCATGGCGTTGCTGCCAGCGTCGGACAGCTCCAGCATCTTGTTCACCAGGCCGGTGATGCGCTTGGTGTTCTCCGTAATCTGCTCGTTGATGTCCTTCTTGGTGTCCTCGTCCAGCTCCATGCCCGGCTGGGTGATGACCTGTGTGAAGCCTGAAAGGATGTTGAGCGGAGTACGTATCTCGTGAGATATCTGCTGTATGAACTTGGTCTTCATGCGCGACGATTCCTCTGCACGGGCATTGGCGTGGGCCAGCAGCTTGTTCTGCTCGTCAATCTTGCGGGCATGTAGGTGTCGGTTCACGGAGATGACGATGAAAGCCACGAAGAGCAGCGACAGGGCGATGATGGCGTTCCACTGTCTCTGTCGGGCCATCTGCTTGCGCTGGGCGGCTATCTCAGCTTCCTTCTGCTGAGTGTCGTAGATGGTGGCAAGCTCGGCTGCGTCATCGCGCTTGGCCAGAGTTATGGCGCTGTCCAGCGAATTGCATATCGCCATGCTTATGGCCAGCACGGAGTCGATGCGGCCGGCGCCCAGGTTGGCGTAGTACTTCTTCAAGAAGATGCTTTGTATGTTGTCGATGGTATAGTCCAAGTGGTAGTTGTCCACCACCTCGTCAAGGTTCTGATAGCTCTTGGCGGCTTCTTCCCATCGCTGTGCCGACACCAGATAGTCGCCTGCGAGGAACAGCCCTTCGGCCTGCTGGCTGAGGCGTGTGGTCAAGAAGGCGTTGTAGGCTTCGGCCGACTCGTCGATGCGGCCCAGATGCTCCAGCGCTGTGGCGCGGTAGATGTACAGCCGTGCCTGCTGCTTGTCCAGATAGTCGGCGGTGGCGTAGGGGTGCATCCTGTACTCGTTGAGCATGGTGTCCAGGCGTGCTATCCACAGCAGCGCATCGTCGGGATGCTGGGTGCCTATGCTGTAGTAGGCTATGTTCAGCATGCCGGCTATGGCGCTCTTGTAGGCATCGTCGGTGTGGTTGCGCTGTATGTTCTCCAGATGCTTCTCGTAGGCGTGGGCGTAGTTGTTGGCCATCGCTTCCTCGGCCTTACCGAAGCGCGACTGGCAGCAACCGATGAATATCAGCAGGTTGGCATAGTCGGCTGTGGTGTCGGCGTGTATGGATTCGATGCGCTCGGCGGCTGGCATGGTGAGCTTCATCGACTGCTCGTAGTCGCCCTTCATGTTCAGCAGGTTGGCCAGACGGCTTGCAGTCTTGGAGTAGATTGCGACCTCCGACTCATTGCCAAAGTCTTTCACGGCGGCCAGTGCCTTCTTCCAGTAGAACTCGGCTGCTTGTTTCTTGTTCAGACGGTCGGTGGCGTAGCCGCGCCAGTAGTAGGATGTCGCTTCCGACATGCTGCCGTTGCGCTCCAGGCTGTCGGCCAGCGTCAGCAGCTGCTCGTAGTCCTTGTTGCGATGTGCCATTTCCACGATGCTGTCGGCATTCAGATGTTCACTCTTGGTGCCCATGATGTCGCCGTCCATGCAGGACGCCAATAGCATCAGCGGCGGCACGAGGGCTGCAATAAGATATAGCTTGATGCGGTACATTATGCCTTCTTGATGTAGTCTACAATCCATTGTCCCACTTCGCGTGTGCCGTACTTGGCTCCACCCTCGACCTGAATCTCTGGTGTGCGTACGTTGGCGTCCAGCGAAGCGTTGACAGCTTGGCGAATCAGCTTGCCCTCAATCTGCAGGTCGAAGTACTCGAAAAGCATTGCCACGCTCAGTATCTGCGCCAGGGGGTTGGCTATGTTGAGACCCTTGGCCTGCGGCCACGAACCGTGTATAGGCTCGAACACAGGGGTGTGCTCGCCTGTGCTGGCCGATGGCAGCAGCCCCATCGAGCCGGTGATGCACGAACCCTCGTCGGTCAGTATGTCGCCGAAGGTGTTCTCTGTCACCATCACGTCGAAAAAATGCGGGTCCTGAATCATGCGCATTGCAGCGTTGTCCACATACATATAGTCAGTCTGCACATCGGGGTACTGCTGTTCAATCTCTTGTGCAACCTGTCGCCACAAACGACTGGATGCCAGCACGTTGGCCTTGTCCACCACGGTGAGATGCTTGCGACGTCGGCGAGCATAGCCGTAGGCCACGTGCAGTATGCGCTCCACCTCGGCGCGGGTGTAGGCGTTGGTGTCGTATGCGCGGTCTTTGTCTTGATACTTCTCGCCGAAGTACATGCCGCCAGTGAGCTCGCGGATGCAGATGAAGTCGGCTCCGCGCACCAGCTCGTCCTTCAGCGGCGACTTGTGTATCAGACAGTCGAATGTCTCCACGGGACGCACGTTGGCGAAGAGGCCCAGCTTCTTGCGCATGGCCAGCAGGCCCTGCTCAGGTCGTACCTTGGCCGTTGGGTCGTTGTCAAACTTAGGATCGCCCACAGCCGAGAACAGCACGGCATCGGCTTCCATGCACGTCTGGAACGTCTCTTCGGGGAATGGGTCGCCCACCTTGTCTATCGCATCGGCACCGCAGATGGCGTCCTTGTACGTCACCTCATGTCCGAATTTCTCACATACTGCCGTCATCACAGCTACACCCTGTTCGCTGATCTCTGGTCCGATACCATCTCCGGCCAGTACTGCAATGTTGAATTTCATAATTGTATTTGTGATGCTATTTGGTGCAAAAGTAGCTCTTTTGCGTGATTCGGCAAAGCATTATTCGCCATTTCAACGTGTGCATTGTGGAATAAGTGTATTTTTACTACTCTATCCGGCTGCTTACAATGTGGTATCGGATCTCCTACATCGCATTGTCGTTCAAATTTCACGCGCGTGTTAAATAAATGACACGCGCGTGTTAAATAAAAAACACGCGCGTGTCATTTATTTAACACGCGCGTGTTTTTTGAGCGGCATTGCGGTGCAAACCTCGCAAAGCCGCATTGTCAGCGGCTTAGAAGCCTATCACGCCCCTCCAGCTGATGAACCAGTTGCGGCGGTTGGACAGCGTTCCAAGCAAATCCGGATTGCGGGCAGCTACCTTGTTGGCCAGATATGCATCGTTGCCCTTGCGGTAGGCAGCACGCATCAGGTCGCCGAAGCGATGGCCCTCGAAGCAGAACTCAAGTGCCTGCTCTACGTCGATAAGGCTGTCCACCACCTCCTGCTGACGTACCTGCAGCTGTGGCAGGGCATCGTTGACATACCACTGCTGCATGGCTGTGGCGTAGAGAAGGCTGATAGCGTTCTCGCAGGCGATGGAGTCGGCGGTGAACTGCGCAACAGCATCGTTGAACTCTCTGTTCGAGTTGAAGTCGTCGCGCACAGGGTGTGTGGCGTAGGTCACCTCGTTGGTTGTTACGTATGCAGGCCATAGTGAAGCCCACTTCGGACGCACGGGGAATGTGGTGCTGTCTTGTGGTACATCGGCATCGGCAGGATAGTAGAACTCGTTCTCAGGTGTCCATCCGCTGCCGCGGCTGTGCAGGCCTATGTTGTAGATGGTCGGGTCGCCGTCGGCCGGGCGGCTCTTGTCTACGTAGTCGTAGATGAACGAGGTGTGTCCTGTGGTGAGGTTGAACGACGTACCTGCAACGGCTGTACGGTAGTAGTTGCGCGGGAAGTTGAAGTAGGCAATGAATGTGCTGTCGGTAGTGTTGGTGCCGTAGAGTGGCATCACACTGCCGCTGATTACCGTGTTGTCCAGACCTGTGGTGAGGATAGCCAGTGCGAACTTGGGGAAGCCTGCATAGTTGAGGGCCTCAGCTAAACGCAGGTACACCTGACCTGTGCGGTAGATGATGAAGTCGTTGAAGCTGGTCATCTTGGAGATGGTTTGTGACTGATAGTCGTGGTCGCCCAGCGTGTTGTAACTCAGCACGCTCCACAGACGCAGGTCGCCCAGCTGGTGTTCCTGTACAGCATCAGCCTCCAGCATACCCTCGGTGACAGCTGCACCGCGGCGCACGCCGCCGGAACTGTAAGTGCCGTAGTACACCTGACCGTCGCTGTAGGCATAGCATACGTCCGATGGTTTAAGCACAGCATCGATATCGGTATTGTCGCGGTTGTAGCTGTAGAGGTAGCGCAAATCGTTGAAATGGCCCTGAGCAGATGCTGTATCCATAGCGATGGCGGATATCACCTCGCGGCTGCGATGGCCCTGGAAGTTGTTGCCGTCCTGTGTGACATTGCCGAAGAGACCAGTGTTGAACAGCGAGCTGTAGTCGCTGGTGGGCTTCATGAAGTTGCCTGATGTGAAGTTGCTGGACTGCCACTCTACGCTGTTATTGCCTGTGGTCAGGCGTGTCTTGTAGCGCGAGTTGCTGCCGTTTACACCGTCGGTGGGCACCCAGTCGATGTAGTCGTAGTAGTACTTGGCTGCGGTGCGGGCCAGTGTCGGGTTCTGCTCGTAGGATGCTTTCCACAGGTACAGGTCACCGAGGATGAGCTGTATGGGGATGACAGCCATGCGCGACGGCATAGCACCGTTGTAGCCGCTGTAGCCTGGGTTGCCGTGATAGGGATAGTCGAACCAGGTCACATAAGGCTCCAGGTCGGCAATGAAGTAGTCGCAGACACCGTCCAGATCAACCTTGGTTGCTTGGCTCAGGGCCTGGTCGGCATCCTCAATGGACAGCAGAGGCTCGGTGATGAGAGGTATGTTGCTTCCGTAGATCTGAGCCAACTGCAGGTATACCCATGCGCGGATGGACTTGACTGCCACATACTCTGCACGGAATGGATAGAACGTCACGGTGTCGCCCTTCTCGGAGTTGTAGCGACCCTCGGACAGCTGTACATTGGCGTTGGCCAGATAGTAGTTGCAATTGTTGATGATTGCATAGTAGTCGCGAGGAGCGTTGTAGGTGTTGCTATCGTTCACCTCAAAGTCTGCTATCTCCTTGATGTTGGCGTTGGCTGCCGAGCTGACGCTCACCAGATCGCCGCGCAGCTCACCGTATAGGTTGGTGCGCACGGCAATCTTCTGAAGCTGTGCCAGTATACCTACGAATGAGTTGACAGTATCGTTGGCTGTGGTGAGATGGTTCTCTTCGGCATAGAGCACATCATCGTTGCCCATGTCAAGCATGTCGTCGCACGAGGTGGTGACCGTTGATGTCATCATGGCCAGCGCTATGGCCGGCAAGATATATATAAGTCTTTTCATGAGTGCGAGTGATTATAGGTTGATTTTCACACCGAGGTTGAAGCTTCGACCAGAGCCGAGCAGTCCGCGGTCTATGCCTTGGTAGAGAACGCTGCCTCGCATGGAGAACTCTGGGTCTGTACCAAGATATTTGGTGATGGTGAACACATTGTTGGCGCGAGCCCATACGGTGATACCCTGGATGTAGGTGTTGTTGATGGGCAGCTTATAGCTGAGCGTCACGTTCTTCAGGCGCAGGTAGCTGCCGTCTTCAATCCAGCGGTCGGAGAATTCGCTGTTGCCCATCGGGTCGCCGTAGTTGGCACGTGGCACGTTGGTCACCTGGCCTTCATAGCTCCAGCGGCTGAGCATGGCGGTGGTCTGGTTCATAAAGCGGCTGCCTGACTCCAGCTGCTGGCGGTTGTAGTTGTAGATGTCGTTGCCCAGGCTGTAGTTGAAGCCGAGGTCGAGAGTCAGGCGCTTGTAGCTGAGCGATGTCCAGATGTTGCCATAGATGTCGGGGTTGGCATCGCCAATCACGGTGCGATCATTATCATCAATGATGCCGTCGTTGTTCTGGTCGACATACTTCACATCGCCGGCGGTGAAGTAGCTCTTTGTCACCTTGTCGTCACCCAGGCGGTACAGACCATCGGCCGATGCCTCCTCGCTGGTGGCATAGACGATGGTTCCGTTCTGCGTCTTGGCAGTCTTCAGGCCGTAGAAGGTGTTGATGCTGCTACCCACCTGACTGCGGATGGTGGCACCCAGGATGCTATGATCCTCGTAGGGAGCATCATCGGGCAGCTCTGTGAGCTTGTTCACGTAGTGACCCATGCTGGCACCTACGCTCCAGTTCCACTTGTTGCCGGAGATTATGTGAGCTGTGGCGCTGACATCGAAGCCCTGATTCTCAAGGCTGCCTCCGTTGCTCCAAGTCTGCTCGATACCGGACAGGAAATTGAGCGACTGCAGGGTGAGCAGGTTGTCGGTCCATGAATAGAAGTAGTTGAACGATGCCGACAGCCGGTTGTTGAGGAATTTGCCCTCGATGCCGGCATTGAAGCGCTTGGTTGTCTCCCACTGCAGCTTGGTGTTGCCGATGTTCTCAAGGCTCAAGCCTGGAATCTCGTTGAGGAACAGAGTGCTGGTGAAGTAGCTGTGCGAAGCATCGTAGGGCAGACGGTCGTTACCGCTCATGCCGAAACCTGCTGTCAGCTTCAGATAGTCTACGCCGGGAGCGTCGAACCACTGCTCGTTGCTCATCACCCAGCCTGCCTGCAGGCTCGGGAACAGTCCCCATGCAACACCACCCAGCTTCAGACCGTCGGCGTCCTTGCCGAACTGTGAGTTGGCATCCATTGCAAAGTCGGCCTGCAGATAGTAGCGGTTGGCATAGTTGTAGCGTGCCTGTGCGTACCACGAGAGCGAAGCCCAGTTCTCGGCAGTACCGTAGATTTGCTTGTAGTTGGTGTTCTGTATCAGAGGTGTCTTGTCATTACCGGTGTTATAACCGTTCTGGCGAGTGAGCTTGTAGCCATCGTTCATGAATCGGAAACCACCCATCAAGTCGATGGCGTGCGCACCGTAGCGGTTGTTCCACTGGAGCTTGGTGTCGCTCAGCACGCTGTTCTGACGGCTGTAGATAGAACCAATCATGTTGTCCATCTTCATGTGGTAGTCGTTCACCCAGAAAGCAGGTACACCGCTCATCGGGATGTAGTTCTTCTCGTTGGTGTTTACCAGCGAGTAGCTGAACAGCGAGCTCAGCTTCAGATGCTTGTTGATGTCCCACGATGGTGTGATGGACAGGTTCAGGTACGAGTTATCGTAGTAGTTCTTGTTCTGTGCCGTACCGTACTCCAGGATAGCCAGCGGGTTGGCCAGCTCGTAGTTGGCATTCTTCAGCTGGGAAATCTCGCTCAGGTAGTCCTCGTCCTCGATATCAAGGTGGGCATGGTTGATGGTACCCTGTGCACCTGTTGCCACGAAGCTGTATGGGCTGAGCATAGGTGTCTTGGCATAGCTGAGGAAGTTAAGGCTCGTGATAGTGCTGTTGTCGTAGTCCTCTGGAGCACCGGTGTCATAGACCTTGCGGGTGGTGTTGGAGAACGAAGCGTCGAAGCGCACCTGCACGTTGTCGATAATCTTGATATCGGTGTTGAAGCGCACGTTCAGACGGTTGAAGTTTGCCTCGTCGATGGTCTCCTGTGCGGTGTTGTAGCCCAACGACAACATGTAGTTGGCGATGTCGCCACCACCTTGCACGCTCAGACCATAGTTCTGTGAGATTGCATTGCGGTAGATTTCATCGGTCCAGTCGGTGTTGTTGTTGTACTTGTTGTACCAATAGTAGTTAGGGTCGGAGTTCAGAAACTTGAACGACTGTGTGCGTGTGCCTGTTGTGGACAGCAGGTCGGTAGCGTAGCTCTTGAACTGCGAACCGTTCATCACGCTGAGCTTGTGCGGTACCAGCTCCACGCCTACACTGGCAGTAGCATCAATGCGTGTGGCCAGTGAACGGTTACGTTTGGTCTTGATGATTATCACACCGTTGGCGCCTTTGGAGCCGTAGATGGCTGTCCCGTTCTTCATCACTTCCACGCTGGCAATGTCGTTCACGTTGAAGTTGCTCAGCACATCGTTGTAGAAGCCGGAGTGAATCATCTCGCGGTCGTACTGCATGTCGGTGATTACGCCGTCGACAACAATCAGCGGCTGTGCTTGAAGCATGTAACTGCCCACACCGCCGATCTGCATGTAGCTGCCTTGTGCCGACAGTCCGCTACGCTGGTTCGTCCTTACGTCAGCACCCAGCTGGTTCTCGACCTCGGCTGAGATGTTGAGTGCATTGCTGTAGTCGAAGCCGGAGGCTACGGCGTGGTTCATAATATTGTCGTCTGTACCGTAGAGTGCGCGGGCTGCATCGCTCTGCAGCACGATGTCGCGCAGCTCGCCACTGCGGTTCAAACCTACACGCACGAGGTTGTAGCCAGGAAGCGTCACCTCGATGGCTGAACTGTAGAGGGGCACCTTGAGGGTGAATGTGCCGTCCTCATCGGTAAGAGCAGAGTAGCCCTCGCCTGCGATGGACTTCACCAACACACCTGCCAGAGGAGCATGATCCTGCTGGCTCACTACCCGGCCGGTGATGTCGCGGGTAGGCTCTTGCTTCTTGGCCGTCTGGCGCACGCGCTGTACTTGCGCGGTGTCAACGTCCTGTACATCCTCATCGTCTTGCGCTATTGCAGCGAGAGGCAGGGTCAAGAACAGGGAAAGACAGATAAAGCCAACTTTTCTCATTATTCTCTGTATTCTTTAAGGTTAAACAAATTGTCCTTGCTCAAGTCGGTGATGTCCAGCTGATAGGCATCAGCTTCCTCCTTTGTAGCAAACGGAACGTAGATAATGCGGTTGATACGCAGCACGTTGGTCTGATTGTTCTTGGTCAGGTCGGTGGCGCGGATATCTGTTTCAATCAGATAGCGCTGTGTTGATGACACTGTGCCGAAGACATTGTAGCCAGACATTGTCACGAGACGTGCACGGTCTATGCAGATGAGGTCTATCTGGTCACCAGAGGTCTGGAAGTAGTTGGAACCGTTCACATGCGTCTCGCTGGCATCGGGCGACACTCTGGAGTCGTTCTTGTCGAACTCGATATCGTCGTTGGGGTCGGAGGTGGCATCACTCTCCTTGCGGGATGACTCACGGCGCTGGTTGTAGCTCACCTTGAAGCGGGTGGGGCGTATCTGGCTCTCATCGTAGCCGGATGCGTTGGCAAATGCTGGCACGGTCACGAGGTATACATTATAATATGTATTGGAGAACGTGTTGGGCAGAGTGAAGTAGATAGCACTGTTACGATAGCTCTGGCCCGTTGTGCCATAGTCAATCGGAGCAACCTCGACATAGCTGCTGTTCTGTAGCTCGTGGAAGTCATAGAACGTACCGTTGTAGGTGATGCTGTCTATCACGCTGCGAGGTGTGATGGTCACACGTGGCACCTTCTGGTTGTTCTCGGTCAGCTGAGGTGTGATACGATGACTGTTGTCATTGCCCAGGATGTAGCGTGCCTGCTTGAATGTGAGGGATGGGTCGATACGGCCTTCGGTATCGGTGTAGACTATACCGTTGGAGCATGAGGCTGAATCGAGGCCGTACAGGATGCCACCGCTCTCTGTCGGGTTCCACCATACGTTGAGGCCATAGTAGCCGCTCATGTTGATGTACGATGTGTTGCGGATGCTGTCGCCCTTCTGCAGGTTGCGGTTGAACACGCGTCCACGCACGATGGCCATGCGGGCATTGAGGTCGGCAACGGAGTCGCGGTTCTCCACGCGGTCCACATAGTGGAACAGTGGAGCATAGTCGACATATTCCTTTTCCCACACGGTGTTGTTAGGAGCCAAGAACAGATATGTGCTGTCCTCGCGGTTGAAGTAGGCGCGAAGCAGGTCTTGCAGTTGGTTGCTGCGTGTCAGCACAGAGTCGGCGTACACAATCTTACCATCTACGATGCCTTGCTCCACGGAAGCACTCTCGTTGAGATCGTCGATGTCGAATCCTTCAAAGAAGGCCGATACGCTGTCCAGTCCTTCGGTCAGCGCCATGTACTCGCGCACATTGGGGTAGAACATCTCGTTGTGTGCCAGTTTGTACATCACGCCGTTGCTGGCAATGATATTATGGGCTGTGAAGTCAACATCGTTGAGTGATGTCGGCAGCAGGTGCATGTACTTGCCGTTGAGCATACGCACGGTGTCGTTGGTCTCGGACGATACGGAACGGCCGTAGAGTGCGATGTGGTTCTGGATGAACTGTGTGGCTGCACGGTTGTCTTCGCTCTTGCGTCCAGCTGCCTTGTCGGCTTGGAACACAGCGATGATGCTGTCGGCCTGAGCGTCTGTGATGACAGGTGCCCATAGGGTCATCACCTGCGGAGAAGCTATGATGTCAGAGTAGTGGGCCAGTGCACCTGTGGTAGATTGCTGCTTGCCCGACTCAACGGTCTGTAGTACTCGGAGGAACGGTGTGAGCTCCGGGTCGGCCTTCACCTGCTCCAACAATGATGGTGCATCTGTCACGGTCTGGACGCCCTCATTGTCGTAGTGGTTGTCCCACTCGTCGGAGCATGACATTGCCGTGAAGGCAATGCCAGCTACAAACGATGTGGCTAGGAGGGGAATATAATGTGATGTTTTCATACTTGAAATGATGCTTTATTATTGCTTGGGGGTTATAGGTCGTTCTCACCCTTGCCGTCACCTTCGATGCCATATACTGACTTTGGTACGAACTCCAGGTAGTCAAGCATGAGCTGGGCACCACCGATGGCCATCACTGAGCGGATGCGCATAGTGTGGGTCACGGAGTTGTCCAGCGGGCCTGTGTAGATTACCTTGCGGACAATACCGTTGTTGTTGGCAAATGAGGCGCTGCCACTGGTGGTCAGACGCTTGTCGTCCTTGAGGTAGCCTTCGCCGGCAGTGATGTTGCGCACGCTGTGCGGGCCATGATACCAACCGAGGTTGTGCATATCCTTCTTCACCTGCTCCTTGCGGTCGCCTGAAAGATCGTCAAGATTGACGAAACCTCCGATACGAGTTGCAAAGGATGCATCATCCAGCTTACGCATGTCAAGAGGTATACCCTGAGGCTGACCGTCGACATAGAACTGTGCAATACCGCGATAGGCCATAGCTGTAAAGCCCAGACGTATCTGATACTGACCTGTTGGCAATGGAGGCAGCTCGAATGTGATGTCGTAGGAGTTGTTGTCGGAACGAAGGTTGAACTCATCGCCCTCATAGCTCCAGAATGTGTTGCGGCAATTCTGGAGGAAGAAGTTGCCATCCTCGTTCATCTCCACATTGCTTAGGTAGCCTGGAGGGAAGATGTAGTTAGGTGCAATGGCAGTGGGGCTTGGGTCAGACACATCGCTGAGGCCACCCCATGTGGTAGTAGTACGCAGGTCATTGTTCATAGGTTCTGGCCACAGAGTGTAGAAGTCTACACGCATACGGTCGTTGAACACAGTCTGCTGGGTTTGCTCGCTGAAGTCGATCAGACGGTCTATGTAATAGTACACGCCATTCACTGCAACCTGTGTCTGACCTTCAGCCACTGTTGGCTCTACGATAGCGCCTCGCTGCTCAAGCTGTGGACGGTCAGGGTCATATATGCGGTTGAGGTAGAGTGTGTTGGCTTCGGAGTTACCGCGGAACTTGTTTGTGGCCCATACATACTCAACCTTTAGTGTGCTGTTTGGTGCCATAGTCTTGTACCACTCCATCGGGTTGATTTCCGTATGTAGGATGGTGCAGTTCGTGTAAAGTTTCTCGTAGATACCCTTGCGGTCCAGAATGTGATAGGCAATCAGACGATAGAGTGGATTATTCTCGTTCTTCAGCGCTTCCTCGCCTGTACCATAAACAGGGTCAGACTTCAGAGCAGCTGCATTCTCGTCTGGCATATAGACACCCACTGCATATTCCCATAGAGCTTCCCAGTCGCCCTTGTCAATACCGTAAATCTGCGAAAGTATCTGGTCAGTAACGGCAAAGGCCGTGAAGCCATAGCGACGGTATTCTGGTACATGGCAGTAGTCCATCTGTGAGGCAGCACCAGACTGGTATGTGCGTTCCAGCTTCTTCTCCTCACGCCAGTAGCGTGGATCCCATGATGCATCCTCAATGAGCACCATCTTCTTGTCAAGGCCGCAGAGCTCAAGGCAGAGGTTGAAGGTACTGATATTGTCATCACGCTTCATCACAGTAGGCAGTGTCTCATTGGATGTGCTGATGAGACCGTTCACAGGATGTACAATACCGTTCTCAACAGAGTCGTTAGCCAGTGTGATGATGATATCACCTGAGCGGTTGATACGGTAAGTGGTGTTCACGGTGTCACCATCTTCGCCCAGCACCGGTATCGGCTCGATACTCAGGTTGCGTCCCAGCATGTTGGTCTTGTCGATGAAGTTCAGGCCTTCAAAGTCGGTAGTGGAGTAGATGACATCAATGATAAGGTTGCGGGTTATGGTGTCGCAATCCTCTACAGAGAGCTGGTCAATAGATGAAAGGCCCTTAGTGGTCAGATAGCTCTGCACTGCCTCGTTGGTAGGAGCAAAGCATGTGTATGTGCCGTATGCAGAGAGGAGGTCCATCTTGCCGGCCTTGGTCACAATCTTAGCGAACTCGGAGTAGTCCTCGTTGTTCTGCAGGAAGTCGCTCATCATTTCACCGGTGAAGGTGTAGAATGCTTCATCGGGCATGTCGTCGCTGCATGAGGTTAGTGTCATTGACACGCAACCAATGGCGATGAGCGAGTAGCGGATAATAAGTTTCTTTATCGTGTTCATGATGAGTGATGTTTAATGTGACTTAAACGTTTCCTCTGCCTCATTAGCATAGATAGCTTTCTGAGTGATGTTTGGATTCTTCTTCAGCTCCTGCTTGTTGTAGGGCCAGAACAGGGCATCCATGCTGGGGAAGCCCAGAGAAGAGCCAGAGCCCGTAATTTTGGAAGGTACGGAGTTGCGAACTATATCGGGCTTGCCGTCGCGACGTGCTTGGCGCACGAGGTCAAACCAGCGCTTGCCTTCGAACATCAGCTCGCGGTTGCGCTCCTTGCGGATCAGTTCAATAAGCAAACCGCGTGTTGTGGCTTCAGACGATGATGCAGAGAGGCGGAAGTCCTTCACAACACTGCGCTTGCTTACCAAGTAGACAAGGTCAAATGCCTTCTTCATGTCCTCCTGCATATCAGCGTCTGCTGCTGCAATGCCTTCTTCGGTTGTCCTCATTATGTAAGCCTCAGCCTCAAGCAACATGACATCGGTCAGACGGTAGAATATCCAGTTTCGGTTCATCTCACTGGAAATCGTTGTGCCAGTGGTGTATGGTATTTTGGCATTGGATGTACCGGTAGATGCATTAAAGCCGCTGGCTACACCTTTTATTATAGTACCTTCGCCGTAGTTGTCGTCGGTAGCTTCCAACGAGTTGAAGAAGCGTACATCGTTGGCATTGTAGAAGTATGAGAATGTCTGTGAGCTCATCTCGTTCACAATGCTGGGATTCACAGTCAGGTAACCATGGCCCGAGTTGTTGCGACTATCGCTGGATGGTAGCCAGTTGCCGTAGAGTATGCCAAGAGCAGAGCTTTCTACGAAGTCCGTGGTGCTGCCGGTCCAGTTGAATGACAGCTCGAAGATGCTCTCGAAGCTGTTTCCATAGTTTCCGAAGATGGCATTGGCAGAGGCTGATGGGTTGTTCGCATCGTTAGCATAGAGAGGTACGGTCAGTCCGTTGAACGGAGCGGCATCGCTCATTTTAGGTGTGGATGTTCCTGAGATGTTGCCTACAGATGTCTGCTGACCTGTCTGACGTGAGTACTCATCCTCGTAGTCGGCCTTCTTCTGTGCTATCACAGCATCTGCGCACTGTATGGCTTTGTCATAGTTGCCCTGCCAGAGGTACATATCGGTGAGCATGGCGTTGATGGCTGTGCGGGTGATGCGGTTCACGTTGGTATTGTACATCTTGCCGTAACCATCGTTGTTTCCCTGGGCGTAGTGCACGTAGGCGTCAGCCTTGACGGACTCGAGGTCGTTGATGATTTCGCCCAGCACATAGTCGAATGACGAAGCTGGCAGATACTGCACTTGCTCCTCTTCCTGTATACCCTCGCGATAGAACGGTACTTCGTCGAAAGCACGGATGAGGTAGAAATAGCACAGAGAGCGCAGTGCGGTCATCTCGGCTATGGTGGCACTCAGCTGGCTGGCATTGTATGCCGGGTCAACGGCGCTTACCTCTGGTGCCATGCGGATGATGGTGTTGCACTTGTTGATTACGTAGTAGAAGCTGGACCAGTCGGTGTACTGATTGGTGGAAAGCAGGTTCTCGCGCAGTGCCTGATAGATATCGTCGTCTTTGTTCTCAACGCCGGAGCCGGGGAAGATGTTGTCACTTCTCAGCTCGCCCCACACAATGCATCGACGGATGAATGCATCGCTCTGCATAGCGGTGTAGCATCCCAGCACCATCTGGTCAACGTCGGTCTTCTCATTCCAGAAGTTGTCTTCTGTCACGATGTCACGCGGCTTGATTTCCAGGAAGTCTCCACAGGCTGCAAACAACAATCCTGCACAGGCCAGCATGATGCAAAGATGTATTTTATGATATATCTGTTTCATGATGAATAGTATATAGCTGGTTTAGAATCCGATTGTCAAACCTACAGTGTACGACTTGGAACGCGGGGTCTTGGACGAGTCTGTCGTCACGCCGTAGCCGCCGTAGCTAATCTCGGGGTCAACACCCGAGTACTTTGTGAGGCAGAAGAGGTTGTTGGCCGAGGCATAGAGGCTGAGTTGCTTCATGTGCCATCTCTTGAGGAGCTTGCTGTCGAAGTTGTAGCTCAGCTGGAGGTAGTTGAGGCGCAGGAAGGTTCCGTCCTCCACGAAGCGGTCGCTGATGAGGGTGTTGTAGTTGGTGCCGTCTCCGAACATGGCACGCGGGATGCTGGTCACCTGTCCGTTCTGGCGCCAGCGGTAGTTCACGGCCTCGCTCTGGTTGTTATTGCTGACCATGGACTCCATGTCGAGACGGGCCATGTTGAGGATGTCGTAGTCTATACGGTAGTTGAATTGTGCGTTCAGTGCCCAGCGGTCGTAGTGGAGCTTGAAGCCGAAACCACCGGTCAGTTTAGGCAGCGAGTTGCCGAGGTAGACGATATCCAGCTGATTGATGTTGCCGTCGTTGTTCACGTCCTCATAGATGGCATCGCCACCCTTGAAGTAATAACCGCTGTTAGATGCAGTCTTGTAGCAGAAACGCATCTGCAACGGGTCGCCGTCGGCCTGCAGTATCACATTGCCGTCGGCATTGGTGGCAACAGGGTAGGTCACACCGGCTGCCAAAGCCTCGTTGAGTGTGTTGGTGCCGTTGTCGGCATCGTAGCGGGCCATATCTCTTGCGCGGTCGTAGTTGTACTGGTATACACCCTTGTACTTGAAGCCGTAGATCGAACCGAATGGGTTGTCAATCTGCACGCGTTGCAAAACGCTGCGGTTGTTCTCAGTCCAATCGATGTTGAGGCTTTCGAGGATGAGGGGATCCATCTTGGTGATAGTATTCTTGTTGTTGGCGAAGTTCACGTTCACGTCCAGTGAGAACTTGCCCTTCTTGAGCAGACGGTCGCCCATGATCTGGAACTCCCAACCCTTGTTCTCCATGTCGCCTACGTTGCGCACTGCCAGTGAGCTCCAACCGTTGGAACTTGGAATACCGGCGTTGGCCATAAGCATGTCCTTGGTGGTCTGTTTGTACAGCTCGACCACGAACTTCAGGCGGTCGTCGAAGAAACCGAGGTCGAAGCCCACGTTGATGGTGTACTTGTTCTCCCACTTCAGCTTGGTGAGCTTGAGGCCATCGGGGTTCATGGAGGTGGACCCCAGGTAGCGTGAGCCCTGAGTAAACTTGTTCATGTAGAGGTAGTCGGCTGTAGGCGAGTTACCTACGAGACCCCAACCTGGACGTAAGGACAGCATGGACATCTTGGCTTTCTCACGTACCCATTCCATCCAAGGCTCATCAATGACGTTCCAACGTGCAGACACGGCGGGGAAGTAACCCCAGCGGTTTGATGGTCCGAACTTGGTGGTGGCGTCGGCTCGTGCCGAGACATCCATCATGTAGCGTCCCTTGTATGCATAGTGTGCCGAGAAAGTGAAGTAGAGTGAGCGCCACTCGTTGTAGCCGCTGCTCATGCTGCTCACATGCGCTCCTGATGTCACGCTCTCCAGTCCGTTGGGCAGACGGTTGACATCTGTGCTCTGGCTGCTGGAGTTACCGCTCACCAGCTGGAAACGAGCCATTGACAGAAGCACGTGGTCCTCGTTCTTGAACTTAGGCTGGAAGGTGAGGGTATGGGTGGTGGTGAATGCCAGATTCTTGCGGCTGTAGCTGTGACCTGTACCTATGTCGTGGTAGTTGCTGCTGAGCAGTGAGCGTGGATAGCTCTTGTCGGTGTAGTCGTTGTACACGTTCATCACTACTCGGCCGTTGTAGCGCAACTGTGTCTCCGAGTCGTCGAGACCCAACAGCTTGTACTCCAGCTCCAGCTCAGGTGTGATGTCGTAGGTCGTCTGCTTGTTCTTGGCATACTTGGCACTTGCCAGCGGGTTGACAAGGTTACGCTGGTCGCTGAAGTTGTTGCTTTGGTCGGTGGTCAGCTGGCCGTGGTTGGTGAATGCATACTGCGGGATGATGTAGTATTCACCAGTGTTGTACTCGTTGCCGTTGGCATCGTATGCATAGCGCCAAGGCGACAGGTTAGGCATCTTGGTGTAGGCTATACCCAGCAGACCGTCGTAGTTACGGTCGTTCTTGGTGTATGTCAGCGAGAAGTTGGATATGATCTTGATGCGGTCGTTGACGTAGTAGTCGAGTGCCATACGGGTGGAGAAGCGGTTGAGGCGCTGTTCGATGATGGTACCCGTCTCATGGTCGTAACCGCCGGAGATGCGGAACAGTGTCTTCTCGTCGCCACCGGATACGCTCACGTAGTGGTTCTGACGCAGACCGTTCTGTTTCACGAGGTCTACCCAGTCGGTGTTCTTGTTGAACATCAGATACTCGGAGTCGTTCTCGTTGTAGTTCAGCTCTTGCACCTGGCCTACGTATGTCTGCTGCTCGGGGTTGAAGTAGCTCTCCTTGAGCAGCATGGTGTACTGGTCACCGTTCAGCAGCTTGATGCCTTCGGGCTGGTGGGTCATGGTCATTTTCACGGAGTAGCTCACTGTGGGTGCGCCACGGTGTCCGCGCTTGGTGGTAATCTCGATAACACCGTTGGAACCCTGCGAGCCCCAGATGGCGGTTGCGGCAGCATCCTTCAGCACCTTGATGTCCTCGATGTCCTCGGTGTTCACATTGAGCAGCTGTGCGAACTTCTCATCGTTGGCTGTTGAGACGTCGAAGTCGGAGAGATCGACGCTCCACACGTTGCCGTTCACCACGATGAGTGGTTCGTTGCTGGTGAGGGTAGATACCGTAGAAGCACCGCGCAGACGCATACTTGTACCGGCACCCAGGTCGCCAGAGTTGGCCACGATGTCCAGACCGGCGATACGACCCTGCAGAGCTTCATCGACAGATGTGATACCCAGTCCCTCAAACTCCTTGGCCGAGATGCCCTGTGCGGAGAAGCTGACCTCACGCTCAGGGATGGCCAGACCTGAGGTCTTCATCTTCTTGACGCCTGTGACGTTTACCGTTGCGATGGTCTTGGTGTTGTCCTCCATCATCACCTTGTAGACGGTCTTGTTGATAGGCAGCAACTGGGTTTTGTAGCCCATGTAGCTGATGCGCAGTTTGTTCTTCTGGCTCTTGATGGCCAGCACAAAGTTACCGTTGAGGTCGGTAACGGTGGCGTTGACGATACGGTTGGAGGCATCCATCTCGGCCACGCTCGCACCTGGCAGTACGTCAATCTCGTCACTGACGGTACCACTGATGCGCGTTATCTGAGCCATTGCCAGTGATGTCACCAGCAAGAGGCATAGTGTTGTAAAATATCTCAGTGTTTTCATCTTCTCTGTCGGATTGATTGACGTGATGTAATCCATTCCTCAAGCCACTCGGGTCGTGTGGGCTGCGGGAATGTCTTAGGCAGTAACTGGTCGTCGGCGTACTGTAGGGCCTTGTCGATGAGGTGTACCACCACGTAGGAAGAGCTGTAGATGGACTTGCTCGATGTGGTGAAGAGGTACTGACGGGCCATGAGGTTGTAGCTGTCCTTGCCGTTGGCATTGGCAGTCTTGATTACGTTGGCTGTAGAGCCTAAGTTATCGCGTACGGAGTATGTGCCGCTGGTGTTGTTTACTGTCAGACGGTGGAAACGGTTGAGTGCTGTGTCGATGGCAGCGGTCTCAAACAGTCCGATGGTGTCGGCACCGTTGATATATACGGAGCCGTCCTGTATGTGGTAGCGAACGAAGTTGTCGATGACAGTGTTAATCTCCGTTTGGCAATTGGTGGAGAGCTTCACAAGCGAGTCAATCTCAGCCTGCTTTTCTTCGGAGATATCAATCTTGTTGTTGTCGCAGTACTTCTCGTACTCGGCCAGAGAGTCGGTCAGAGCCACCCATTCGTCTATCAGCTCCCATGTAGGCAGGTATGCCTTTGTCGGCTTGCCGGCTGCATCGGTGGTGAGGAACAGGTTGTCGATGGCATCATTGTCCGGCACGTAGATAGTGTAGTGGTAGTTACCCAGCAGGCTGATAGCCCAGTCGAGTGTTGGGTGGCCGCTTACTGTCTGCGTGATGAACGAGCAGCCGCCCATCAGGTTGGCAAAGTTCGTGAATTCCGGGTGATTGATGGTGTCGCGCACGAGAGCCACAGGGCTGGTAAGCGTGGATGACGGTATGGAGTCAATGATGTAGCTCACACCGTTACCCTTCTCTGTCTGGTCGAATGTCAGGTCAGAACTTACTGGGATCCACAGGCCAGCCTCGGCATGTGCAGAACCAGCTACGCCAGTCACATGGCCGCCTTCGAAGCGAACCTTGATAGGCCCGCCGGCCTTGTTCAGGTAAATCTCCTGTCCTTCGTGGAAGGTCTGGGCACCGCGGCTGCCGTGTACGACAACTATGTTGTCGAGTATGTCTTGCAGGCGGTTGTTGATCAGACCCAGGCCTGTAGCGCTGTTGGCTGTCGGCTGGTCGGCAGATGAGGCGAGGTTGTCGGTCACAGTCCATACACCGCCGGTAGTGTCAACTTGATAAACGTATGCGCTTACAGGGTGAGTAGAGCTTGTGGCATCGATATAGAACTTGTAGGCCAGAGGCTTCTTGTTGTATACAGAATACGGGTCGATGTACGAGGCAAAGGCCTTGTCCTTCGGAATCAGGAAGCTGTAGGAAGAAGCCATAGAGTTCACGTAAGCCTGATACTCGTACAGTGTCCAGTTAGTGTTGGTGCCATCCTTGTAGCGGGTGTCGGCGATGGTGCGGTAGAGCACCGATGTGGCCATATCCGGCCCTTCGTCGGCACGCAGCATAGCGGGGAAGAGCACGCTCTGGTGGTCGGGTGCCACAAACACCTTGTTCAGCTGGTATATCACACCGTTGCAGGCCATGAAGCAGCTGTCTACATCTTCAGCCTTGATGCCCATTGTCTCGGACGCGGTGTTCTTCATCGAACCGAACTTGGACGGTATGGTGGATGTGAAGCTCCGCTGTATGCAGTTGTTCAGGAACGGCAGCACCACATCGTCGGGCACACGCTCCCAGTTGTAGCCATACTTTTCGCCGATGGCAGAACCTTCGTTGTGCAGATAGTCATCCATCCATTCGTTGGTAGGCACGAAGAGGGCAGCACCGTCGGCATCTTCGCCCACGATGGTCGATAGGCGATATGTGTTCCATCCCGGATCGATGCTCAGCACTGATGTAACCTTGGTCTGCGTCTCCTGAATCGTGTTGAGGGCATTGGATGTATAGCCGTCGTTGAAATAGCGCAGCACGTAGATGTTGTTGTCTGGGTTCTCGACATCAGCATAGAGAGGGTAGGGGTAGCTGAAGCGGTCTATCAGCTTGCAGAATGTGCTGAACTGAGGCTTCTTGTGCAGGATCTCCGCCATGTTGTCGAGCTGCTCGGGCACTGCGTCCAACACGTGGATGTAACCGTTCTGACATGTGATGTCCTGTTCCGTCACGCGGTGGCCGTTGATATAGCTTGAGTTCTTCACGTCGCTGCTCTCACCGTTGGTCAGCTTCAGCAGGTCCTCGCCAGTGATGTCGTTCACAGTCATGAACTCTGGCAGGAAGTGCACCATCGGTGCGGCATTATTATCCTTATATATATATATATGGTCTCTGTCACGGACGGCAGCCCAGTAGTCGGTCACAGTACCTGTGTTGTCCACACGGTATGTATTCAGTTCGGGGAACTCGGCTGCTGCCATGCTTGGGATGGTGTCGGTGATGTCCACACGGGTGGCGCGGCGCATCACAGAACCCTCGACTGGCGGGTTGCCTGGACTGTTGCTCAACAGTTCAATGAGGTATGCGCTGTTAATCATCGAAGCCTTGAGCAGGTTCTTTTTCACAGCCTTGGGGAGCTGTCGTACGGATGAAACGCCTTGGCTTCTGAGGTAGGTGTTCCATGCTTCGTCGGGTGCAACGAAGAGCGTCATGGAACCCGTGCGGCGCAGAATCTGCGCGTAGTCAGTCATGCCGGCCGACTCGTTGTATGGCGACACATCTGGGTCGTCAATGAGCTCCAGCGTCACAGTGAAGTTGCCTCTGTTCTGCAACTCCTCGTAGATACTACTTCCCAGCCACTCCGGTGTGCCTGTGAGCAGGTCGTCGGAACATGACGACATGACCCAGCCACTGCCGAGTAGCAGCAAAGCAGCACAGGCGGTTCTTGCGCCGCGCGCAAGTCTCCGCTTCAGGATACTGTTTTCCATTGTTGATATTAAAGTGGTTTGCATTTGTATCTTTTGGCAGTTAGTACGCAGTGTACCAGCGAGCTAAGGTAAGATGGCAAAGTGAGTTAGTGTGGTTAAGTGTCGGATTACACCTATATTTGGTGGCCAAAGTTATAACATCTTTTTGTAATTGCAGCAGCTTAAGGCTAAATAAATGTTGAAATGTGTTGAAAAACATATAACAACACACTTTTTCTGCAAAACCTTTGCAGGCTATTTTTCTTTTTGCTTAATTTGCAAACACAAATCGTTGTAACCTTATAACTACTGATATGCTAACAACACCTCTATCTGGCCTGAAACGAGAAGACTTTCAGGCTACTATTCAAGGTAAGCAGACCGACCTTTACACGTTAGTCAACAAGCATGGCTACGAGGTGAGCTGCACAAACTATGGCGGCGCGCTCGTAGCCATTATGGTACCTGGACGTGACGGCAAGGTGGCTAATGTGATTCAGGGGCACGACAACATCCAGGATGTAGTGTCCAGCCCTGAGCCATTCCTGTCTACACTCATCGGTCGCTTCGGCAACCGTATCTGCAAGGGCAAGTTCACCCTCGACGGTCAGGAATATCAATTGGCAACCAACAACGGCCCCAACGCGCTCCATGGCGGTCCTACCGGCTTCCATGCACGTGTGTGGGATGCAGAACAAATCGATGCGCAGACCCTGAAGCTCTGCTATCATGCTGCCGACGGCGAGGAAGGCTTCCCAGGAAACATGGATGTGGAGGTCACATATAAATGGACAGACGACTGCGAACTGGTCATCGACTATCTTGCCACTACCGACAAGAAGACCATTGTAAACCTCACGCACCACGCCTTCATAGCTATTGCCGGCATAGCCAATCCCACTCCGACTATAGACACACTGCTGTGTCAGATTAATGCCGACCATTATGTGCCCATCGACGACACAAGTATTCCTCTCGGTGAGATACGCGCTGTGAAGGGCACTCCATTCGACTTCACCACCATGCATCCCGTAGGCGACATGATTGATGCCGACGACGAGCAGATACGCAACGGCGCAGGCTACGACCACTGCTTCGTGCTGAACAAACGCGAGGTTGGTGAGCTGAGTTATGCTGCCAAGATTGTTGATCCTGCCAGTGGACGATTCATGGAAGTTTATACCACCGAGCCGGGTGTGCAGGTGTATTCCGACAACTGGGCCGACGGCTATCCGGGTCAGAACGGTGCCACCTTCCCGCGCCGCTCCGCCATCTGCTTCGAGGCGCAGCATTTCCCCGACAGCCCCAACCGTGCCTATTTCCCGTCTGTTGTGCTCAACCCAGGCGAGAAGTACACGCAGACAACTGTATATAAGTTCGGCGTGGAGAAGTAAAGTAGATTATTAATCATTTAACAATAGTATCTGCTCCCTCCCTTTGAGGGAGGGTAGGGGGTGGAGCTTTTATTTATTATGTCAGAACAAAAGAAACAATGGGGTGCAATTATCGTGATGATTGCACTGTTTGCAATGATTGCCTTCGTGACCAACCTGTGTTCACCTATGGGCGTAATCGTGAAGAACCAGTTCGGCACTACCAACTTCATGGCAATGATTGGTAACTACGGCAACTTCGGAGCTTATCTGCTGATGGGTTTCCCCTCAGGCATGATGATTCAGAAGTGGGGCTATAAGCGCACAGCTCTCATCGGCCTCTTGGTTGGTATTACAGGTATTATTGTCCAGTGGCTTTCGGGCTGGGGCGGTATGGCCGTGTATCTGTGTGGCGCACTCATCTCTGGCTGCTGCATGTGTATCCTCAACACCGTTGTGAACCCGATGCTGAACCTGCTCGGTGGTGGCGGCAACAAGGGTAACCAGCTCATCCAGACAGGCGGTGTGTTCAACTCCACAGCAGCTGTGGCTGTTTACATCATCATGGGTGCCCTCATCGGCGATGCTGCTAAGGCAGAAATCAGCGACGCAACACCAGCTCTTATGATTGCGTTGGCAATCTTTGTTATTGCTTTTGCCGTAATCCTCTTCACCAAGATTGAGGAACCGCAGCAGCAGGTGGCTACAAAGAGTGCAGTAAAGGATCCTCATAGTGCATTCTCTTTCCGTCACTTCAAGCTCGGTATCTTGGCCATCGGTCTGTATGGCGGCATTGAGATGGGTATTCCTGGCTATATTCTTCAGTATCTGACAGCAGACACTCCTGATATTATCGTGAAGAAGGCAGAGATAATGGCGCAGTATGAGAGCAATGCTATTACAATAGACCAGGCCACTATCCAGTACTTGAATCCACAGGCTGATGCAGATAAGGAAAAGAAGCTTTTGGAGGCTCAAGACCTTCTCGCACAAACAACAGATGAGGAGCAAATCAAGAAGCTGACCAAGGAGAACGACGAAGCTAAGGCTGTGAAGGAGACAAAGGAGAAGATAGAGAAAGGCGAGATTACGACAGCAAAGGTGCAAAGTACTACACCAGGTCTTGCCATGAATGCCGGATATGCCGGAACGCTCGGCTCTATTTACTTCCTGCTTATGCTTATCGGGCGTTTCATCGGTGCCAGCGTTGGTGGCAAGGTTAGCACTAAGGCGATGATGACATTCGTCAGCGGACTGGCTATCATTCTGCTCTTGGCCGGCATATACCTGCCTACATATGTAGCTGTAAGTGTTCCTGGTATCGATTATACGAAACTATCCATCATTTGGGACAATATACCTGTCGGTATATTCTTCTTCCTCCTCGTCGGTCTCTGTGCTTCTGTTATGTGGGGCGGTATCTTCAACCTCGCTACCGAAGGTCTTGGTAAGTACACCGCTATTGCATCGGGCGCATTTATGACAATGGTTGTAGGCTTCGCCATCATGGTGGCTATCCAGGGCTTGGTAGCCGACTGGACAGGCAGCTACCTCATCAGCTACTGGGTACCGCTGGCTTGCGCTATCTACATCCTCTACTACTCACTCAGCGGCTCCAAGAATGTCAACACCGACATCCCCGTAGCATAAGCCAAACAATTAATCACTAACCTATAAACATTACATTACTATGAAACTTACAATTGAAGATGTCCGCAGCCGCTTCATCAAGCACTTCGATGGCAGCACAGGCTCCGTATACGCTGCTCCCGGCCGTATCAACCTCATTGGTGAACACACCGACTACAACAATGGTTTTGTGTTCCCGGGTGCAGTGGAACAAGGCATGATAGCAGAGATCAAGCCCAACGGCACACGCAACGTCGATGTTTACAGCATCGACCTCAAGGATCGTGTGCAGTTCAATCTCGACGATGAGCAGGGACCGAAGGCAACATGGGCCCGCTACATCTACGGTGTATGCCGTGAGATGATGGCTCTCGGTGTGCCTGTGCAGGGCTTCAATGCTGCTTTCGCCGGCGATGTGCCTCTCGGTGCTGGCATGAGCAGCTCCGCAGCCTTGGAGAGTGTGTTTGCCTTTGCACTCAACGACCTCTTCGGCGACAACAAGATTGAGCGTCTGGAACTGGCCAAGGTAGGTCAGCGCACAGAGCACAAGTACATCGGCTGCAACTGCGGCATCATGGATCAGGCTATCAGCTGTCTCGGCAAGGCCGGCAACCTGATGCGAATGGACTGCCGCTCCGGTGAGATTGCCTACTTCCCCTGGAACCCGCAGGGCTACAAGCTTGTTCTGGTGAACAGCTGCGTGAAGCACGAACTGGCCGGTTCGCCCTACAACGACCGTCGTCTCAGCTGCGAGCGTGTGGCTGCTGCCATCCATGAGCTTCACCCGGAGGTGGAGAGCCTGCGCGATGCAAGCTACGAGCAGCTCGACGAGGTTCGCGGCAAGGTGAGCGAAGAAGATGCCAAGCGGGCTGCCTACGTCATCGGCGAGCGCGAGCGTGTACTGAAGGTGTGCGATGCACTGGAGGCTGGCGACTACGAGACAGTAGGTCAGATGATGTACGAGACCCACCACGGCCTGTCGAAGGAGTACGAGGTGAGCTGCGAAGAGCTCGACTTCCTCAACGATGTCGCCAAGGAATGCGGCGTGACAGGTTCGCGCATCATGGGCGGCGGCTTTGGCGGTTGCACCATCAACCTCGTCGACGAGCACTACTACGACTACTTCGTTAAGACCGTAAAGGAGAAGTTCAAGGCTAAGTACGGCAAGGAGCCGATAGTTATCGATGTTGTGATTGGCGACGGTGCCCGCAAGCTCTGCTAATAGTAAGACAACATAAACACTATCCACCCCAATCGGTTCAATACTGGTTGGGGTGTTGTCGTTATATAGCTATGATGCTGCATAATAAACCTGGAACCGCAGGCGGCTCGCCTGCATAATTTCACTCAACACCGCGGTGCAGCACCCTCAACACCGCGGTGCAGCACCCTCAACACCGCGGTGCAACGACCTCTACACCGCGGTGCAACGACCTCTACACCGCGGTGCAACGACCTCAACACCGCGGTGATCAACAGGGTTCGATACCATCAAAACATGTTTTTGGATTGAACTTTGACCGTTTTTTGCCAAATGATATCACTTTTACACCTATTTGCACGCCCATTTGCACTTTTTAAACAGCTGTGTTGCAGGCTATTATCTCAGTTAGTGATATTAGTGATATTATTTTTGGGAAAATCATATGTAGTATGTGCTTCGTGGTTATAGCCTGAACGTGAATTAGGCGTGAATTAGGCGTGAATATAGGGTAGGGCACAACCTCGTTTGTGTGGATTAAGTGTATTTTTGAGTTCATCTCATCGCATTTCTCACTCCCTCGCAACGAAATAGTTGCATTTTTGTTTGGAGTCTCACCATTTATTCCTACTTTTGCCCCGTGCAGCCCGCAGCAGCGAGCTCACATATTACATATTTTGCTCAATCGTCCTGCCGAATTGCGACCTCGATAGGGATTTTACGAGCATGTTTATACCGTGTTTGAAGCTGCGCTATGCGCAGACTTCGCTGTTACGGTATATAGGCTGTCGCAAGCCTGGCAGGACAATGGCAGGTCTGCGCTTTTCTTATGGCGTTAAGTTAGCTAGGCTTTGCCTTCTCATCATATGGAAATCAACAAACCTAACTAATTAACAAATGAAAAAGACTTTACTTTTATTATGTGCCCTGCTTGGATTGTGCGGTAGCGGGGCGTGGGGGGAAGATGTGACGGTTACATTCAATGATGGCGAGAATGATATTTTATTTGGCTGCACGAAATCTAGCAGTACTCTTACATCTAATGCAGCTAGTGGACTTGCTGGTGTAACATTTACATGTTCGTTCATTGATCAATATACAAGAGATAAGCTCGTAGCTCTTAAACCTTCCGCTGCACGCAGTGCATATAAATGTACATTTACTGCTCCTGCGGGTTATCTTATAAAAAGCTATGAGATAAGTGCAGTTATTAATAGCGACTATCCCTATAAAATAGATACAAGCACGAATTATGATAACAGCACTGCTACTGATATAAATTCGACGGAACAATACACAGATATAAACCACGCCCTAACAACATCGGCAACTACAGCTTCATTTTGGCTATATTTGGATGCTGCGTCACTGGCAAGTGGTTCATGGCTGAAAGTTAAGATACTTAGAGTCGTTGTTGAAAGGGATCCGAGTAAGATCTTTGCGACTTATACTGTTGTTGATGAAGATACCCAAGTTTTAGCAGGAACTGCGGCGCAGACACTTAATAGTGCTCCTAACATTTCTAATGCTATGGGTACAAATAAATCATCAGCACTAAATATGTATGCAAGCTATGCAAACGGTTATTGTACATATGAGTATTATAGTGATGCCTCATGCGAGACATCGATAGCAACACTTACGGATGATTGTACGGTATATGCAAAAGTTGCCAGCACCAGCAGTCTGCCTATAACATACTCATCCAGCATCGACGCTATTGATGCAACCTTATATACAATTAAGATTAATGGTTATTCCATATATGTAGAAAACAATACGGTTACAAAATCTTTAAGCAATATCGTAAGCGACTACGCTCAATGGGTATTCACAGGTTCCGTATACAATACTTATATATACAACAAAGGAGCACAAAAGTATTTGGTGATGAGCGACCATACATTTGCTTTAAGTGATGATCCACAATCTTGGATAATATGGAAGCACCAGAAAGATGGCTATTCTTATCTGTATTACCAGAGTGATTATTATTTCCCATTTGTTGACAGCAGTGAAAGTTTAGGTTACTCTTACGGTCCATATAATGATAATGGCACTTCATCAGCAGTTGCATTTACAGAGGTTGTACAAGAGTATAATACCAGCGTTAGTGCTGATATCCAACCATATTTCACGACGGGGGTAGGATCTTATTTCGGATTGAAATCTTCGGTATATGACACCTATTATTCGCGCGTAACAGCAGCTACCTCAACTTGCACATCAAGTGAGTACGCAACCCTATTGGGTATAGTAGAAGATGCATCCAATTTCGAATACCCCGCCACTGGATACTATCGAATCAGAAACTATAATGGCGGTTATATTGGAAGAACCTCAGGCAGTACTACTGTTAGCAATCTTGCCAGCAACGATGTAGCTTCAGTTATATATTTAACACGGAGTGGTGAGGAAGGATCCTACACTTATACAATGAAGATGCAAGGGGAATCATATACGGAACAGACGGGTACATTCAGTCTAACCGTAGCAGCACCAGGTTATTTCTATATGAATGATCGCACAACAAACAATCTTTTTGGATATCACTATAAAAATGGCACGGGGGTAACCCATAATAATCTTCAAACTGCGGGTGATGCTGCGAAGTGGAAAATTGAAGATGCCAACAACTTCTCCGTAACATTGAACACTATAGAAGGAGACGATAACAACTATGCTACATTGTGTGTGCCTATGGAGGTGACGATGCCAGCTTCTACGGCGGCATATACCATTAGTGTAAGCGGGAGTGAGGCCACTCCGTCGGTAGCAGCCGCAGCAAGTGGCACTCTGACAGCGGGCACCCCAGTACTGCTTATGGGTTCTGCGTCATCTGCCACTATGACGATAAACAATAGTGTTGCGCCTGCTACAAGTCCGACATCAGTATCGGGCAACGATCTCACCGGCACATTTGTCAACACAACAATAGACGGATCAACGGACTATGTACTGGGTACAGATGAAACAAAAGTGGGATTCTTCCATTGGGATCGAAATACATTGAGCGCTAATCGTGCATACATTGATACTCCAGCTGGAGTGAAGGGCTTCTTCTTGAACTTCAACGATATATACAACTCAATTGATGCCGCTCGACAAGTTACAGCAACGGACAGCAGGATATACGATATGCAAGGACGCCAGGTGGCTCAGCCCGCACGCGGCCTCTACATCGTGAACGGCAAGAAAGTAGCAATCCAATGAATGTGAAACGTAATAGAACTACAACTATGAAAAAGACATATAGCGTACCTGAAACACATATCCAACATCTTGAGCTAAACAGCAGCATAATGTACGTTGTGTCTAATACTCAAGCCGAAGGCAACAAAGGTGGTTGGGTAAAGGGAGATGTAACCAATACTGCTTCAAGTCCCAACAACTACTCCGTCTGGGACGATGACTGGAGCAACTGAGTTGGTTCATGGTTAATGATTCATGGTTCATGGTTCACGATTCATGGTTCACGATTCATGGTTCACGATTCATGGTTCACGATTAATGGTTCACGGTTCATGGTTCATGGTTAATGGTTGGCTGCGCCCAGATGGGAAAATGTCGCCACCCCCTGCCCCCAGGGGCAAGCCCCTGGGCTAATGTATTTGCCCCTTTCAGGGGCGTCCTTGAACCCTGAAACTTGAACCCTGAAACTTGAAACCTGAACCCTGAACCTTGAACCCTGAAACTTGAAACCTGAACCCTGAACCCTAATTATCGTGGCTCTATAGATTCCAATATATATAGAGTAGTAAAAGTAAAAGTTTGTTTCGGAGTGCTGGGCCGTGAGGTTCGGCACTTCTTTTAGTGATGATTAAATCACTTAGTGCGTTATTTAGCCCTTTGACAACAACTGGCAGCAAAATGGAGAGCGAAAGCAAAAAAAAGTGTGAAACATACACTCCATTTCGGAAATATGACCTAACTTTGGGGCGTACAAGTATGTGACACTAACTAATACATTTATAACTGCTATTCCATGAAACATCTACTCAAAGGCGCACTCGCAGCCACAGCAGTCGTTGCATTACTGGCTGCTTGCGAGACTCAACCCGTTGCTGACAATGGTCTGACAGCCAGTGGACTCGATCCTCAGGCCTTCGTTGACACCATCGGGGGCAAGGCTACTGCCCTCTACACGCTGAAGAATGCCAACGGCATGGAGGTGTGCATCACCAACTTCGGTGGTCGCGTGGTGAGCATCATGGTGCCCGACAAGGACGGCAATCTGAAGGACGTGGTGCTCGGCTTCGACAACGTGCAGCAGTACGCCGACAGCGAGAACTCACCTTCCGACTACGGCGCAAGCATCGGCCGTTATGCCAACCGCATCAGCGACGCTTGCTTCTCCATCGACGGCATCGACTATCAACTCGTGGGCAACAACGGCCCAAACAATGCTAACTGTCTGCACGGCGGCCCTACAGGTTGGCAGTATCAGGTGTACGACGTTGATACCTACAACGACAGCACCCTGATCCTCACCATCGTGTCGCCCGACGGCGACAACGGCTTCCCTGGCGAGGTGCATGCCACAACCATCTACAAACTCACTGCCGACAACACCCTGGACATCACCTGGGGTGCTGTGACAGACAAGGAGACAGTCATCAACCAGACCAACCACTGCTACTTCAACCTCAACGGCGACCCCAGCCGCGTGGGTACAAACATGGAGCTGTACGTGAATGCCGACTTCTACACACCATCGGATGAGAATTATATCCCTACAGGCGAGATACTGCCTGTGGACGGCACTCCGTTCGACTTCCGCTTCGCAAAGCCTCTGTCTGAGGTCGTGGACGACACCACCTTCATCCAGATTAAGAACGCCACCGGCGTGGACCACAACTTCTGCCTGAACACCTACAACCACGAGACAGGCGAGGGCGACGACACAACGCTGGCTGCTGCTCTCTACAGCCCTGAGACAGGCATCTATCTCCAAGTGTTCACCAACGAGCCAGGCATACAGGTCTATACCGGCAACTTCCAAGGTGTGGGCCAGGAGGCCGACATCGTGCGCAAGCATGGCATCAAGTACCCCAAGCATGTCAGCGTATGTCTGGAGAGCCAGAAGTACCCCGACAGCCCCAACAAGGCAGGTGCCAACTGGCCATCGGCCAACCTGAAGCCAGGCGAGCAGTACTACAGCCACTGCGCATATAAGTTCACCATTCGATAACCTTAGCTATTATTCATTAACTATATACATTTAACCTATGAACATTGATTGGACATCAACAAGTTTCATTTGGCTTGACTGGGCTGTGCTGTTGCTAGGCATCTGCGGCGTGGTCTGGGCCGTTTACAGCGCCATCGTCAAGGACAAGAAAGCGCAGCAGGGCGAGGACTCATCTGCCTACCTCTTCGGTAAGGGTGAGCCTTGGTACGTAATTGGTATGGCTATCTTTGCAGCCAACATCGGTTCTGAGCACCTCGTAGGTCTCGCCGGCACTGGTGCCAAGAGCGGCGTGGGTATGGCCCACTGGGAGATGCAGGGATGGATGATACTCATCCTGGGCTGGCTCTTCGTTCCGTTCTACCAGCTGATGATCAACAAGATGGGCAAGATCATCACCATGCCCGACTTCCTGAAGTTCCGCTACACACAGCGCACAGGCTCCTGGCTCTCTATTATCACCCTCGTGGCCTACATCCTGACAAAGGTCAGCGTAACGGCTCTGACAGGCGGTATCTTCTTCAAGTACCTCTGGGGTCTGAACTTCTGGGTAGGCGCAATCGGCTTGATACTGGTTACTGCCGTATTCACCGTGTTTGGCGGTATGAAGGGTGTGATGACGCTGTCCACCATTCAGACACCTATCTTGATTATCGGCTCGTTCCTCGTGCTGTTCCTCGGATTGGCAGCTCTTGGCGACGGTAGCATTGTCGCAGGTTGGACGTCAATGATGGAGAATGCTCGCGCCATGCACGATGGTTTCGGCATTAACCATATGTTCCACTTTAATGATGGAGTGGATAATTTCGGAGTGAGTCACCTACCTGACGTAGACCCTATGTATCATGAGTATCCAGGTTATGTTGTGTTCCTTGGTGCGTCCATCATAGGTTTCTGGTACTGGTGTACTGACCAGCATATCGTACAGCGTGTACTCGGTCAGGTGCCTGGTGAGGACAATGCAGAGGTGATGAAGCGTGCCCGTCGCGGTACTATCGCAGCAGGTTTCTTCAAGATTCTCCCTTGCTTCATGTTCCTTATCCCTGGCATGATTGCAGCAGCTATGGCGGAGAAGGGTGCCATTGACCTCAGCGAAACGGATGCAGCTTTTGCCATTATGGTACAGCAAGTGTTGCCAGCAGGTATCAAAGGTATCGTCACCATCGGCTTCATCTGTGCCCTCGTGGCCTCTCTTGCAGCATTCTTCAACAGCTGTGCCACCCTTTTCACCGAAGACTTTTACAAGCCAATGAAAAAAGGCATGTCTGAAGAGCATTATGTACTGATAGGTCGCATCGCAACGGTTGTGGTTGTACTTCTTGGCTTTGCTTGGCTTCCCGTGATGATGCAGATGGACACTCTATACAACTACCTGCAAGGCATTCAGTCGCTATTGGCTCCCGCTATGGTAGTAATCTTTGCTTGTGGTATCCTTTCTAAGAAGGTTACTCCGAAGGCCGGCGAGTGGACTCTCATTATAGGTTTCTTTATTGGTATGCTTCGCTTAGTGACAAACGTCATCACCGACACGGGCAATGCCGTAATGGAAGGTGCGTTCTGGGAGAACACCACATGGTTCTGGCAGACCAACTGGCTCGTGTTCGAGTGCTGGCTGCTCGTGTTCCTGCTGATATTCATCAGCGTAGTGAGCTTCTTCACACCTGCTCCTACACAGCAGCAGGTTGAAGCCATCACCTTCACATCTGATTTCAAGAAGTCAATCAAGGAGAGCTGGGGTGCATTCGACATCATCGGCACACTCGTTGTCGTAGGTCTCTGCGCTGCTTTCTACTGGTACTTCTGGTAAGTGAAACAGTTGAAAGTTGTGAGTTGGGTGTTGAAGCCCAACTCTCAACTTTCAACTATTAACTCTCAACTCTCAACTCTCAACTATTACGACCCGCCGTGGCAACCACCTATTATAGTCACTACCCCAAATTCCACGTAGCAGTGGACTGCATCATCTTTGGTTTTCAGGATGGTGCATTGAAGTTACTCGTACAGAAGCGTCCCTTCGAGCCTCGCATTGGCGAATGGTCTCTGATGGGTGGCTTCGTAAAACCAGAAGAGGACCTTGATGAAGCTGCACACCGAGTACTCAAACAACTGACAGGGATTAGCGATGTCTACATGGAGCAAGTAGGTGCCTTCGGTAGCGTACATCGTGATTCCGGCAACCGCGTGATATCCATAGCATACTTTGCATTGATGGATATCGACAAGGTGAATAAGGAACTCAATCACGAAAATTCGGCCTACTGGGAGAATGTAGCCCAGTTGCCACCTCTGCTCTTTGATCACCTCGACATGGTGTCAAAGGCTATAGAGAAACTCAGGGAGCGCATACAGCGTAAGCCCGTTGGCTTCCAGCTGTTACCGCGTAAGTTCACTCTGACACAACTGCAACAGCTGTATGAGGTAATACTGGCCGAACCACTGGACAAACGCAATTTCCGCAAGCGTATCTTAGAGATGACATTCATCGAGAAGACCGAGGAGAAGGACCGTCAGTCCTCCAAGCGAGGCGCAGCGTTGTACAAATTCAACGACTCTGTGTATCAGCGCGAGCCGAACTTCAAACTTTGACAATCCATGATAGCTCTGCCTATCAACCATATAATATCAAAACCATATTACCTTACAATCTCATAACCTAACAACCTATGCTAGAAGAACTAAAACAAAAAGTGTTCAAGGCCAACCTTGACCTCGTGAAGCAAGGACTCGTAATCTTTACTTGGGGCAACGTCTCAGGTATAGACCGTGAGAAGGGACTTGTAGTCATCAAGCCCTCTGGCGTCAGCTACGATGATATGAAGGTAGACGACATGGTTGTCGTTGATCTGGAGACAGGCAAGGTGGTGGAGGGCGACCTCAACCCGTCGAGCGACACCCCCACACATCTCGTGCTCTACAAGGCATTCCCCAACATCCAGGGCGTGGTTCACACCCACAGCACCTACGCAACAGCCTTCGCACAGGCGGGCAAGGACATCCCTAACATCGGCACAACTCATGCCGACTATTTCTACAAGGACATCCCTTGCACCCGCGACATGACCGAAGCCGAGGTGAAGGGACAGTATGAACTGGAGACAGGCAACGTCATCGTGGATGAAATCCTGAACATCCGCGGCATCAATCCCGACCACACGCCCGCCGTCCTCGTGAAGAACCACGGGCCTTTCTCTTGGGGTACATCTCCGGACAATGCTGTCTATAACGCCAAGGTCATGGAGCAATGTGCCAAGATGGCTTTCGTCGCCTTCTCCGTGAACCCCAACCTCACCATGAATCCCCTTCTCGTGGAGAAGCACTATATGCGTAAGCACGGCCCCAACGCCTACTACGGCCAGAAGGGACAGCAGCACTGATCATTGTCATCATCACACAGGTTGGCACAGTTGAACATTGTGCCAGCCTATTTTCATACAACTGCTACAAGGTGTACTTCCAAGAGTGCTTACCCATGTTCAATGTCCGCTCATCCCATTACCACGTCAAGCACCATCATCAGCACGAAACCGATGGCGAAGCCGATGGTGCTGAGGTTGGAGTGCTCGCCTTCGGAGGCTTCGGGGATGAGTTCCTCTACGACGACATAGAACATAGCACCGGCGGCAAAGGCCAGCATATACGGCAATACGGGAGTCATCAGCGAAGCCAGCAATACCACGGCCAGTCCGCCTATAGGTTCAACGACACCACTGAGGCTGCCGATGACGAAGGAACGCCACTTGCTATTGCCCGCAGCCCGCATCGGCATGGAGATAATGGCCCCCTCCGGCACATTCTGGATGGCTATACCGATGCTTACGGCCAGTGCGCTGGCGAGCGACAGACCTACCGCACCGTTCTCAGCTCCAGCAAACACCACACCGACAGCCATGCCTTCCGGCAGATTGTGGATGGTGACAGCCAGAGTCAGCATCGCCGTGCGGGACAAATGCGAGCGGGGACCTTCAGGCTTGTCGGTTCCCAAGTGCAGGTGGGGCGTCAGTTCGTCGAGTAGCAGCAGGAAACCCATACCCAACAGGAAACCGACGGCGGCAGGCAGTACCGACCCGACTCCTTTTGCCTCTTCCATCTCCATCGCAGGGATGAGCAGAGACCAAACGGAGGCAGCTACCATCACGCCGGAGGCAAAGCCGAGTAACGACTTTTGGAGTCGGGGTGACATCTCGTCCTTCATCAGAAAGACGAATGCCGCCCCGAGCATGGTTCCCAGCAGGGGAATGAGTAGGCCGATGACTAACGCCATGTTAGAAGGTCACGGTCTCTACCAGTTCCATCATCTTGAAGAAATCGGCCTTGGCGTCCTTTAGATAGTACATCACACCGTTCTCACCGTTCTCGCCGAGGGCGGGCTTCAACACGGGCATCTTGTCGACCAGAGCCTTGCCCACTTCAGGACGGTTGTCCTCTACCAGACGGCACTCGATGCGCAGCGTCTGACCCTTAAAGGCACAGATTTCTGCCTTCTGATTCTGGGCAATCTGACGGGTGGCATTGGTCTTGCCGAAGGCCATGATATAAATCTTATCCTCGAAATAGAGCATGGCTCCATAAGGACGTACGCGGGGCTGGTCGCCCTCTACTGTTGCGAGATAAAACGTTCCTGCCTTCTCCAGGAACTCAAATACTTTCTTTGTTGCTTTCATGGTTTGTCTTACTTTGCCGGTTCCCACTTGCAGCGGACGGGCGACACAATCGCGCCCTCCTTCTTCAACTCGGCGAAAGCCTTGTCGACCTCCTTGCGGTCGGCACCCAACGCCTTTGTCACATCACCAGCGGAGACGGGCTTGCCCGCCTCGCGCATTGCCTGTAATACTTTCTCCTTCATAATTTTCAATCCTCAATCTTCAATGTCCTTACATCATAGCGGTAAGGAAGTTCTCATAGCCCAGTTTCTCGATATAGTTCAGGTATTGGCACTCCCATGCCATGTGGTCCTTCTCGTCGTCAATCCACTTCTCGATGAGTTTCTTCGTGGGGTAGTCATCGTTGAAGGCCGCTGCCAACTCGCTCAGAATCCTGACGCCATCGGGCTGATAGTCTGACTCAATTTGCTGCTTTGGGTCGTCATAGAAGGGGAACTCCTGCGTCTTCATAGCCTCCTGCAGGTCAGCGGGCTTGCAGCCCAGTTCCACCAGACGATTCAGCACTTCCTCTGCCTCTTCCCATTCCTCTTCAGCCTCTTCCTTCCACTTGTCGGCCAGCTTGTTCCAGCCTTGCAGACGGCAGTAGGCCGAGAAGGCAAAATGTTGCTTACTGTTTCCAAACCATACAGCGCCCAGCTGGGCAAACTGCTTCAATGCTTCTTCCTTAGTCATAATTCATTCTTCTTTTTAAGCTGTTAATAAACGGATGTGGTTGCAAAGTTGTGAATTATTCAGCATTCAATCCCTGTCCATAGCAAACAAAATTACTACCGAAACATATATTTTTGCAATTTCTCTTGGTTTTTAACATTATTTATTGTAATGTACAGGAACTCTTCCTTGGTCATAATAGTAACAGTTGCAATTTTGGTGCACTATTGCGGGGCAAAGGTACAACAAAACTACAACTGCTACAAGGTGTACTCCTAAGAGTGCTTACTCAAATCGTCCCAAGTTATGATTTAACCATCACTTACTTGGCATAGAGAGCCACGATGGTCTCGTACTTCTCCT
This sequence comes from uncultured Prevotellaceae bacterium, assembly GCA_937910905.1. GTDB lineage: Bacteria > Bacteroidota > Bacteroidia > Bacteroidales > Bacteroidaceae > Physcousia. Next base: position 47,626 of record CALEPV010000043.1, read on the forward strand.
GCTTGCCGGAGGTCTGGGCGGGTTCCTCAACCTTCTTGCCGTATTCATAGACCTGCTCCAGCGTGAGCTTGCCGTCCTCAAAGTCCTTGCCGAGGCCCTGGTCGAAGCTGGCATAGCGGGCCTTCTTCATGGCGGGCAGCTCGCTCTCCTCGAGGATGGCAGCGGCGTTGAGAAGGGCGCGCGCCATGGCATCCATACCGCTGATGTGTGCGATGAAGAGGTCCTCGAGGTCGGTCGAGTTGCGGCGTATCTTGGCATCGAAGTTGGTGCCGCCGGTGCCGAGGCCGCCGTTGCGGATAATCTCCATCATGGCCTGTGTGAGCTCATAGTTGTCGATGGGGAATTGGTCGGTGTCCCAACCGTTCTGTGCATCGCCACGGTTGGCATCGATGCTGCCGAGCATCCCGGCATCGACGGCGCAAGCGAGCTCGTGCTCGAAGGTGTGGCCGGCGAGCGTGGCGTGGTTCACCTCGATGTTGACCTTGAAGTCCTTGTCGAGGTGGTGTGCGCGCAGGAAGCCGATGACGGTCTCCGTATCGACATCATACTGGTGCTTGCTGGGCTCCATGGGTTTGGGCTCGATGAGGAAGGTGCCCTTGAAGCCCTGCTTGCGAGCGTAGTCGCGGGCAGCGGTGAGCATCTGTGCCAGGTGCTCCTTCTCGCGCTTCTGGTCGGTGTTGAGGAGGCTCATGTAGCCCTCACGTCCGCCCCAGAACACATAGTTCTGACCGCCAAGCTTGATTGTGGCATCGATGGCGTTCTTAATCTGCACGGCGGCACGGGCCACGACGTCGAAGTCGGGGTTGGTGGCAGCACCGTTCATGTAGCGCTTGTTGCCGAACACGTTGGCCGTACCCCAGAGGTTCTTGATGGCGGGATACTGCTTCATCTTCTCGAGGGCGTAGTCGGTGATGGCCTTCATGCGTGACTCGTACTCGGCAACGGTGGCACCCTCCTCCACAAGGTCTACATCGTGGAAGCAGAAGAACTCAATGCCCAGCTTGTCCATAATCTCGAAGCCTGCGTCCATCTTGTCCTTGGCGCGCTGCACGGCATCGGAGGCCTTGTCCCACTCATACGAACGGGTCTGACCGCCAAACTGGTCGCCGCTGGCCTGACAGAGCGTGTGCCACCATGCCATGGCGAAGCGCAGCCAGTCTTTCATTTTCTTGCCTGCCACCACGCGCTCGGGCTCGTAGTAGTGGAAGGCCAACACGTTCTTGCTCTCTGTTCCCTCAAAGGGAACCTTTCCGATAAACGGGAAATACTCTTTTGTCATTGTTGTTTGGAGTTAAAAGATTATTGTTTCGTTATCACGTTATTACGTTATCACGTTATCACGAGAAAACATTATTCCACCCTCACCTGACGGCTGAGCACCTCGCGCCAGCGGTCGTAGGCGGCGCGGGTAGCCTCTCGGTCGGCCTGCCGTGGCTCGATGACGGCCAGCTGCTTGAACGATGCGAAAGCCTCAGCACCATCCCTGTAGATGCCGCAGCCGATGCCGGCACCCTTGGCGGCACCCGCTGCGCCGTCGGTCTCCAACAGCTTGATGGTGGCTCCGCTGGTGTTGGCCAGCGTCTGACGGAAGATGGGCGAAAGGAACATATTGGCATGGCCCGCGTGGATGGTCTGTATGTCCATGCCCATCTGCTGCATGACCTCCATGCCGTAGCAGAAGGAGAAGACGATACCCTCCTGGGCAGCACGGATGATGTGGTTCCGCGTGTGGCGATTGAAGTTCAGGCCGTGGATACTGCAGCCTGTCTCACGGTTCTCCAACACGCGCTCGGCGCCGTTGCCGAAGGGGATGACGGTGACACCCTCGCTGCCGATGGGCACTGCGTCCATGAGCGGGTTCAGGCCGGGGTAGCTGATGCCTTCAGGCGCCACGTTGCGCCGCACCCATGCATTCAGTATTCCCGTGCCGTTGATGCAGAGGAGTACGCCGAGGCGGGTGGTGTCGCTGGGCAGGCCGGCGGCAGCAGGCTGGTGGTTGACGTGCGCGAAGGTGTTGACACGGCTCTTCGGGTCGTAGTTCACGTCGCCCAGGACGCCATAGACGACCCCCGACGTTCCGGCCGTGGCGGCTATCTCGCCGGGATTGAGCACACCGAGCGAGAGGGCGTTGTTGGGCTGGTCGCCACCGCGATAGGCGATGGGTGTACCGGCACGTAGGCCCAGCTCGGCGGCAGCGGTAGCCGACACCTGCGACTGTATGCTGAACGTGGGCACCACCTCCGGCAGCAGCGATGCGTCGAAACCGTAGTAGTCCATGAGGAAGCGGGCAGGGCTGTTCTCCCTGAAGTCCCACAGCATGCCCTCCGAGAGGCCGCCGACGGTGGTGTTGGCGGTGCCGCTCATGCGCATGGCGATGTAGTCGCCGGGAAGCATAATCTTGTATATGCGCTCAAAGACCTCTGGCTCGTTGTCCTTCACCCACGCCAGTTTGGCGGCTGTGAAGTTGCCGGGTGAGTTGAGCAGATGGGTGAGGCAAAGCTCATGACCCAGCTCATCGAAGGCACGCTCACCGTAAGGCACAGCGCGCGAGTCGCACCAGATGATGGCCGGGCGCAGGGGCTGCAGGTTTTTGTCCACGCAGACTAGGCCGTGCATCTGGTATGAGATGCCGATGGCTGCAACCTCGTCGCCCGTGGCACCGGCAGCCGTCATGGCCTCGGCCAGGGCGAGCTTCATATTGTTCCACCACATCTGTGGCTCCTGCTCGGCCCAGCCCGCACGCACGGCGATGATGGGCGCCTCGCTCTTGGGATAGAAGGCCGAGCCTGCACACTCGCCCGTCTCGACGTTGACCAGCGATGCCTTGACCGACGAGCTACCCACGTCAAGACCTACAAGATACTTCTGATTCATAACTCTTATTTGCTTATAGATTGTTTGTTCACCGCAAAGATAGTCCTTTGTCACGTTAGTAACAGCTTTTTTTGTTGCGGATGAGGTTGCTTTTGTTTCACGCTGCTATTTCCCCCACAGCTTGCTCATGTCCTCCAGCGTCTTACCTTTGGTCTCAGGCACAAGACGCCAAACGAAAATAGCTGCGACAGCGCATATCAGGCCATAGAGGGCATAGGTGAACCAATGGCCGAAGTCATCGCCATCTGTGATGTGCATGTTAAACATGGGAACGAATGTAGACGACACGATGAAGTTGAAGATCCACTGGAAGGCCACGGCGATAGCCACAGCCGCACCACGGATAGTGTTGGGGAATATCTCGGCTATGAGCACCCAGCAGATGGGGCCCCATGAGAACATGAACGAAGCCGAATAGACCATGATGCTGAGCATGGTCAGCATCTCCATGCCCTGATGACCGAAAGTAAGTGCCACACCGAAGGCACCCAGAGCCATGCCTATGCTGCCACAGATGAGCAGAGGCTTACGTCCCAGCTTCTCAACTGTGAACACCGCTACCAGCGTGAACAGTATGTTCACCACACCCATAACCACAGTGTTCACCATCGGGTTTGTCATGCCCATATCACCGAAGATGCGCGGTGCGTAGTAGAGTACGGCGTTGATGCCTACAGCCTGCTGGAATACGGATAGCATGATGCCCACGAAGATGCACAGGTAGCCGTAGGTGAACAGCCGCTCGGTCTTCACGGTGATGGTCTCCTTGATGTCGTTGAGAATCTGCCGTGCCTTGCTGCTGCCGTTGATGCGCGACAGTATGTCCAGTGCCTTCCCGTCATGTCCTATGCTGACTAAATAACGCGGCGTTTCCGGCACGAAACAGATGAGCAACGTGAACAGCCCTGCCGGAACAGCTTCTGAGCCGAACATGTATCGCCAGCCTGTGGCAATAGTCCAAGGGTCACTGTCGGGACTCACGGCATTCACTCCTTGGCCTATAGCCTCAATGATAGGGTTGGTGTGTTCTCCCAAGATGAGGAAGTTGACAAAATAGACCACTAACTGACCGAAGATGATGGCAAACTGGTTCCAGCTGACTAGCATACCTCTGATTTCGGACGGAGCCACCTCGCCTATGTACATAGGGCAGATGGCAGATGCCAGCCCGACTCCTATACCGCCAATGACACGATAGACATTGAATGCTATAAGGAGCGAGAACGACGGTACGCCGTGTTTGAACAACAAGAACTCAGGACTCATCGACCCAAGTGCTGATACGAAGAACAGCAACCCCGCCACCATCAACGCTCTCTTGCGGCCCAAGGACGAGGCAAGCCATCCCGACAGAGCCGAGCCGATGATGCATCCGATGAGGGCACTCGACGACGTGAAACCATGCATGAAGTCGGTATATACAAAATCCTGCGAGCTAATGAAGAAAGCCTGCAGGCCTTTCTCCGCACCGGATATCACGGCGGTGTCGTAACCAAAGAGCAGACCACCCAGCACCGCCACCATAACTATTCCTATGAGGTAGCTTTTGTTTCCTTTATCGGATGTCATTGTTCGTACGATATGTATTAAGGGTTAGGGAATGAAGTATTTTTTCAAGAGAACTCGGATTCTTTGTGTGAGCCTCATGGCTGCAAATATACATTGCTTAGACTATGCTTCATTCAGTATTTGTTACATTTGCTTTCCTGTTTTGTTTCATTTGGCCATGGTGATACTTATTTTGAAACGAATGTAACAAAACACAGCATCTGCTAGTATAATTCATTATATATTTGCAACATGACTATTCTGACCTGTTATTATCAAATCATACATACAATGCACAAATTCCTCATGACGTGCCTAATAGCAATAGTTGCATTAGGCAGCGCGGCACAGGATGCCGTATTCTCCTATTTCGAGTACACAGGTCACGACCAGTGCTTCGAGAAGGACATTAATCCTACGACAGAGTTCCTGAACCCCATACTGGCGGGCTTCTATCCCGACCCTGCCGTATGCCGTAAGGGTGACACCTACTATCTGGTGAACTCGTCGTTCTCGTTCTTCCCCGGGGTGCCCATCTTCGAATCGAAAGACCTAGTCAACTGGCAGCAGATTGGCCATGTGCTCGACCGCGAGTCGCAGTTGCAACTGCAAGGGCAGTGGGTGTCGGGCGGCATCTATGCGCCGGCCGTCAGTTACAACGAGAAGAATGAGACTTTCTACATGATTACTACCAATGTGGGCAAGGGCGGCAACTTCTACGTGAAAACCCGCGACCCGCACCAGGGCTGGAGCGACCCCATCTACCTGCCCAAGGTGGACGGCATAGACCCCTCGTTCCTCTTCGACCGTGATGGACGGGCCTACATCGTACACAACGCCCCCGTCTATGGCGAGGCTGAATACGAGGGGCAGCGGGCCATACGTCTGCTGGAGTTCAGCGTAGCAGGCGACAGCATCGTGGGCGAACCCACAGAGATTGTGCGCGGCGGCACGCACGTCACCGAGCACCCCATCTGGATTGAGGGGCCTCATCTCTACCATATCGGCAAGTATTACTATCTGATGTGTGCCGAGGGCGGTACGGGCGACGGCCACAGCGAGGTTATCTTCCGTGCCAAGAAGCCTCAGGGACCGTGGGAGGAATGTCCGCACAACCCCATCCTGACCCAACGCAACCTGAGTGACAGCCGTCCTGACAAGGTTACCTCGACAGGTCATGCCGACCTGATTCAGACTAAGGAAGGCGAATGGTGGGCTGTGTTCCTAGGTTGCCGCCCCTACGAGGGCGGCATGTACAACACCGGGCGCGAGACATTTCTGCTACCGGTGACATGGAACGACGGCTGGCCTCAGATACTTGAGAAGGGCAAGGCTGTGCCTACCGTGGTGGAGAAGAAGGGGCTGTCGGTCAGCGGCGAGACACTCACTGGCAATTTCTCCTATACCGACCGCTTCGACGGCCAGACGCTGCACCGGCGTTGGCTCTTCCTGCGCAACCCGCTGGCCGATGCCTATACGCTCACCGCCAAGGGCCTGACACTGCATCCTTCTACGGGCAGTATTAAGCAGACCAAACCGCTGTCAGCCATCTTCTGCCGCCAGCAGCACATCTGCTGCACCGTAGAGACAGAACTGTCGTTTGCGCCAAGCTCGTCGAAGCGTCTGGCCGGAATGACCGTATTCCAGGACGAGAATCATCACCTGCTGTTCGGCAAGACCATGCTCAACGGCCGTCCCGCACTGGTACTGAAACGTGTGGAGAAGGAAGAGATGCTTATCGGCTCCTGCTTCCTGCCAGACAACGACACGCCTGTCCGCCTGAAGATTGAGGCCGACGGACGCTACTACAACTTCTACTATGCCCTGGGCGACAACACTCTATGGCAACCTATCGCCATGGGTGTCGATGCCTCCAATGTCAGCACGGCCCGCTCCGGCGGTTTCATAGGTGCCATGATAGGACTGTACGTAACCAAACACAACGATTAGTATGACAACGTATATGAAGACTCTGCTTGCCGCATGCTCCTTGCTGTGCCTCGCAGCAACCATGCATGCACAACACGACACTGACGTTCAGTGCCGCCAGACATCCGCACTGCCGGAACTGCCGCCTATGCCCGATATACAACCGCCCAAGGCTGTGGGCAGCGTTGCAATGGGCGATGCATCCGCTTTTCAGGAAGTACAACTCGACATACCTGTTGCCGACGGACCGTTCAAGCCCAACTGGGAGTCAATAGAACAGAACTATCCAGGTAATCCGGAGTGGCTGCGCGAAGCCAAGATAGGCTTCTGGGTACACTTCGGTCCGCAGGCTGCCGGCGAGAGCGGCGACTGGTATGCACGCAACCTGTACAAACAAGGACACAGGGCCTACACGAACCACCTCAGACGCTACGGTCACCCGTCGGAGGTGGGCTACAAGGATGTGCTGAACGAGTGGAATCCCACCAAGTTAGACCCGGAGGCACTGACGGCACTGTATCAGAAGGCCGGAGCACGCTTTCTGATGATACAGGGCGTACACCACGATAACTACGACCTGTGGAACTCGCGCTACCAGCCCTGGAACTCTGTGAATGTAGGTCCGAAGCGCGACCTGTTGCACGAGTGGGTCACCGCCTGCCGCAAGCATGGGATGCATTATGGCGTCACGTTCCACCACGAGTATACGTGGTGGTGGTGGCAAACGGCCTTCGGTGCCGACAGGACGGGCGACAAGGCGGGTGTGCCCTATGACGGTAACCTGACGCTGGCCGACGGCAAAGGCAAGTGGTGGGAAGGGCTGGATCCGCGCCGCCTCTACGGTATCGACCTGCGCGAGTACGAGAGTGTCGAGGAAAAGGCACGCACCGACTGGAACGCGCCCAACGACGGCATCTACACCGGCCATCTCGACTATGCCAAGTGGTATGCCACTCAGTGGGCACTGCGCATGATGGACGTGGTGGTGAACTACGACCCCGACTTCATCTACACCGACGGTATCACCCAAGGGCCATTTGTGGGCGACGGCACGGGCACCGGCTATAAGTGCAACGCCATGCAGACAGTGCTGGCCGACTACTACAACCGCACCCTCCAGCGGCGCGGCGAAGTCAATACCTTCAGCATCATCAAGTTCCGACGCCCCACCAACGGAGCCGTAAACACAGCCGAGTTCGGTTTCCCCGACAGCATCATCACCTCGCAACCCTGGATACGCGAGGCTCCCGTAGGCGACTGGTTCTATTCACCAGGATTTATATATGATGCCGCCACCGTTGTACGCTTCATCATAGAAGCTGTCAGTCGCGACGGCAACGTAGCACTGAACATTCCCCTGCGACCTGATGGATCCATCGAAGATGCCTGTGTCGATATGCTCGAGAGAGTCGGACAGTGGCTGAAGGTCAACGGCCAAGCCATCTACGGCAGCCATGCCTGGACAACCATCGGCGAGGGCGAGACGAAGAACGGCAAACTGAAGACGATGCCGGGCGGCAATCTGGGGAGAGCACATGCTGACTTTCCATACACACCCGACGACATACGTTTCACCGTGGGCAAGGACAGCAGCCTCTATGCCTTCACGCTGGCTGTGCCTCAACCTGAACAGACACTCTGTATCAAGAGCCTCGCCAAAGGCAGTATGCCTATAAAGAATGTTACCTTGTTAGGCTATCAGGGGCAAATACAATGGGAACAAACAACAGACGGACTATCTATCGTTTGCCCCCATCAAATGCCATGTTTATATGCCGTTACCTTTTGCATTCAGTAAAGGGTAACGGCATACCCTTATTTATCTTGCGCTTACATATTTGTGCAGTGTCGCCCTTACCGCACCGTTGCCGGCGAAGAGTTCCTGCACCATGCCCTCTATCTGCTCGCCCAGACCGGCCTCGTAGAGGTCAAGACCGAATACATCCTGACGGCTGTAGAGTTGACGCAGGCAACTGTAGTCCTGCTGGGGTCTGCCCACCTCAAGCGGAGCAACGATCTGCTGCAACTCCGCAAGCATGGGATCGGGCGAAGGGTCGAAGGGAGTGCCGTCGTCTTTGATACCTTTCAGGTAGCGGGCATAGCCTGCCAGAACGAGCGGGATGAGCACGAGGTTCTGCATGTCCAGACCTCGGGCGATGTACTTCTTGATGGTCTCGCCAAAGCGGATAGGGAGTTTCTGAGATGTGTCCATAGCGATGCGCTGCGGAGCGTCGGGCATGAAGGGATTGGGCAGGCGGCGGTTGATGACAGCTCCGATGAACTCATACGGGTTCAGAACTCCCGGGTCGGTCACCACGGGCATAGCCTCGATGTAGCCAATCTTCTGGATGAAGGTGCGCAGGTCCTTGTCCTGCATCTCGGCACTGATGAGGGTGTAGCCCAGCAGACATCCGTAGATGCTCATGGCGGTGTGGAGGGGGTTGAGGCATGTGGTCACTTTCATCGTCTCCACCTTATCGACGGTCTCGCGTGTGGTGTAAAGCGCGCCACCCAGATCGAGGGGCGGGCGGCCGTTGGTGTAGTGGTCCTCGATGACCAGGTACTGCGTTTCCTCGGCATTCACGAACGGCGCGGTGAAGGTGTGGCGTTCCGTCTCGATGTAGTTGTTGTCCTCAAAGCCGTCGGCCTCAAGGAGTTCCTTCACCTTCTGGTGGGGTCGCGGGGTGATTTTGTCTATCATCGACCAGGGGAATGTCACCTTGGTCTCATCGCAGAGATAGTCGAGGAAGGCCTGCGGCACGAGGCCGTCGTTCACCCACCGTCCGGCATAGGCCATGACACCGGCTCGCACCTTGTCGCCGTTGTGCGAGCAGTTGTCCATGGACTGTACTGTCAGCGGGAAGCCCCCTGCCTGCCAGCGTTCGTAGAGCAGAGCCGTCACCTTGCCCAAGGCGAAGACGGGGTTCATCCCGCGTGCCAGGTCGGCCTCGTTGAAGCCGTAGCCTTTCTCGGTGATGGTGAATGAGATCATCTGCAGCGAGGGGTTGCGGAAAATCTCCACAAGCCTCTGCCAGTCGGGGAACTGCGGGTCGGCCTTGAGGGCCTCGGTGACGCTTGCGATGACTTTCTTCTCGATGTTGCCGTCGCCCTGTAGCGAGACGAGCAGCGAGAGGTTGTCGTAGGGGGTGTAGGCCTTGTCGATGACCTCGAAGTCGAAGGTCTCTGCCACGATGACGCCTCGGTCGTACTTGCCCGTGTTCAGCGCGTCGTTGAGGATGGCGGCGGGGAAGGCACGGAAGATGTTGCCACCGCCGAAGTGCACCCACGTGGGGTTCTTGGCCGTGTTCGCGCGCACGGCCTGTATGTCGAAGTTGGGGAGCCGGTAGCCCTTTTGCTCCCATTCTGCGGCGTTGAGGCTGCCGCTTAATAAGTCAGTAAGTTTCATGCTTTGGGTTTCAAGTTTCAGGTTTAACTTCGTTGACTCTTGTCACGACTCGGCCAACCGTGCAAGCACGATGGCTCTCGCTGCTCCAAGAGTTCAGGTTTCAGTCGAAGAATCCCGGCTGCTTGTAGGGGATGCCCAGCTCGCGATCCACGGTGGCGAGGATGCCCTGCACCTGTGCCATGGCGAACATGCGGCCCAGCAACGTATAGCCTGCGTTGTGGCCGTGGCTGCTCTCGTCGAAGATGCCGCCGGGTTCATCGGTGAGGGTCATGCCGTGGTCCACACGCATGGGGAGGTTCGGGTTCTCCTGCTCGAAGATGCGGCACAGCTCGATGAGGTCGGCTCTTCCGCCCAGGTGCGAAGCCTCGGTGAAGTCGCCGTTGGGGAAGATGTGGCACGAGCGCAGGTGTACGAAGTGTGTGCGCGGTGCGAACTTCTTCGCCAGCCAGACTACGTTGTTGTAGGCTCCGGCAGAGAGGCTGCCGGCACAGAAGGTGAGTCCGTTGTGCTTGTTGGGTACGGCATCGAGGAACCACTGTATGTCGTCCTCGGTGCGCACGATGCGCGGCAGCCCCAGGATTTCGATGGGCGGGTCGTCGGGGTGCACACACAAGTTCATGTTGCACTCCTCACACACCGGCATGACGGCTTCGAGGAAGTACTTCATGTTCTGGCGCAGCTGTGCCTTGTCGATGCCCTTGTAGAGGTCGAGGAACTCACGGAACTTCTGCACGGGTGCCTCGTCGTTCTCGCTGAAGTTGCCGCTGACGAAGCCCTGTGTCTTGATGACGATGTTCTCCACCAGTTTGTGGTCCTGCTCGGGAGTCATGGACCTGGCCAGCGCGTCGGCCTCGGCCAGCACATCACGCCCCTCGCCGTAGCCCTCTGGGAAGCGGAAGGCAGCCCATTCCTCGCGCGCACCCGCGCGCTTCAATATATAGATGTCGAAGTATGCAAACTCGCCATAGTTGAAGTAGAGGTTCGATGCGCCGTTGGGGTTGGCATGTGCCAGGTCGGTGCGTGCCCAGTCGAGCACGGGCATGAAGTTGTAGCAGACGCAGTGTATGCCCTCGGCCGCGAGGTTGCGCAGCGACTGCCTATAGACCTCTATCTGCTCGTCGCGGTCGGGGCCGCCATACTTGATGGTTTCCACCACCGGCAGGCTCTCCACCACGCTCCAGCGCATGCCATAGCTCTCTATGTACTCACGCAGGTCGCGGATGCGCTCGCGCGTCCACACCTCGCCGAGTGGCACGTCGTGCAGGGCTGTGACGATGCCCTCCACCCCGATTTGTCTTAACTGGGCAAGAGTGATCTTATCCTTCTTGCCGAACCAACGCCATGTTCTTTCCATATCTTTTCGTTATTACGTTGTATCGTTATTACGTTATCACGTTGCATTACATTTCCACCTTTCGGTAGTGAGGGACGAGGGCCTTGATGCAGCACCATGCAACGATGTATGCCACTGCGCAATAGCAGAACACCATCATGTAGGCGGCAGGCTTGCCCTCGACGCCGAAGAAGGTGAAGGCTGCGCCCTGGCCCTCGGCATATGTGAAGAGCATTCCCGAACCCTTGTTGATGGCGAATGAGCATAGCCCGCCGAACATCGTTCCGATGCCGGTGATGGTGGCCACGGCCGACTTGGGAAACATGTCGCCGATGGTGGAATAGAGGTTTGCCGACCATGCTTGGTGTCCTGCCCCTGCCACGCCGATGATGATGCAAGGCCACCATGGCGAGACGTCGGCCAGCGGCTGTGCGAACATGGCGAAGACGGGCATGAAGGCAAAGATGAGCATCGCCCTCATGCGTCCGGCATAGGGGTTCATGCCGTGGCGCTCGACGAAGAACTTCGGCAGATAGCCGCCACCGATGGACACCAGCGTCACAATGAGATAGAGCACGAATATCAGTGCCTGTCCCATGCCCGATGACGAGGGATAGCCCAGCTCCGAGAAGTAGGCCGGTGCCCAGAAGAGGAGGAACCACCACACGCCGTCCGTCAGCAGCTTGCCGACGATGAAGGCCCACGTCTGGCGGAAGGTGAAGTAACGCAGCAGCCCCACTCCCTTCTCTTCGGCTGAGGGCGACGTGATTGTCTGGGCCGTTGCGGGGGTGGCATGGCTCTCGTCCTGGTGTATGTACTCCAGCTCTGCGGCGTTGACGAAGCGGCTCTTGGCGGGCGGTTCATAGAGCACGAACCACAGTCCGGCCCAGATGAAGCCTATGCCGCCGATGATGATGAAAGCCATCTCCCACCCGAGGTGCTGTGCCAGGAGGGGAATGGTGAGCGGTGCGGCCAGTGCTCCCACCGACGCGCCGGCGTTGAAGATCGATGTTGCCAGCGCACGGTCTTTCTTGGGGAAGTACTCTGCCGTGACCTTGATGGCTGCGGGGAAGTTGCCGGCCTCGCCCGTGGCGAGGACGATGCGGCAGGCCAGGAAGAGCCATACGCTGATGGTTGTCACCGTCAGCGCCAGTTCTGTGCCGTCCTCCACGGCCAGCAGGGCGGCCTTGGAGGGCAGCCCCGTGAGCCGCATCGTGGCCCAGCCGCATCCTGCGTGGAGGCATGCGCCCACGGACCACACCACGATGGCCGTGATGTAGCCTCGCTTTGTGCCGAGCCAGTCGATGACCCGCCCTGCGAAGAGCGAGATGAAGGCATAGAAGATGGAGAATATGGCCACGATGTTGCCATAGTTGTTGTCGTTCCAGTGGAACTCAGGGGCGATAAAGTCCTTCCACGTCAGCGAAAGGACCTGACGGTCGAGGTAGTTGACGGTTGTGGCCACGAAGAGCAGGCTGCATATCCACCATCGCCAGTTAGTTTTACGATTTGCCATCTTATCATTCACCTTTTAAGGGTTTAGCGTTTAGCTGTTTGCCACTTGTCGATTGAAGTGGAAGAAGAACCTCGCATTGAGGTAGCAGACGTCCTTGACCATGTCCTGTATGCGCTGCCGCTCGTAGCCGTCGTATGGCAGCAGGCCCTGTTCGACATCGTTGCCGATGAGGTTGCAAAGCGTGCGACGGAAATACTCGTGGCGAGGGTATGAGAGGAACGAGCGCGAGTCGGTGAGCATCCCCACGAAACGCGAGAGCAGCCCGAGGAGCGAGAGGGTGTTCATCTGCTGCTCCATGCCGTCCTTCTGGTCGAGGAACCACCATCCCGACCCCCACTGAATCTTGCCTGCTACGCTGCCGTCCTGGAAGTTGCCTATCATCGTGGCCACCATGGCATTGTCGGCAGGGTTGAGATTGTAGAGGATGGTCTTTGCCAGCCGTCCCTCGGCGTCGAGGCTGTCGAGGAATCGCGACATCGAGGCCGCGGTGTGCCAGTCGCCGATGCTGTCGAAGCCTGTGTCGGCACCGACCTGTCGCATCATGCGACTGTTGTTGTTGCGCAGCGCACCGTAGTGGAACTGCTGCACCCACCCCGCCTCATGGTCCTGAATGGCAAAGGCGCGGAGCATGGTGCTCTTGAAGGTGCGCAGTTCGTCGGCGGTGAGCTGCCGGCCGCCCATGACCTTGTCGAAGAGCGCGGCGGCCTGGCTCTCTGTGCACGGCTCGGCATAGAACTCCTCCAGGCCGTGGTCGCTGAGGCGGCATCCCGCGCTGCCAAAGAAGTCGTGGCGGCGCTGAAGTGCCTCCATGAGGTCGGCGAAGGTGCGTATGTCCACGTCGGCAGCCTCGCCGAGGCGTTCTATGTATGCCCTGTATGCCTTGGGGTTGTCGGCTTGCATGGCCTTGTCGGGACGCCATGTGGGCAGGACCAAAGGCGACTTGCCGTTTCCCGTCAGGGTGTCGGCTGTCTGCCCGGCGTAGGCGATGTGGTGGCGGAGGTCGTCGGCAGGGTCGTCGGTGGTGCAAACGGCTTCGACGTTGTAGTGGCGCATGAGGCCGCGGGCCGTGAAAGCGGGGTCGTGCCGCAGGCGGTCGTTGCAGATGTCGAAAATCTCGCGCGCCGTGTCGGGATTCAGACGCTTGTCGATGCCGAAGGCCGAGCGCAGCTCCAGATGCGTCCAGTGGTAGAGCGGGTTGCGCATGGCGTAGGGCACTGTTGCCGCCCACGCCTCGAAGCGTTCCCAGTCGGTGGCCTCACGCCCCGTGACGAGGCGTTCGGGGATGCCGTTGGTGCGCATGGCGCGCCATTTGTAGTGGTCGCCGTCGAGCCACAGCTCGGTGATGCTGCGGAAGCGATGGTCCTCGGCCACAAGCTGCGGGTCGAGGTGGCAATGGTAGTCGATAATCGGCAGTGTCTCGGCAATGTCGTGGTATAGCTCCTGCGCCGTGGGGCTTTGCAGCAGGAAGTCCTTGTCCATAAATGGTTTCATGTCGTCGTGACGTTGTGTGGCGTTAAGGTGGAATAACGATGTATGAATGTGTCAGTTGCCAACGACAATCCGTCCCTCCTCGTCGTAGTCGATGGGAACGACCTTCAGGCTCCGCAGCCATGTCTTGCCGCCCGAGGGTACGCTGTCGTGGTGGAACAGATACCAGCGTCCCTTGTATTCACAGATGCTGTGATGGCTTGTCCATCCCACTACGGGTTTCAGCAGCACGCCCTGGAAGGTGAAGGGGCCGTAGGGGTTGTCGCCTATGGCGTAGCAGATGAGATGTGTGTCGCCGGTGGAGTAGCTGAAATAGTATTTGTCGCCGCGTTTGTGCAGCCAAGATGCCTCGAAGAAATGATGCGGATCCTCGGCCAGCATGGGCAGGTGGCTCTCGTCGAGGATGACCACGGGTCGCGGTTCCTCGGCAAACTGCAGCATATCATCCGACATACGGGCAACACGAGGCTGCAAAGCCTTCTCAGTGCCCTTCGGAAGGATGGGGAACTCTATCAGCCGGTTGTCCTTATACCACTGCAACTGTCCGCCCCAGATACCACCGAAGTAACAGTACACCTCACCGTCGTTGTCTTTGAACAGGCAGGGGTCGATGGAATAGGAACCACGAATGGGGTCGGGTTCCGGCTTGAAAGGTCCCGTAGGAGTATTGCTTGTGGCCACGCCCAAATGGAAGATGTCGTTGCGGTCCTTCAGACAGAACACCAGATAGTAACGTCCGCCTTTCTCCACTACGTCACTATCCCACAACTGACGACCGGCCCAGGGGATGTCATCCACGCTGAGGATAAGTCCCTCATCGTGGCACAGCCCATTGTCGGGGTCGTCGAGCGACAGACAGTGGTAGTCCTTCATGTCGAAGTGGTCGCCGTTGTCGTTCTCCGAGACACTGCCCTCGCGGTCGTGGGACGGATAGATATACAACTTGTCATTGAATACGTGGGCAGCGGGGTCTGCCATAAAGTCATGTGGGAAAATATAACGGGGTTCCATACATTATGCTATTTGTTTCGGAGTTCTATTTCACGGTTAATCTTGTCGATCACCTCGTCCGTCAGCTCGTACTGGGAGATGAAGTACATGGCCAGCATCAGCAGAATGGCAGGGATGATACATACCAGCCACAGGATGCCCTCCTCGGCAAGAGGTGTCTGCTCGACGGTGGCACTGTTGTACCCCACGTAGGCCAGGACGACGGGGCCGACGATGCTGCCGAAGGTCATGCCCGCCTTGAAGAACAGTCCCGTCAGGGCATTGACGATGCCCGAGATGCGACGGCCGGTGGTATATTCACCGTAGGAGATGACCTCTGGCACCAGTGCCCACATGTAGCCTGTTGACACGATGACACCCGTGCTCTTGATGAACTGTGCCACATAAATCATCATCATGCTGGGGCTCTCCATCTTCGAGATGAAGTAGAGCATGGCCATCCCCACGATGGCCGTGGTGAGGAAGATGTAGAACATATTCTTCTTGCCGAACAGACGCTTGAACCAGGGCACCAACGGCATGAACAGGAAGGCGGGCAGGGAACCCAGGGCCATGAATACGGACAGCTCCTCTGCCGTGCCGTGCAGGTTGCTGTTCATGAAGTATGCCCCTGCGGCATTGCCCACCGACATCATGGCAAAGGCCGTGATGAAGAAGAATGCCAGCACGCGCAACGGACGGTTACGCATGAACTCCATCCACAGGTCGCTGACCTTCACGTCCTGTGTGGTCTTGGCGTCCATGACCACACGCTCCTTGCACTGCGAGAAGCAGAACAGCAGCAGGCACAGCCCCACGATGGCGTAGATGGTCATCGTCGTGAACCATGCCGATGGCTCCTTGGGCAGGCTGCCGGAGGGCGCGCCGGCAATGAAGGCTATGAACAGCGGCAGCCCCGAGTTGACGGCGAGACCACCGATGTTGGCCATGAACATACGCACGCTGGTGAGGATGGTGATCTCGTCGGTGTCGCGGGTGAGCGAGGAGTTCAGGGCGCCGTAGGGCACATTGATGAAGGTGTAGAGCAACTGCATCGAGATATACGTCACGTAGGCATATACCATCGACGGTGCAAAGCCGTTCCAGAAGCAGAGAATGGCCATGCCCGAGAGCGGTATGCCCACGTAGAGCAGATAGGAACGGTACTTGCCGAAGCGCGGGTTGCTCTTGTCGATGAGGGTGCCCACGATGGGGTCCCAGATGACGTTGGCCACATTACCGACAAGGAACATGATGGCCACCGCCGAGGGTGTCAGGCCGTAGATGTCGGTGTAGAAGAATAGCAGATAGGTGCAAATCACCTGAAAGATGAGGTTCTGGGCCATGTCGCCCGACCCGAAGCCGATGCGCTGTAGCCATGAAAGCTTATAGAAACCGTTGTTTTGTTCCATTGTTAGGTGGTTGTTGTTTTACTTCTTGAACAATTTCATTATGTCATCGACTACTGGCTTGGGCTGGTAATGGCGGTCGAAGAGCAGTGGATAGGCAGTGCGGCCTGTGATGGGCCAGTCGTTCATCCACGACTGCGCATCGCTCACGCCCCAGAGCGTGACGCGGCTGATCTGGTGACTGTGACGCTTGTACAGGTCGAAGAACTCTATCCAGCGTTCGTTGATACGCTGCTCTACGTCGGCTGGCAGACCATTCTTGTAGGGGTCCATCTTCTCACTGTAGTCGAAACTCAGCGACACCTCTGCCCCGCTGAACGACTCAGGGTTGGGCAGCACGTTCATGTCCAGTTCGGTTATCATCACCTGACAACCCAGGGCGGCGTATGCCTCTATGCTGGCCTCGTAGTCCTCGTTGGAGGGCCACGTCAGTCCGTTGTGACTCTGCATACCGATGGCATCAACTCGCAGACCCTTCTCTTTCAGCTGTCTGACCAAACGGCACACCGCCTCGCGCTTGGCAGGCACCGACATGGAGAAATCGTTGTAGTAGAGTTCCGCAGCGGGGTCGGCTTCATGGGCAAAGCGATAGGCCAGTTCAATATACTCAGGTCCCAGTATCTGATACCACTGCGACTGACGGTAGCTGCCGTCGTCCTCAAAAGCCTCGTTCACCACATCCCATCCCTTGATGCGACCCTTGTAGCGGCCCACGACGGTGTGGATGTGGGTGCGCATCCGTTGCGTGAGCAGTTCCTTGGAGGCCGTGTTGCCAACAGAGTCCTTGAAGAACCAGTCGGGAGTTTGAGCGTGCCACACCAGCACATGTCCTATCACTGTCATGCCATGCTCTTCACCGAATTTCACGAAGCGGTCGGCCTTGCGCCACTTGAACTGTCCCTCCTGCGGCTGCAACGCCTCCGGCTTCATGCAGTTCTCGGCCACTATGCAATTGAAATGCTGTGTGATGGTAGCCGTGACCAGGCTGTCATGACCCGTTGTCTGCTCCACTGACAGAGCAGCCCCCACGAGGAAGCTCTCTCCCAGTGCATCCTTCAGCCCCTGCGCAGAGGCATTAGAGACAGACAGCCACAACAACACGGCAATCATATAATACCCAAAAGCTTTCATTTTCACTATTGAATTTTGCGTTGTCTCATTATCTCGTTATTACGTTATCACGACTTTTCGTTATAACGTTATCTCGTTATCTCGTTATTACGTTATTGACTTTCCCTTTCCCCTTAACAATATATATACCCCGTCGCGGTGTCTCCGTTGTGCGGCCCTGGAGGTCGTAGTATGTTACAGTCTGTCCGTCTTGTCCGTCCTGCCTCTCAGCTATAGCCACGGGAATCACCGTGCATTTGATGAGAATGTCCTTAATGGTCATCGTCCTGACAGCTTCACCAGGCGTATTGGCAGTCCACTCCAGCTTACATACGGCACTGCTCGCATCGGCTTGCTGGTAGTCGGAGTAGTTCAGGGCGTACTTGCTCGACCAGAAGGCACCCTGCGTTCCCGTAGGGTTCACGCTGGTGCCGTTATTGTCGGTAATCAGCAGAGAGCGGAAGATGTCGCCCTCCCCCTCGTATGTCACCAGCAAGCTCGCCACGTTGGTGAAGTCAGCATGGTCGAAAAACAGCCTCAAGGCTCCTGACTGTCCGTTGTCGGGGTCTTGTGTGACTATCCCTGTGGCAGCATCAAAACTGATGTTGCCGCTGGCTATCAAGTCGGATAGACACACATGGTATATGCCTTCGGTATCAGGCGTGAACGCCGCTGCCTTGATGCTTTCGAGCGTGATGCAGTCCACATATATCTTAGTGCCGCCCGTGTTCTGTAAGGTCACGCTGCCCTTGCCCTCGTCCATCTTCACAATCGTCTGAACAGTACTCCAGCTGTCGCACTGCTGTAGTTTCACCGACTCCGTCCCGCCTATCAGCACACCGCCCGCAGCATCAGCCTCATAACGCAGCGTGAGCAGATAATAGCCTGTCTTAGGCAGTCCAACGGCAAAGCGCAGGGTGCTCTGCCTGCTTCCCAGCTCCGCAAAGCCCTGTCCGAGGAAGCCGTCACGTCCCTGGTTGTAGCCCGACTTCCGGATAGTGACACTCTTGTAGTCGGCCAGCTCTGCCTCGTATTGCAGCACGCCCTCGTATACCGGCGGTGCGGCAGGCTCTATGATGGTTGCTGTAGTGTAGGAGGCATTCCTGTCCGTGTCAGCCCCAGAACACTCTATCGTCAGGTCGAGCGGGCCGTTATGCACAGCCGTGACTGTCAGCACGCCGTCGACCCACGACGATGCTACCGTACTGGCTTCGTGGTTACCCCTGTCTTGCCACATCACTGCAGGCTGCGACAGGACGCCCGAAATCCTCACAGTATCCTCCGACATCACACCTGTGGTCTGGTAGTTTGTGAGATAGAGAGTTATATGGTCGCTGTATTCCCTGATGATGCCCAACGAATAAGGAGCATAGTCCAGACCCACGGCTTCGCAGCTATTATATCTGAGAGGTATGCATCCATTGGCTCTCCGGTCTGATGCACTGCATAGCCTGTAGCCGTCATCGGTTGTTGATTCGTTATACTGGTATGGATTGTACGTCACCCAGCCGTTCTCTATCCTGCCCGCAAAGATGTCGCCAGAGTATTCCTCCAGGAAGCTTTCCTGCATCCAGGCATCAAATACCGTCTTATCGTATTCCGACTTCTTGAAGCATGTCATGCCGTCAATCTCAGCATAGACCTGCGGTATCGTCGGGTAGCGTCCTGTCGCCTTCAGCCACCACCGGTTGGCTATCCAGTGGTTGGGAGCTCCGTTCTGGTCTTCGTCGCAGCGGTAGAGTCCGTCGAAGAGGTGCTCGGGAGTAATATACGAGTTGCGTTCCGTCTCCTTGTTGATATTCTTGTTGATGTCGTTCACAATGCAAACGCCAGTCCGTGCTATCACCTCCTCGCGCGAAGGTATCCGTATCGTGCCGTCCAGCACTTTCCGGAACAAGTCCAGAGTGATATTCTCGGCCTGAGCATACCAGCTCCAGTTGCGGCAAGTGTAGCCATTATCGTTTGTAGTGGCCGTCTCACGCGAGCACTCCGTCCACGTCAGTTCAGGACCGTCCATGATGCTCACGCCAGTCAGCATCATGTGTTCAGCCACAGGTATAGCTCCAGCAGCTCTCACGAATGCCGAGCCGCCGCGGGTGTTGTCGGTCACATCGTCGCTGCCCAGCCAGCCGCTGCTGTCGAAGCGTATGCCGTAGGCTCCCGCATACCCACCGAGCCAGTGTCCCAGGCAGTTGCTCTCGATATCCAAAAAGTTCTTCTTCAACGTATATTTCTCGAAACACAGGAAATGCTGTGGGTCGTTCTCAAGGAAGTGCCGCAACTCCTCGTTGCGCTTCAGATAGGCCATCGGCATCTTGCTCGCATTATAGTACGAGTCGGTGAAGCTCACAGCGAGATAGCCGCCGTACTTGTGGCATATAGGCATCAGGTCGGCAAAGAGCTGAAGCCTTGTCGGGAAGTCCACGTAGCCCTCGTCGCCAAAGCCCCAGAACTGCTCTGCGAAGTTGAAACCCAGGAAGTTGGGATAGTCTATGAAGTATTGCTCGTAAGCTTCCGTGGTGCCGTCGTCGGGCATTCGGTTCACAGCCCCGCTCGCGCACTGAATCATTGTCCATACACGGTTTTGGGCACACACTTTCATCCACGAGTCGTAGATAGCCGGCCCGCTGGCCGACTTCTCGTCGCTCGACGATGTCGCTATATTGAAAATCACAAACGGGCGCACATCCTCAGGCACCATGTCGATAATCTTCTGCGGGTCGGCATAGTTCCACACGTCGATATGCACGATCCACGCCGGACTCTCGCACGAAATAGGACGGCGCAACTCTTCGGCACCGCCTTTCACGACCGCCATCAGAAGGCATAATATGCTCCAAAACCTTATTCTTGCCATCTTGTTTTTCTGGTATTTCAACATTCCAAATCTTCTTCTCCTCCGTCTGTCCAGTCTCTGATATATCCGCCTTCGAATATCAGCCCGTGCTCAGTCAGGCGCACGGTGACACTGAACATCTTGCCCCCCTCCAATGCACTCTCCTGAGGCAGTGCATAAACCTGTCGCTCGCCAAACAGCGTTACAGCAAAGAAGTCAGCCCCTTCGCCGACCGTCTGGGGTGCAACAATAGCATACGACGACACGCGCCAGTCTGTAGTTGTCTCTGTGCGCATGTATATATCCTTCCGCTCATTGTCTATAGTGGCTACCGACTGGTGCAGCAGATCCACCTCCACATTGTTGTTCACGTTGAGCAGCTCCAGTTGTATGCCGCTCAGATCCAGGCGACCTGTCTCGTCAACCACGTGTACTGCCACCTTACACAGCATGTGTACAAAGTTCATGGCACCGTCGCCGCTGCGGGTGACACTGCCCGTGGAACCTATCATCAGGTCGCTGTTCACAAAGTCTGCCTCGCTGCGCTGATCTCCCGACACCTCAAACAGCTGTGCTTGGGTCAAGGCATCCTCACCCCAGTCCTCCTGATAGGGGCTGTAGGCTATCACCGTGCTTCCAGCGGAGGCAGGGAGGATGGCATTGCCATCCTCGTCCACCTCCACTTCAAGCATACTTACGTTTCCATCCTCGTCCACCACATACACACCTATCACAGTGCCCGACGGCAGGAGACTGACGTTACCATTTTCATCCGTCACAGTGATGCCGCTGCCATCTTCTGTGATAACCTGTTCATCAACATATATAAACTCCTCTGCTTTAGAGCAGGCGCAGATGAGCATCGCTATGCCTATAGCCAAACACCCCGTGCATGCTAATCCCCATAAGGACAGAAACCGTCTCATTGTTGTTCAGTTAAATAAGTATTCTATTATATATAGGTATATAAAGCTGGCAGTATCTACTTGGACAGTACCACATCGCTCGCTACGATGTCGCATGAACCGGAATTGCTGCGACCACCGAAGGCTATCTTGGTCACCGTAGCGAGGTCTATGCCAAGAGCTGTGAGATCCACTTCCTTGGTGCCTGCACTGTAGTAACCGTTGCCAAACTCAGTGAACGTGCTTCCAACATAGTAGCCCATGCGCACCGGACCGTCGACGAGGTTGCTGAACTTGAATGTCAGCTTGGAGTAATTAGCCAGCTCGCCATTAGCAAACTCGAACACGGTCATGAGGTTGCTGGTGCTGCCTGTCCAGGTATATGTGGGAGCCGAATAGGAGGCATTGCTGCCAGGAGTCTGGAATGTGGCTGTGAGGGTCTCGCCGTCGGAGCTGCCGCCTTGGTTGTCGTCGTTGCCGCCCGAAGTGCCGTTGCCTTTCAGTACCACATTACCAGGCAGGATGCCGATAGAGCCGCTGCCGCTGTTGCCGCCCATCTGAATCTTCGTAACCTTTGACAGGTCTACGCCGGAAGCTGCCAGAGCCTTCAGGTCGATGGTCTTGGTGCCTGCGCTGTAGAAGGGCGAACCTGTGAAGTTGGTGTAAGAACCGCCATCCAGCACATAGCCCATGCGCCAGCTCGCTCCAGCTTCCATGTCGGTAGTAGTCACCTCAAGAGTCTTATAGCCGGCTAGCTCGCCAGCGGAGAACTCCAGTATGGTCATCAGGTTGTTGGTGCTGCCTGTCCAGGTGTAAACGCCACTGTCGTAGGTGGCATTCTGGCCAGAGCCAAGAGCCACGAAAGACGCGGGAGAATATGTAATCTCAGGCAGTTCGCCTTCTGTGACATCGCCGGTCAGCTCCTCGTCCACAACGTCCCAGTCACTCACCGTGCTGCTCAGTACTATAGCAGCCTTGGCCTCAGCACCCTGGCCGCTGACATTCACATTGTAGACGTACGACTTGCCCGACTCAAAGGTAGCCTGGCTGTTCAACTGGGCATTCAGCACCTTGTTGGACAGTATTACCTGCACGAAATCGCCTGCTGCCACGGTCTGCGGCACTACAACGGCACTTGCCAGGAAGTCGGTGGTGCTGCTGTTGAAGGTCACGGCCTTGATGCTGACAGCAGTGCCGGCAGCATCGCCTATTGTGCCGTCGGCCACTTTCAGGCTTGTCTGCGGCAGGGTGTTCAGGATGTTGATTGTTGCACTGCTCAAGTCTACATCGGTATCATCCGACAGCGTGAACTTCACCGTGAGTTTTGCGAGCTTATGCTCGAAGTTCAGGGCTACAACGGGATTATCCTTGGTGAACGAGTTTGTGCTTACAGGCGTTCCTATGAGCAGGTCGCTCTTCAGGTAGCCAGCATCGCTGCTCTGGTCGGCAGCCACAGTGAATGTCACGTCTTCATCGACTTTTCCTGTGAAGTCGCTTGCGTATGGAGCGTAAGCGCACACGCTGACAGCTGAGCCGTCCTCGGGGAAGTAGAGTTTGCTGCCCGAGAAACCACCGTTGCCGTTGGCCGTCAGTTTGGCATTGTCTCCACCAGAGATATAGCCGTCACTGGTCTTGGCGAACACACCGACTTCTACGCCGTTGGCAATCTGCACTTTCTGCAGCGAGGTATTGGCACTACGTGTCTGGACCACACTGCTCACGAAGGTTATGGCCGTGGTGCCGTCTGGTGCCTGCATAGCGATATTTTCATCGGAAGAGCAAGCGGCAAATGTTAGCATTGCCAGCCCAATGGGGAGGAGAAATAGCTTCTTCATATTGCGGTTGAATTTTTGATTTGTTTGTTGTTCCCGACGGGTGAACCGTCGGGCGCGGACGAGGTGAACCGTCTGGTGCGGACGAGGTGAACCGTCGGGCGCGGACGAGGTGAACCGTCTGGTGCGGACGTGGTGAGGCGTCGGACGCGGACGTGGTGAGGCGTCGGGTGCTGAAGAGGTAAAGCGTTGGGAAACGGTGCTATTCGAGATACATCTCAGAGGCTTTGACGATACAGGAGCCACTGTTGCTGTTGCCCCCGAAGCGGATGGCGGTCACATCGGCTGCGGTGTGGGTGTCGTCGAGCAGCTCGGTGATGGCTGTAGCCTTGGTGCCGGCACTGTAGTAGCTCTTGCTCTTGTTGGTGTTGTCGCTGAAGAGCACGTTGATACGCACGGAGGCTCCATCGCTGAGTTCTGTGAAGGCAAAGTTCAACGTGGTGTAGTTGGCCAGCTCGCCGTTATCGAAGGTGAAGCAGTTCATCAGGTTGTTGGTGCTGCCCGTCCATGCGTAGGTGAAGGTGGTGGCATCGTATGAGGCATTGCTGCCAGGAGTGCCGAAAGTGGCATAGAGCTTACCGTCGGCAGCGGGTTCGTCACTGCCCTGCTCATCGCCCTGGTCGTCGCCGGTGTCGGTGCTACCGTCGCCGTTGCCAATGAGTATGACATCGCTTGCCAAGATATCGCAAGAACCGGCATTGCTGCGACCACCGAATGCTATCTTCGTCACTGTGGAGAGGTCTATGCCCAGAGCTGTCAGGTCTATGGTCTTCTCGCCTGCGCTGTAGTATCCAGAGCCAAACTCAGTGAATGACGAACCAACGTAGTAGCCCATGCGCACGGGACCGTCCACGAGGTTGCTGAATGTGAACTTAAGGGTGTGGTAGTCGGCCAGCTCGCCGTTGGCAAACTCAAACACGGTCATCAGGTTGCTGGTGCTGCCCGTCCAGGTGTAGGTGGGAGCATCGTATGAAGCATTGCTGCCGGGTGTCTGGAATGTGGCCGTGAGCGTGATAGGTTCAATCTCTCCCTCTTCAGACTCAGCCTCGCCCAAGTCCTCTGTTCCCCATGCAGCAATGCTGGTAGAACCCAGCTCGAGTGTCAGCTCCACAACCGGCTCCTCAACTGTTCCCACCTTCACGGTGAAGTTATATGACTTGCCACCGACAAATGCTGTGGCAGTGCCCAGCTTGGCAATGAGCTGCTTGCCGTCGGCAATGATTTTTACCAGCTCCGTGCCGGCTTCGATCTGCTGCGGAACTATGATGGCGCAAGCTGTAGTAGCAGTGCCAAGGGCTGCGACAGCCTTGATGTTCTGCACGTCGCCTGTAGCTTCTCCCAGCTCACCGGTCTGAACGTTCAGAGTAGTAGCGACTTTGGTATTGGTAACTGTAACAGAACCGCCGGTCAGATCCAGGTTTGATGTCTCAGCCTGCTCTATCGTAACGTTGAGCTTGGCCAGCTTGTGGGTGAAGTTCAGGGCTATGGCACTCTCGGTCTGCGACACAGGGTTAGAGGCAGGAACGCCGTATACCAGGTCGCTGGCCAGATAGCCGGCCTCTGTTGTCTGGTCTGTAGCTACGCTGAATGCGTTGGCAGCATCGTAGGCCCATCCTGTCTGATAGGGGGCATAAGCATAGATAGACACATCGCCTTCTGTTGGCCATGCCATATCGGTGGCTGCTGTAAGGTCGCCGTTTACTTCAACAGAATACGGGTTGTTGTCGCCGTTGGTGACTGTTGAAGTTCCAGCCACACCGAAAGCACCGACTTGCACGGCTGTGTTCAGCTGCGTGGTTTGAGGGTCGGCAGTGGCACGGGTTTGTGACAGTTGCGTTGTCAGGGAAATGACATCGCCTTTCTTG
>CALEPV010000044.1 GCA_937910905.1 uncultured Prevotellaceae bacterium
GCACGCTCTCGCCCTCGAAGCCGCGCATCTTGATTTCGGTCTTCACCGTCGGGTTGCGCTGCACGCGGCTCACCGAGATGAGGTTCATCAGGTATGTCGTCAGCTCGGCCAGCTCGGGTATGTAGCTCTGTATGAAGATGACGCAGCGCTCGGGGTCGAGGCCTGCCGAGAGGTAGTCGAGGGCCACCTGTATGATGCTCTGTCGCAGCTTCTCGGGGTTGTCGGCATTGTCGGTCAGGGCCTGTACGTCGGCCATAAACACAAACATACGGTCGTAGTCGCCTGCATTCTGCAGTTCTACGCGGCGGCGCAGCGAACCCACGTAGTGTCCCAGGTGGAGCTTACCCGTGGGGCGGTCGCCGGTCAGTATTACTTTTCCCATTTTTCTATTCTTTTTAGCAATTTGCGTGCAAAGATACGACTTTTTTTCGTAACTTTGCACGCTGAAAGCATAAAATAGGTAAATTATGGAATCAAGACTCGTCATTTACAATACGCTGACGCGCCAGAAGGAGCGCTTCGAGCCGATTAACGCCCCCCATGTGGGCATGTATGTCTGCGGCCCAACGGTCTACGGCGACCCGCACCTGGGTCACGCCCGGCCCGCCGTTACGTTCGACGTGGTGTTCCGCTACCTGAAGCACCTGGGCTATAAGGTAAGGTACGTGCGTAACATCACCGACGTGGGACACCTGGAGCACGACGCTGACGAGGGCGAGGACAAGATAGCCAAGAAGGCCCGCCTGGAGCAGCTCGAGCCGATGGAGATAGCCCAGTACTACGCCCACCGCTACCACCAGGCCATGGACCTGCTGGGCTGCCAGCGCCCGTCGATTGAGCCGTGCGCCACGGGGCACATCATCGAGCAGCAGCAGCTGGTGCAGCAGATCCTGGACCGCGGCTTTGCCTACGTGTCGAACGGCTCGGTCTACTTCGACATCGAGGCTTATAACAAGCAGTACCAATATGGCATACTCTCCGGCCGCTCGCTGGAGAACATCAAGGACGCCAGCCGCGACAACCTCGACGGCGTGGGCGAGAAGAAGAGCCAGGCCGACTTCGCCCTGTGGAAGAAGGCCCAGCCCGAGCACATCATGCGCTGGCCGTCGCCCTGGAGCGACGGGTTCCCCGGCTGGCACTGCGAGTGTACGGCCATGGGGCGCAAGTATCTGGGCGAGACGTTCGACATTCATGGTGGCGGCATGGACCTGGTGTTCCCCCACCACGAGTGTGAGATAGCCCAGGCTACGGCCTCGATGGGCCACCAGGCCGTGAAGTACTGGATGCACAACAACATGCTGACCATCAACGGCCAGAAGATGGGCAAGTCGCTGGGCAACTTCATCACGCTCGAGCAGTTCTTCACGGGCCAGCACCCGCTGCTCGAGAAGGCCTACACGCCGATGACCATCCGCTTCTTCATGCTCTCGGCCCACTACCGCGGCACCGTCGACTTCTCGAACGAGGCCCTCGTGGCCGCCGAGCGCGGGCTGGAGAAGCTGACCAACGCCATCGGCGACCTGGAGCGCATACAGCCGTCGGCAGCCTGCGACGCTGAGACGGAGCGCGTGGTGAAGAGCCTGCGCGAGCGCTGCTACGACGCCATGAACGACGACTTCGCCACGCCGCAGGTCATCAGCTGCCTGTTCGAGGCCTGCACCGTGGTCAACAAGCTCGTCGACCACAAGGCTACCATCTGTGCCGACTGTCTGAAGGAGCTGACTGAGGTGATGCACCTCTTCGCCGAGGACATACTCGGGCTGAAGGCCGAGAAGAGCGGCTCGGGCGACGAGCGCGAGGCAGCCTTCGGCCGTGTGGTCGACATGGTGCTCGACCTGCGTGCCCGTGCCAAGGCCGCCAAGGACTGGGCCACGAGCGACAAGATACGCGACGAGCTGGCCGCCGCCGGTTTCGAGGTGAAGGACACCAAGGACGGCGTCACGTGGCGGCTGAATAAGTAGGAAAACACCGCAGAGTAGCTACTCTCTTTTTGCTCAATACCCTGTTTAGGGTATGCGAAATGCCGTCAGGATGGTATTTCGCAGGTCTGGATTTCGCCGTACCTTTGCACCCGGAAATTAAAGTCAAAAGGTATGAAGAGTTTTCAGATAAATAGCAGAGTAGCATCTTTAGCCATTGTTTATAGTTTGTGGGCTGCACCGGCAGTAGCTCTCCCCGACGGGGGAGAGCCTGTCGGTTATGCCTCGGCGGCAGACTCACTCTTGGCGGTGTTCGACCGTCTGGAACAACAGCTGGGCGAAGTGGTCGTCGTGGGCTACGGCACGCAGAAGCGCACCCAGCTGACAGGCTCAGTGGCAACGGTCAAGGCCGAGGTCTTCACCCAGTCGCAGTCGCCTACGCTCGACGCTGCCCTCAGCGGACGTGTGGCCGGACTTAGCGTGGTGGCCACCAGCGCCCAGCCCGGAGCCGACAGCCACATCCGCATCCGTGGCGGCAACTCGGTCAACGCCTCCAACGAGCCTCTCTACGTCGTCGATGGATTTATCTACTTCCGCGATGCCGCCAACAGCGGCACCGGCCTGGGAGCCATTGAGAGCAGCCTGAACCCGCTGGCAACCATCAACCCCAACGACATTGAGAGCATCGAGGTGCTGAAGGACGTCTCGGCCACGGCCATCTACGGCTCGCGCGGTGCCAACGGCGTCATCCTCATCACGACTAAGAAAGGTGCCGCCGGCGACCGCCGGGCGCACATCAGCTACGGCTACAACATAGGCTTCGCAAGCGTCGGGCGTCGGCTCGACCTGCTGGGTGCCGCCGAGTGGGCCCAGTTCCAGAAGACCTATTTTGGTAATAAGGGCGGCTATACCGACGAGCAGATAGCCCAGCTGGGCAGTGGCACCGACTGGCAGTCGGCAGTACTGCGCACGGCGCTACAGCAGAGCCACGAACTGAGCGTCAGCGGCACGACGGACAAGAGCCGCTACGCCTTCTCGGCCAACTACACCGACCAGGACGGTATTCTGCTGGGCACAGGTTTCGAGCGCTACAACTTCCACACCAACGTCGAGTGGCAGCTCCGCGAGGGACTTCGCTTCGGCGTCAACACTACTTACGGCCGCAGCCGACAGCATGGTCTGACCACTACCGAGGAGCAGGTGTTCAACTCGTCGCCCTACTCGGCAGGCATCACCAACAGCTTCGTCTACGCCCTGCTGATGCCGCCCGTCGTGCAAGTCTACAATGCCGACGGTTCCTACAATTTCCAGAATCCCTATGAGTATGCCTACTTCGCCATCGGCAACCACGCCGCCAACCCTGTCTACGACCTGAAGGAGAGCGTAGCCGAGAACACCAACAACTACCTGCTCTCCAACATCTGGGCCAGTTACCACATCGGTGACTTCACGCTGAAGGCCACTGTCGGACTGAGCAGCGAGAAGCTGACGCAGAACTACTTCTCAGGTGCCTACACATCGTTGGGCCTGGCCACCGAGGGCATCGGTGGCACGGGCAACCGTCAGACCGACGTGTGGCAGCAGGAATACACCCTGACGTGGAACCGTGACCTGAATGAGCATCACCACATCGACGCCCTCGGCGGCTACACCCGCCAGACGCAGACGTCGACCTACAGTGCCATCCGCACCAATCACTTCACCAACGAGGCACTGAAGCAGTATAACCTCGGAGACGGCTCGGGCACCTATACCCCGCAGACGGGCATCGCCGAGTCGTCGCTCAACAGCGTCATCGGCCGTGTCAACTACACGCTCAACGACCGCTACAACGCTACGGCCACCTTCCGCGCCGACAACTCCAGCCGCTTCTCCAGCAACCACCGCTGGGGCTACTTCCCCTCGCTCGGCCTGTCGTGGAATGTCGACAGGGAGCCATTCTTCGACGCTCTCACCTTCTCATCTCCTCACCCCCTCGTCTCCTCCTTAAAACTGCGCCTGTCAGGCGGACTTGTCGGCAATCAGGAAATCAGCGACTACGCCTTCACCACAAGCTATGCCACAGGCTCGTATGCCGGATCCAGCAGCTATGCCAAGCAGAACACGGCCAACGACCAACTGACGTGGGAGACGACGGCCAGCTATAACCTCGGCTTCGACCTCGGTCTGCTGCACGAGCGACTCAGCATCGTGGCCGACGTCTACTATAAGAAGACCAGCGACCTGCTGCTGGTCGTGCCGATGGGCTTCGCATCGGGCGTCACCACACAGTTGCAGAACGTGGGCAACGTCGTCAATAAGGGTGTGGAGCTGAGCGTCGCCACGGAATTCTCAGTTCTTAATTCTCAATTGTCATTTACGGGAAACGTCGCCTATAACCACAACGAAATAACCGACATGGGTACGACCAACAACATCATTCAGGGCAGCGACAACCAGCAGATACTGCGCCGCGGCGAAGCCCTCGGCTCGTTCTACGGACTCAGGTTCGCCGGCGTGGTGCAGCAGGGCGAGGATGTGTCGCTACTGCCCACCGTCAACGGTCAGACGCCGAAGCCCGGCGACCTGAAGTATGAGGACACTAACGGCGACGACAAGATTGACGGCAGCGACCGCCAGATTCTGGGCAGCACCCAGCCCAAGCTCGTCTACGGCTTCTCCACACAGCTGCAGTACCATGGCTTCGACGTGGCCATTGCCTTCTCAGGCAGCTACGGCAACAAGCTCTACAACGCACTGGCCCGCCGACTGGAACTGACGGGCGACTCGTACAACCTGCTGACCACCATCAGCGACTCGTGGACACCCGAGCGTGGCGGCAACACCCTCGGACTGGCCAGCCGTCCTCGCCCGTTCGGCTATATCGACTCGCGCTATGTACAGTCGGCCAGCTACCTGAAGCTGCGCAACCTCACCGTAGGCTACACCTTCAGCCTGCCCAAGTCGCTGCCCGTCGAGCGGCTGCGCCTCTATGCCACGGCGTCGAACTTGCTGACCATCACGCCCTACAAGGGCTACGACCCTGAGGTCGGCAGCGGCACCGACGCCGGCGTCTACCCCTCGGCCCGCACCTTCACCTTCGGTGCAACCGTCGAGCTGTAGTGAGGAGTCGCAAACAGCTACATGAAAGAAGAGCGTTTCCTCTTTACTTTGTTGATTTCTTCGTGGGGTTCTGACGCTTCAGCTTTTTACGCTTTTGCGGCTTGGGAGCAGCAAGTTTTGTGCAGACGCGCATCAGAATAATGGCAATTTCCTCGTCCGACATGTTGAGATTGATACCATACCCTGCATAGATGGCAGCAACGGCTTTGTTGTTCGCAGTGTGTGCATCTATCAAATCATCAGGCATCAATGCAGGTTTGTACAACTGTTCAAGAGTTGAATCTGCATATTTTTCACGCACACCGAGAATGGTTCTGGCTGTTGCTTCTATTGTGGCTTTCTGTTCATCTGTAACATCTGGCCAAGGGAAATTATTATAGACAATTCCTTTGGTATAACGATAATCTTCTTTTAACCTACCACAAACAATTCTCATCCATGCCATGTGTATTCTCGACTCCAGCACCCCAAACGTATATAACGAAGCATCAGCTATGACCATAACCGCATTACTTGCCATATTGTTTGGATGCATAAACCCCATAGGAACATATTCTCTATTTTTGGATGATGTAGAAGGTATTATAATATATTCGCTCTCGGGCCTAAATTCAACATGGAAGCGACGTGGTTTCTTATATAAGTCAGTAGACTCGTCATATCCACATTCTTTTCTGTACGCTTTTACAGCTTCAACTCGTTTCACACAAAAAGGCATTTCTGCTAGTTCTGCCGGCGTACAATCACCTAACCACAGACAATAACGGGGTTGGCGGCTGATAAACTCCTCCGAACCATACCAAGGATGGAAAAAGTATGCAGATTGGGGCTCCTTTTCAATAAACTCATCCATTTCTTGCTTGGTAAACAAGTAATTGCCACCATCTATAGGTTTGTTTCCTATCACGATGTCTGGAATTTTGCATAATGCTTTTCCTCTATTCCATACAAATAGATTCTCGGCGTTCAAGAGATAACCATTGATGTTATCAGCAATAATTGTCTCTTTATTCTCACTGAAAATCCTGTGCTCTATAGGCCTCTTTCGCTTGCTTAAATAGAAACCAACAATGACACAATACACATGAGCCATATTGTCTGCCTCATTGAACCATTCAAAAGACTGCCATGCAAAGAGAATCTGTAAGTTATAGTGAGACATCAATGGATGCCATAGCGGAGCCTCCTGGTCTCCTTGGACAATACTGTTTGTTGACACGAAAGCAGCTGTGACATTCTTTTTGCCCTCCATGTATTCTGCTGCCTTCGCATACCAGGCACATACGAAGTCGAGCTTACCTTGCTTGTCCCATAGTTTAGTTCCGTCAGCCAATTTGCCGGGCATGGCATAATTCAAGCTTGCTCTCTGCTGAGGGTCCATCTTCTTTGCACCTTGGAATGGCGGGTTACCTATAATATATGTTTCTGTAGTGGATTTACGTTTCAACACCTCGTTCCAATCTACGAGCAGTGCATCCGCCTGCATCACATTGGTATTCTTTTCCAACGGCAACGGGTCTATCTGGCAGTGTAGAACCTTTTTGGTTTCCTGTATCAACTGACATTCTGCAATCCACAGCGAAGCACGTGCAACCGAGGCTGCAAAATGGTCAATCTCAATACCGAAGAACTGCCCCATGCGAACCTTGCATGGGTCTTGGTTTGCCATGATGGCATTGTGTCGGAACTCAAGTTCACTTTCAATGGCTGAAAGTTCAAGAGCGTGCAATGACTTGTATGTCTCTGTCAGGAAATTGCCGCTGCCACATGCTGGGTCGAGGAACCGCATGGAAGACAATCGGTTTCGGAAAGCCTCCAGCCTGGCGTACTTCACATCCTTCTGCCCTTTAGTGTCGATGGGTAAGGCAATAATGCGCCCAAGCTCCTCTTTCAAGTCATCCATGAACAGCGGGTCTATCACCCGATGGATGTTTGAAGGGGTCGTGTAGTGCATACCGCCCGATTCACGCACCTCGCTATCTACCGTACTTTCAAAGATGCAGCCGAAGTTGGTGGGCGAGATCTCACTCCAGTCGAATGTCTCATCAGTGTCCTTCAGCTTCAAGTCCCAGGCACTTTTCAATATTTCGTAGGCCGCTTTGCTGATGGCTGGCGTTTCGTATAAATCGGCATTGTTGAACAAACCACCGTCCACATAAGGGAACTGCTGCACCTCTACATCTGCCAATTTAAAGTACTCACGTCTGCGTGGCTCAGTCATGTCAAGCCAAAAGTACAGCGCGTCAAACTTCTTGTTCAAATCCCTGGCACTGAATTTTTCCAGGAACGTACGGAACTGACCATCATCGAAGATACCAGCCTCCTCAGCAAACAAACAGAACACAACGCGGACGCAGAACATATTCAGCGACTGCAACTCGTTCTTAGTCCAATCTTTCTTGCTTGCATAAATGGTATCATAAAGATTGCGAATGAATTCACTGGCAGTACTCGAAACCCGCTCTTCACGCTTTTCATCCACAAAGCCTTCAGGCCTATATGGCTCAACTAAGATTTTTAAATCACGCCAACGTGAAGGCAACTCTTCAAGCATGATACTTTTGATGGGCGCATTCTTGTGATAACTGTCCCAAATGCGAAATTCCTTGAAGTTGCAGGCTATCACGTAACGGCCCTGGTCTGGCGTATCCAAATTATTGTAATAGCGGATGGCTTGTTCCATCGGAGTAAGCCATATCTCATTTCCATTAGAGTCTTTACCACTCTGTTTCTGCTTCCCATCAAGGTCAACGTCATGGCTTTTCTGTTCAACGACGATCTTTGAGGTCTTTATACGAATATCGATACGTTTAGTGGAACCCTCAAACTTTACTTTTGACTGAGGTTCAATCTCCTTTCGTGCCTTCGGGACTCCAAAGACATCCTCAAGCAAGTCTTCCCAGAACTCCGTATAGTCCTTGTCTTCCTTGCCTCGGTTTTTCCATTCTGCTGCAAACTTCTGTGCAGCATTCTTTATTTCTGATTGCTTGAGGTTTGCCATTTCACTTTCACTATATCATTGCAAAGATACAAATATTTGTCAATTCGGAATCCACCGGAATGGAAACTTGCTACAAAGGTAGTTATTTTCTTTGAGATACAGTCACTCTGCGGGGAAAACTTATAAAAGATTAGCATTTGCTGTATTGGTGTTTCGAAGGCGGTAAACGGGATATACCACGTTTTAGTGATGCAAAATGCCGCTCAGGCGGTATTTCGCGGGTCGGGATTTCGCTGTACCTTTGCACCGTGAAAACAAACAGTGAACGGACATCGTATTAATAATTAAAAAGGTAAAAGGAGAATTTCAGTATGGAAAAGAAGAATCTAATCATTGCTGCCTTAGCAGCAGTAGCCCTTCAGGCTGGTTTTACATCGTGCTCAAACGACAGCGACGATGACAACAACAGCAGTAGTAACAACCAGATAGACCTGACCAATGTCGTCAACGACGACCAGAGCGCGCTGTCGCTCGTCAACGGTGTCTACAGCCACTGGCAGCCGCTGTCGTCGTCGTTCTCGTTCATCATCGAGCTGAACTCCAACAAGCTCATCTCGTTTGAAGGCGAGGAGAGCGAGGCCGGTCCCGTGAACAGCCGTTTCGAACAGCAGCCCGACACGTGGTATCAGGTAAAGATTTTCAACCACCTGTTGCTCGGCGTGGCTCAGGACAACGAGGCCATCACAACCGTCAAGAACTCACTGCAGGCCGGTAAGGTGACTCAGGCCGGCTACAATGCCGCCGTTGGTAAGGCCAAGCTGTTGCGTGGTTTGGCCTATCTGAAGCTGGTGCAGCTGTGGGGCGAGGTCCCCGTGTTCACTGAGGAGGGCGGTTCAACGACGGAGCGCCGCCCGATAGACGACGTGTTCAACCAGATAGTCAGCGACCTGACTGATGCCGAGACGCTGTTGAAGGACTACGACGGCGACCCGCGCGTGCCGTCGAAGCAGGCTGCCCAGGCGCTGTTAGCACGCACCTATCTCGTCTGGGGCGACAATCCGCTGACGGCTGCCGAGGTGCAGGCTATTGCCAACACGCAGACCGACCCTGTGTTCACCAAGACCGACTCGCGGCTGGAGAAAGCTGTGGAGTATGCTGACAAGGTCATCAGCAGCGGCCGTCTGACCCTCGACCCCGATTATGCTAAGCTCTTCGGCCGCGACTATGAGTCGAACAAGCGCGGCACCAACGAGCACCTGTTCACCATAGCCCACGACGGCGACAAGAACGACGCGCAGGGCAACCACCAGACGCACTGCTCGTGGACATTCCCCTTCCAGAACGGTGAGAACGGCCGAGGCTACAGCCAGAACCACACTGAGGTGGCCGACGACAATCTCTTCGATGACTGGAAAGCCGAACAGCCTGCCGACAAGCGACTGGCCGCGACCTATCTGACGGAAGTCAGGAACCCCGAGGACGGACTGACCTATCACTACTACTCGCCCGTCTATACGCCCATCAACGGCAAGGGTGTGGACCAGAGCTATGATGACGCCGAAAACCTGGAGATTACGCAGAACTCCGTCGACCGCATCGAGATACGCTATGCCGAGGTGCTGCTGACCAAGGCTGAGGCCCTGGTGCAGCTGGGCCGTAACAGCGAGGCTGCCGAACCCTTCAACCAACTGCGCCGACGTGCCGGCATCGAGACTGTGGCTGCACCGACGTTCGACCAGATCAAGCGTGAGTGGGACTATGAGTTCACCTACGAGCAGTTCTCGCTCCTGAACTCGCTGCGCTGGAAGAATCTCGTCTCGTCGGTCAGGAAGGTGGCTGGCTACAAGCACTACTCCGACAGCTGGAAGTCGCTTGCCGACTACACCAGCGACCAGGAGGCCTACTTCCAGAAGATTCACAACCATCTGCAGGCTAAATATAATAATGTACGCGGCAAGCACTATCGCCAGCCCATCCCCACAGGCCTGAGCGGCGAGGACCTTGGCATCGAGCCGCAGAACCCCGGATACTAAACGAAGGCGATGATGAGGAAGTGGACTATCTACGTGATGGCAGCACTGATAGGTGCTGCCGTCACATCCTGCAACTCGAACGATGATGCAGGCGTGGCAGAGATTGAGATTCCGGGCGTGACCATCGACGGCGACATTGACTGCTGTTCGGCCGAGGAGGCCCTACAGGTGTACAGGTTCCTACAGACGGTGCACATCGTGCCGGAGCTTTCTACTGTGGTCGACGGCAAGTACAACGTGTTTGCCTACTCCCGGACAGGCACGTTCCATACGGGCTACAACGAGCTCTACTTCGTGGCCACCAAGAAGCTGACGGGCAACTACGTCAAGCAGTTCGACGTCGAGGGCCTCTCGCCGCTGATGGAGATGGCGGCCATGAACATGAAGCACAGTGCGCCGGCGGCGGCCTCGGCAGTGAGCCTCGACGACCAGCACTTAGCCGTGAAGCGCGCCTGGGTGTCGTTCCTCATGGACGGCGAGTGGACCTTCGGCTACAACGCCCGTGTGCTCGGAGCTACTGGCGGCGTGGAGCAGGCGGCACTCAGCGTCGGCAGTCAGGGCGACGGCCAGCAGTGGCTCAAGTCGTTCAAGACTGGCGGCCAGACTTACTACCTGTCGCTGGTGACGCCCACCGACTGGCAGACGGGCACGAACACCATCCGGGCCTACGTGTCGCAGAAAGGCAGTGTGGCTACAGAGGCTTACCCCCTGGCAGCACAGCAGTTCACCATCGACATTGACCCACGGATGCCTGACATGGGCAACCACACGTCGCCCGACAACCAGCCGCTGACCCGCCAGACCGACGGCAGCTACGAAGGCACCATCAACCTGACGATGACAGGCCTGTGGCGCATCTACCTGACGGTGCGCGACCTGGCTGGCAACGTCGTGGCCGGTGGCGACGAGACCCTCTTTTGGGACGTGATATTGTAATTGGGAATTGAGAATTGACAATTGATAATTGAGAATTAAGTCATGCTGGCGACTGTTTTGCTAACTTCCATATTGACGGCCGACACGGTGGCCGACCGGGCACAGAACCTGGACGAAGTGGTCATCGTGTCGGCGGCGGGGCGAGGAAAGAAGCGTTCTGCCAAGGGGCAGGTGGCCAGCATCGACGAGCACTTGCAGCAACTCTCGGGCGTCAACCTGATCAGGCGAGGTTCCTACGCCTGGGAGCCTACAGTGAACAACATGCAGACGGAGCGGCTCTCGACGACCATCGACGGCATGAAGATTTTCTACGCCTGCACCGACAAGATGGACCCCGTGACCTCGTATGTGGAGAGCGGCAACCTGCAGAGCATCAGTCTCAGCAGCGGTCTCGACGGCAACCCGCAGGCCACGGGCAACATCGGCGGCAGCCTCGACCTGCGGCTCCGCAAGGCGGGCTTTGATAATGGACAATTGACAATTGAGAATGGACAATCGCCCTTGCACCTCAATGCCACGGCAGGCCACGAGTGGAATGGCCATGTGCAGGTCTACGGTGCCGACGCCGCCCACTCTTCGCACCGCCTGTACGTCAACGGCGGCGTCTTCTACCGCCATGCCGACAACTACACGGTAGGCGGCGGCCGTGAGCTGCCTTTCTCGCAGTTCCGGAAGGTCAACGTCTTCGGCAACGTCGGGGCCAGGCTGGCCGAGCACGACATTGTGGAGGCAACTGTCATCTTCGACCGCGCCACAGACGTGGGCTATCCCGCCCTGAATATGGATGTGGCACGGGCTGAGGGCTTCATCACGTCGGCCTCCTACAAGCATCTCTTTGACGAGGCCTCCCTGTTGCAGACATGGGAGACGAAACTCTACTACAACCACATCGTCCACGAGATGGACGACACCCACAGGCCTGACGTGGAGATTCACATGGATATGCCGGGGCGCAGCCAGACGGCAGGACTCTACAGTCTGCTGACCGCCGCAGGCAGCCGCCACAGCTGCCAGCTGAACTACGACCTCTACTACAACCGCCTGCTGGCCGACATGACGATGTACCCCGGCGGCGCGGCACCGATGTATATGGTGACGTGGCCCGACGTGGGCACGCTCTGCACGGGGCTGGCGCTGGCCGACGACATCACGCTGACTGACTGCCAGCATCTGCGCCTCTCAGCCAAACTGGCCTGGCAGGCGCAGCGGCTGAACAGCGACGAGGGCTATCACGCCCTGCGGGTGTTCTTCCCCACGATGAACGACAGTTACCGGCAGACCACCGCCCGGCTGGCCGCCAACTACCGACTGGCGGTCGGGCGCTGGGAGCTGGGTGTCGGGGCAGGCTGGGGCAGCCGTGCACCGACGGTGACCGAGGCCTACGGCTACTACCTGAACAACACCTTCGACCGCTACGACTACATGGGCAACCCGTCGCTTAGCAACGAGTCGGCCGTCGAGCTGAACGCCGCGCTCCAGTTCTCTGCCTCACAGTCGTTACGGTTCAAGGTCCAGGGTAACGCCTTTTTCTTCCACAACTACATCATCGGCCAGTTTGAGACGCGGCTCAGTCCGATGACCGTCGGTGCCGAAGGTGTCAAGGTGTACGGTAACCTGCCGCACGCCACGATTACCAATCTGTCGTTCACCGCCGACTGGCAGCCACTGAAGTGGTTCAGCTGGCAGGCTGGGGCAGCCTACGCCACTGGCCGCGATGCCGACGGCGACCCACTGCCCCTCATTGCCCCGCTGGCGTGGCACAACACGCTCAACCTCCGCCTTCAGCCCTTCACCCTCCACCTGACAATAAAAGGAAACGCCCGTCAGAGGGACTACGGTGCCAAATACGGAGAAAGCGAGACGGCAGGCTGGACGGTCTGCAACGTCAGTGCTGAATGGGCTGCTACCGACAAGCTGACCGTCCGTGCCGGTGTTGAGAACATCTTCGACAAGCACTACTCATCATACGCCGACTGGAACGGAATACCGCAGAAAGGACGCAATATTTACCTGAATTTTACGTTTGAATGGTAAAGATAGAAGCAAGATGAAGAATACGTTAATATGGTTAGGTGCACTCGTCGTGGGTGCCGTCTTAGGCCTCCTGGGCCTGCAGTGGGTCGACCAGCTGGCCGACTTTGTCGCCGTCATCTTCACACGGCTGTTCCAGCTACTGGCGGTGCCCACCATCGTGCTGGCCGTCATTACGACGTTTGCGACGTTTGGCTCCAAAGGGTCGGGACGCATCTTCGGTCGTACGCTGACCTATACCCTGTTGACGACGCTGGCCGCCGCCCTCGTCGGGGCGGTGCTCTACGTCGTTGTTTCGCCCGGCAACCTGCCTGCCGAGGCTGTTTCACAGGCGCAGGAGACTACAGACGCTGCCCCCGTGCTGTCGTATTATGACCATCTCATCAATCTGATTCCCAACAACATCGTCAAGCCCTTTCTTGAGGGCAATGTCCTCTCGCTGTTGCTCTTGGCCTTTGCCGTCGGCATTGCCCTTTCGCGACTGCCTGAGACTGAAAACAAGGCGGTAGTCGTTAAGGGCCTGCTCGGACTTCAGGAGCTGCTCTTCCTGCTTATCCGCTGGCTCGTCTGGGCGCTGCCCGTCGGCATCGTGGCCTTTGCCGCACAGCTGTCGGCCCAACTGTCGGCGGGTGTCATTGCCGGCTCATTAGGCCGCTATGTGCTGGTCGTCCTGGGCGGCAACGTCGTGCAGTTCTTCATCGTGCTGCCCTTGTTCCTCCTGGCGCGCGGCCTCAACCCGCTGCGCGTGTTG
Source organism: uncultured Prevotellaceae bacterium (assembly GCA_937910905.1). Lineage (GTDB taxonomy): Bacteria > Bacteroidota > Bacteroidia > Bacteroidales > Bacteroidaceae > Physcousia. The sequence continues at coordinate 13,714 of CALEPV010000044.1, forward strand.
CGTGCCATGAGCCCGGCGGTGCTGATGGCCCTGTTCACCAAGAGCAGTGCCGCCACGCTGCCCGTCACGATGGAGAGTGCCGAGCGGCGGCTTGGCGTGAAGACTCAGGTGGCGCGCTTCGTGTTGCCCGTCTGCACGACCATCAACATGAACGGCTGTGCCGCCTTCATTCTCGTCACGTCGCTCTTTGTCATGCAGCAGGGCGGTACGCCTATTACGCTGGCTACCATCGCCGCTTGGCTGTTCGTCAGCGTCTTTGCCGCCGTCGGCAATGCCGGTGTTCCTATGGGCTGCTACTTCCTGACGTTCTCGCTCATGTCGGCCATCGGGGCTCCCGTCGCCGTCTTAGGACTCATCCTGCCTATCTACACGATTATCGACATGGTGGAGACGGCCGAGAACGTGTGGTCCGACTCTTGTGTCTGCGCCATGACCAGTCACGATATCGAGGACTCACGCCAAAGTTCGCCGATTTAGTTGCACTCCTGCACTGACCACTGACCGTCAGCCACTTACAGCCCTTTTCGTTACCAAAAACCTGCACTGAAACCTGCTCAGAACCTGCACTGACTCACGTCAGTCGCGGCGTTCCGTCTCGCCGTGTCAGTCCAGTCACCGTCTTTCGAGCCTTGAAAATATGTTTTTCATGGCTTGAAAATCAAATTTTCAAGCCCCGTCGAAAAACCTGACTGGCTTCTTAAAATAAGTTAACGCCACTTTTCCCAGCCCAGCCGCCTCAGTGCAGGAAAACGCCAGAATCAGTGCAGGAAAAACAACGAAAAAGTCGGCCTAACTACCTCATAATCAGTAGTCAGTGCAGGAAGTGCAGGAAAATTTCCAGACAATCCAAGTGACCAAAGACTCAGCTGTTTTTTTGGTCTCGTCATTCTATCTCCTTGACACAAATTGCCACCAAAGCCAATTATGCTACACCTTCAAGCCTACAAAGCGATAATAGGCAATTGACATACCACACGGGGCAGGACGATTGTTTCCTGCCCTTTTTCTTGAAGTGTTAAAATTATCCTTCTAAGATAAAATAATTACCATAAAAAGTAATTATTCCAAAATTTATTTGTATCTTTGCATCTGTAAACGATTTAATCATGGCAACAGCAACAATCCAGTCAGTAACCCAGACAGAGAAGGCAGGACTTTTCACAATATGCTTTGAGGGCGATAGTTACAACGAGTTCCAGAAGTTCATAACAAAGAGCGATGAAGATGTGGAGCTTCTGCCCGACCTGCAAGAGATACTTCGCGTTATACGCCGTATGGTAGAAGAACTTGGCTTTCTCGAAAGGCTTTTCAGGCCAGAGGGCAAGATGAGAGACAGGGTGGCGGCAATACCCGTGACATCAAACAAACTACGCCTTTATTGCCTGCGTCTGTCCGACGGTGTGCTTATTGTCGGTAATGGCGGGCGCAAAAAGACACGCACATACAACGAGAGCGACGAACTGAGCGGCTACGTGCTGACATTGCAGAAACTTGACGCATTGCTGAGAGCAGCCGAGAAGAAAGGCGTTATCAGCATTGAGAATACAACGATAGCAGGCATTGATGATAAAACGTTTGACATATGAAACACGCAGAAGAAACCGAGCGGATGTTCCTCAAAATAACAGATGAGACACCCGACGAAATCAAGATGAAGGTGGACTGGTCGCTTGACATTTCCACTGCAATAGATGAAGCCCTGCACAAGAAGCGGATGACGCAAAAGGAGTTGGCAGCAAGGTTAGGCACTTCCCCTGCATCCGTTCATTCATGGCTCGGCGGCACCCATAATTTCACGCTATCGACATTGGCACGTATTTCCGCAGTGCTGGGTGTGCCTCTCATATCAGTGGTGAAGTGAGAAAAGCAATCTGACAAAAAAGGGATGGGATTCACAATTGGGCCAACATCCCAATAACAAGTTGTGTAATCGGATTGACTTTGCCATCTGCCTGCAGAGTTTCAGGCCCATTTTGGGGTATATAGAGAGATACATGACCTGTCAGCTATAGTATCAAGAGCGTTCAAAAAGATTAAAATGATTACGACTCACTTCCGACACGTCGCCGTCGAGACAGAGGCACATTTCATTTCAAAGATTACCTATCAAGGTGGTTAGCGCCCTCGGAAGGCTTCGTGGGTCATCTCGACGGCAAGGGTCTGACGCCTGAAGTCGGCGAACGAGAGGAAGTCCAGTCCGCGGTGGGGCCGGCGGGTGCCCCATGAGTTTTTCATGACAAAGTACTTCTTGCCGTCGTCGTCGCGGGCAATGCCGACGATGGACATGGCGTGGCTGCGGCTCTCCCAGCAGACGCCGTGGTGGCGGCGCACGGCGTGCTCGGTCTTCTTGAGCAGCGTGTCGATGTGAATGTTCAGGAAGCGCTGGCGCAGCCAGTTGTCGGGCAGGTTGAGCGTCACCTCCTGGTTGTAGGGCTCGTCGGCGGTGCTGGTCAGGCTGACGTACTCGTCGGGGGCACAGACGCTGCGGGCAAACTCCTGCGGCGTGTACTCGGCGCCGTACATGAAGACGTAGCGCGGCGCCGGCGTCTCGACCGTCCGCATGGCGTCGTAGGCCACGATGCCGTATTTCTGGATGAGGGCCAGCAGCGTGGCGCCCATGCCGCGTTGGTTTGACGGAGCCTGGGGTTCGCGTTCGAGCATCTTCTCGATATAGGCGGGCGCCAGGTTGACGGAGTCGCCCCAGCGCAGGTGCTCGGTCTCGATGGCGGCCAGCATGGCGTAGGCCCAGCAGAGCTGCGAGCCGCCCTGGTTCTTGATGGGTGTCATGGGGTTCATGACCTCATAGACGTAATGCATCGTCGGCTGCTGGGTGCAACCGACGATGCATAGTAGTAGTGCTAAGCACGAAAGACGTACTAACGTTTTCAATTACTCGGCAACAAGTGTGAAACGCTTGAAGTCGCAGATCTTCAGCTCCTTGTCCTGCTGGGCGAGCCACTGGCTGACAGTAGCCTTGTCGCCGTCGCCGAACTGGAACTCCTGATCGACGAGGCAGCTCTCCTTGAGGAACTTCTGCACGCGACCCTTGGCGATGTTCTCAATCATGGGCATCTTCAGCTGAGCCTCGCCCTCGACCTTTGCCTCGGCAATGATCTTGCGGGCCTCGTCGGCCTGCTCCTGGGTGAGCCAGCCCTTGGCCATGTTGCTCTCGATGTGGTCCTCAGAGTCAACGAGGTTGGGGTTGATGCCGGCCTTCTTGATCTTCATCTCGACGAACTTCTCGACCTGCTCGAGCTTGGTCTTCTCAACGGCAGTCTTGTACTCCTCGTCAAGAATTTTCTGATCAACGCTCTGTGCATCGAGTGCGACGGGCTTCATGGCAGCCACCTGCATGGCCAGCTTGTGACCCACCTCGACGTTCTCCTTGTTGAGCTGCACCATGGTGGTGAGGGTGTGCTTGCCCATGTGGTCGTAGATCTCGACATTGTCGCCCTCGAGGGTGAGGTAGCCGTCGAGTTCCATCTTCTCACCGGTGATGCCGGAACGCTGGGTGACAGCCTCCTGCACTTTCTGGCCGTTGAGCTCGAGTTCCTTCACCTCGTCGATGGTCTTGCAGCGTGCAGCCACGGCGGCGTCGAGAATGCTCTGGGTCAGGGCGATGAAGTCAGCGCCGTTGGCCACGAAGTCGGTCTCGCACTTCAGTGCGATGGTAGCGGCAAAGCCGTCGACCTTCTTCACAAGTACACAACCATTCGATGTCTCACGGTCGGAGCGCTTGGCGGCGATGGCCAGTCCGCGCTCGCGGAGCAGCTCCTTGGCGCGGTCGAAGTCGCCCTCGGCCTCGGTCAGAGCCTTCTTCACGTCGGCAAGACCGGCACCGGTCATGGCGCGAAGCTTTTTGATATCGTCAATTGAAATTGCCATTTTGTTCTTTTTGTTTTTTGTTGTTTTGTTTTTTTCGGGATTCCGGGGGGTTATGCTTCCTCAGCAGCGGGAGCCTCCTCAGCAGCGGGAGCTTCCTCAGCAGCGGGAGCCTCCTCAGCGGCGGGAGCCTCAGCAGCGGCGGGAGCCTCAGCAGCGGGTGCTTCCTCAGCGGCGGGTGCCTCAGCAGCGGCGGGTGCCTCAGCAGCGGGAGCCACTTCCTTGCGGGCGCGGCGCTGGCGGCGGGGCTTCTCCTCTGCCTCTTCAGCCTCAGCCTGAGCCTCGGCAGCCTTCTCATCGGCCTTCTCGGCCTTGCGCTCCTCGAGACCCTCTGCGATGGCCTGGCAGCAGGCATTGAGAATCACCTCAACAGAGTCCTTGGCGTCGTCGTTGGCAGGGATGACGAAGTCGATGTCCTTCGGGTCGCTGTTGGTGTCGACAATGGCGAACACGGGGATACCGAGACGGTTGGCCTCCTTCACGGCGATGTTCTCCTTGAGCACGTCAACCACGAACAGTGCGCTGGGCAGACGGGTCAGGTCGGCGATAGAACCGAGGTTCTTCTCGAGCTTGGCACGCTGGCGTGTGATTTGCAGGATCTCACGCTTTGAGAGGTTTGAATATGTGCCATCAGCAGTGAGCTTGTCGATGCTGGCCATCTTCTTCACAGCCTTGCGGATGGTGGGGAAGTTGGTGAGCATACCACCAGCCCAACGCTCGTTGACGTAAGGCATGTTGATGGATGTAGCCTTCTCTGCGATGACGGGTTTGGCCTGTTTCTTGGTTGCAACGAAGAGTATCTTGCGTCCGCTCTTGGCTATGTTCTTGAGTGCTTCGGCAGCTTCGTCAATCTTCACAACGGTCTTGTGGAGGTCGATGATGTGAATGCCGTTCTTCTCCATGAAGATGTATGGAGCCATAGCGGGATTCCACTTGCGCTTGAGGTGCCCGAAATGGCAACCGGCCTCAAGCAATGTGTCAAAATTTGTACGTGACATAAGTCTTTAGTTTGTTTGCTTGTTGTTTACTTTCTGTTGGGTTAACTCACTTGTGTAACCAACCCTAAGGTAACTGAATTGGGCGATTGGACGGTTTACGATTGGACAATCGCCTGCGCACAGGTCCTTGGGGTTTAGATACTAAACTGCATCCAGCAATTAGCGCTTGCTGAACTGGAAGCGACGGCGTGCCTTTGGCTGACCGGGCTTCTTGCGCTCCACAGCACGTGGGTCGCGGGTCATGAAGCCTTCGGCGCGCAGGGCCTTCTTGTCTTCTGCGTTGATCTTAACGAGTGCGCGAGCGATGGCGAGGCGGAGAGCCTGGCTCTGGCCGGTGTAGCCACCGCCGAACAGGTTTGCCTTGATGTCGTACTTCTCAGCTGCGTCGAGCAGGTTGAGAGGTTGCTTCACCACGTACTGCAGAATGCTGCTGGGGAAGTACTCAGTGAGGTCGCGCTTGTTGATGGTAATCTTACCAGTGCCCTCTGTTACATAAACACGGGCTACGGCGCACTTGCGGCGTCCTAATGCATTTGTTACTGCCATTTCGATGTTTATTTATAGAGGTTAATATCAATAGCCTTGGGGCTCTGTGCTTCGTGCTTGTGCTCCGGTCCCTCGTAAACGTAGAGGTTTGTGATGAGGCGTGAGCCAAGCTTGTTCTTCGGCAGCATACCCTTCACCACCTTGTGGAGCAGGCGTGATGCGCCGTCCTTCTTAGCCAGGATGCTGGCAGGTGTGCTCTCTTTCTGACCGCCGGGGTATCCGCTGTAGCGCAGATAGATGCGATCTGACAGCTTGTTACCTGTGAGCTGAATCTTTTCGGCATTGATAATAATTACATTGTCGCCACAGTCAACGTGTGGAGTAAAGTTGGGCTTGTACTTGCCGCGGAGCAGCTTAGCTACCTTTGAGGCAAGACGACCCAGTACCTGATCGGTGGCGTCAACAACAACCCATTCCTTCTGAACGGTCTCTTTGTTGGCTGAAATGGTCTTGTAACTTAAAGTGTCCATTCTCTTCGTTGTTCTTGTTTTGTTGATTAACTCATTGATTCTCTGCGATTCACTAACCACTTCCTCAGGCCAAGAGGGAAGCTATTAACACGCAGTTACCCTACCCACGCAGGGTGGGTTGATAATAATCGGCCTGCAAAGGTACGGCTTTTAATTGGAGTGACAAGCGGTTGCGATATATTTTTTCTTTATGAAAAATATCTTGCGATACGTTCATAAGCCGCTTGCAATGCGACATTGCGGCCTATTCATCGCGATGTGGCTCAAAAAACATGCGCGTGTTAAATAAATGACACGCGCATGTTTTTTATTTAACACGCGCGTGTCATTTATTTAACACGCGCATGTTTTTTGAGCTGCAATGTGATGTTGGGGATGATTAGACGCAGTTCAGCACCTCGAACAGCAGGGCGCACCATCCGAACAATACCATTATATATACGCAGGCATTGGCCGACGGTAGCCGGCGGAACAGGTCGTCGATGGCGGCTATGGCGAACAGGGGCATGAGCCACACCGAGATGAGGAACCAGTTCAGGGGCGAATGGGTGACGAAAGGATTGAGGGTGGGGTAGAAGTAGAAAGCCTCCCAGAGAGTGGGGTGGCTGTGGCGCAGGTAGCTGCCCAGCAGGGTCGATGCCACAACGGACAGCACCAGTAGCAGGGGGTATAGGCTGCGCACATCCTTGTAGAGCGGCAGCCGGATAACAGCCTTTGTACGTGTTGAGTAGATGAGACTGCACAGCGCTACCAGCACAGCCAGCGCAAAGCCGGCTGCCATCCACTGGCGGTGGGTGCTTTGGAAGGTGTGCATGAATGCGCTGATGGGGTTGTCGGGATGGGCATTCCGACGCAGCTCACTCTCGTGCAGCCAGCCCATCATAAACTGGTTGTGGGCCACCTTGACCCACACGCTGTCCACGCTGTCTTCAGGTATCACACAGAACTCGGCCACCACCAGCACGGCCTCGTCGTAGAGCCATAGGCTGTCGCTGGTCAGAGCCACACCCTCGCTCCAGTGCATGGGGCGATCCACCTGTAGGCACAGGCTGTCGGTGCTGATCTCGAAGTTGTAGCCCACGCCGTAGGGCAGGGACACTTGTCCCATCAGGGCAGGGCAGCACAGGCTGATTAGTGCTATGAGCAGTAGGCGTCTCATGGGTGTAGTACTTCCATTTGGCAATTGCGGCAGTCGAAGCGTAGCGGCAGGGTGCGTCCATCGGTCAGACGCAGGCTCCACGGTTCGTGCAGCTCGCCGCGATAGTGCTGATGCTTGGGGCAGCGGCCCAGCTGGTAGCGCAGGCAGTAGCGGCAGGTCATCAAGGAGGCTGGGTGGGTGGAGTAATCGGAGAACTCTGAGTATCCCGAGAACTCCGAGTACTCAGATTGTGCTGGCTGGCCAGCGGCCTTTGTGGGCAGGCAGGCTTGTGCCAGCTTGCCTGTCTGCTCTCTGCGCCATTCGCCCAGCACAGATGCTGGTATGAACCATTCCTTGCTGAAGCAGATGTCGATATCCGATGCTGCGTATGGTGTGTCGCCCAGGCGCGACAGCTGGCGGACTATGGCGTCGCGCTGTGGGCCGCGTGCCTCTTCGTGGGCGTAGTCGAATGTGGCTGCGGCGGTGCGCCCCAGCTCGTCAGTCATGCTTAGGTTGAAGCCTGTCGGCGTTTCGGCCAGCTGCCACTTGACAGCCAGACGGCGCTCTGCTGTGGGGCGTGACAGCTCGCGGTCGAAGGCCTGGCTCTGGTTGCGGAACAGGGCCGTGCCGGGGTGGGGCAGGCGAGTGGCATCGCCCTGCCTGGCTGTGCTGACTATGATGCGGCCTTGGCTGTCCACGCTGTTCACGCGGAAACCGTGCAGACGGCGCCCCTCGTCGAAGTAACACAGGCCGTCGCCATTCTCAAACGTGGCTGTGCCTGCTACGCTGAGCAGGCTGCCTCGCACCTGCTTCACGGTGCCAACGGGTTCGCCCACGTACTTCGGTGTGTCGATATTGGCCAGCTCTGCTGTGCGGCCGTGCAGGAAGTAGTCGGTGAAACCACGGTTGAAACTGCGCTGCGGGGCGGGTGTGAACCGCAGCTCCACTGTGCCTGCCGAGCTGCGTGCGTAGTCGTTGGGGCGGTGGCTGAATATGGCATCGAGCCGGCGGCGGTAGTAGGCCGTGATGTTTTTCACGTAGCCCACATCCTTGAGCCGGCCCTCAATCTTGAACGATGTGGCTCCGGCATCCAGTAGCGCCTCCAGGTCGCGGCTGCGGTTCATGTCCCGCAGAGACAGCAAGTGCTTGTTGTGCTGCAGCACCTGCCCCTGACCGTCCACGAGGTCGAATGCCAGACGGCACACCTGAGCACATTCGCCGCGGTTGGCGCTGCGCCCGAACAGATGCTCCGATGCGTAGCAGCGGCCGCTGTAGCACACGCAGAGCGCTCCGTGCACAAACACCTCCAGCGGCATCTGCGGCACCTGCTCATGTATGGCACGAATCTCGTCCAGCGACAGCTCGCGAGCCAGCACCGCCTGCTTGTAGCCCTCGTCCCACAGTTGCTGCACGTGCGCTGCCGTGCGGTTGTCCATCTGGGTCGATGCGTGCAGCGGTATGCGCCCTTTGGCCAGTTGCCTGACCCGCCTGTCCTGTACAATCAGAGCATCCACACCAACAGCTGCCAGCTCGCCAATCAGACGGTCGGCAGCCTCCAGTTCGTCATCGTGCAGCAGGGTGTTCAGCGTGACGTATATCTTTGCGCCAAATACATGCGCATACCGTACCAGCTGCGCGATGTCGTCCACTGAGTTGCCGGCAGCTGCACGTGCACCGAAGCGCTCGGCACCGATGTACACGGCATCGGCTCCGTGGCGTATGGCCTCAATACCGCATTCCAGGTTGCGTGCGGGGGAGAGCAGTTCGATGTGTCGCATCAGTGGATGTCCTCGATGTTGTATGGCGTCTCCTGGTATACGTAGTAGTTGAGCCAGTTGGTGAATAGCAGATTGGCGTGGGCGCGCCAGGAGACAAGCGGCGGTTGCGACGGGTCGTTGTTGCGATAGTAGTGCTTCGGCATCTGAATGGTCAAGCCTTTGGCCAAGTCGCGCTTGTACTCGCTGTCCAGCGTGAGCGGCGAGTACTCGGCATGACCTGTGATGAAGAACTCGCGGCCCTCGCGTGCCATCACAATGCTTACGCCCGACTCGCGGCTCTCGGCTATGATGGTCAGCTCCGGATGCTGCACGATGTCGTCGCGGCGTATCTCGGTGTGGCGGCTGTGCGGCATGTTGAATATATCGTCGAAGCCACGGAATATGGGCAGGCGCGGCTTCAGCGGTGTCTGCTCGAATATGCCGAACATCTTCTGTGACAGCGGATACTTTGGCACGCCATAGTGGAAGTAGAGGCCGGCCTGGGCTGCCCAGCAGATGTACAGCGTCGAGGTAACGTGTGTGCGGGCCCAGGTAAAGATGTCGGTCATCTCGTTCCAGTAGGTCACATCCTCAAATGCCAGATGCTCTACAGGTGCTCCGGTGATGATCATACCGTCGTACTTCTCGTTGCGCATCAGCTCGAAGTCGCGGTAGAAAGCCCGCATGTGCTCTATCGGAGTGTTCTTCGACGTGTGGCTCTTAATCTTCATAAACGCCACTTCGAGCTGTAGCGGAGAGTTTGACAGCAGACGAATGAGGTCCGTCTCTGTCGTTATCTTGATAGGCATGAGGTTCAGCACCACCAGCCTTAGCGGTCGTATGTCCTGCTGTGTGGCCCGCGAGTTGTCGATGACAAATATGTTCTCGTCCTTCAGCAGGTCAATGGCAGGCAGTCTGTCGGGTAGCTTTAATGGCATTTGTGTCTATGTTTGTGATGTTGTGCGTGTTTGCTGTGGTTGACTGCTTTAGGTGGCAGTAATCACGATGACTGATACGTTGTCCTCTCCGCCGGCCTGATATGCAGCGTTGATGAAGTCGGCAGCCATCGTTTGCGGGTCGGCCAACAGCTGTTCCAGATCTTCGTCGCTCACCATGTCGGTCAGGCCGTCGGAGCACAGCAGCAGGCGGTCCCCCGGTTGCAGCTCGTCGGTGATGTCGTCGTAGTCGATGAACGACTCGTCGCCACCTCCGCCCAGACAGTTGGTGATGATGTGGCGGTCGGACTCGCGGTGAGTCACGGCGTAGAGCGAGTGGTCGCGCGACAGCTGCCGCAGGCTTCCGTCGTGCATCAGGTAGAGACGGCTGTCGCCGCAGTTGATGGCATAGAATCGCTCGCGGTAGCAGAGTACAGCCACCAGCGTTGTGCCCATGCCTTGCTGCGCAGGGTTCTCTTCGCCTTGCTCGGTCAGGTATGTGTGCTCGTCTTGAATCCACTGCTCCAGTTCCTCGCGTAGCTCGCGCTGTGAGAGCACTCGCGACATGACTGATATGTGGTTGCCCAGCTCGCGTGCAGCATCCTCGCTGGCCACCTCGCCGGCGTTGTGGCCACCCATACCGTCGGCCACAGCCATGATGACTGAGGAAGTCTCGGTGATGTCCACCTCACGCTGTGCCTCCGCATCGCGGTAGGTCTCGGTGCACACCAGCAGCATGTCCTCGTTGTGGGGACGTACCAATCCTTTCTGCGAACTAAGACTGATGGATAGATGCTTCATCGTTGTGATACCTCCACTCTAAACTCAATGTTGGCCAGCTGCACCAGGTCGCCGTGATGCAGCGGTACTACTTGTCCTGATGCCACTTGGCTGCCGTTGACATACGTTCCGTTGCTCGAATTCTTGTCCTCGATGAGCCATTGGTTCTGGTTGTAGTGCAGTTGGGCGTGGGTGCCGCTGATGTAGCTGAACTGTGCCAGGAACTGGCTATAGATGCCCATCCTGCGTCCGATGATTGCTCCGTTGGTACCGGCCAGCCGCAGGTGTAGGCTGTCGTTGACCAGGAACAGTTGTGGAATGCCGGCGCGATAGGTCGCACCGATGGCTGCTGCCATCATGCTTTCGCGCTGCGATATCTCAGCTGCAGAGTTGCTGGCGGCTTGTCCTGTGGCAGATGACAGTTGGTTGTAGCGTCGCATCTCACCTCCGCAGGTAGTGCAACGTTGCCCTTTGCCTGGCCGTCCGCATTGCGTACAGTAGAATATCTCTTGCCCGCACTGGTCGCAAAACCTGGAGTCAGGGTCTATTTCAGCCTTGCATTTAGGACAGTTTATCATAGCTGTTGCTTCGTTTTATTGTTGATGCAAAGAGTAATTGGAATCCGTGGTGTCGTCAGATGGCTGCGATGTCTTCAGCCTCTATCATGCGGAATGTCTCGGGCGTACGCTTGTCGTCCGGCAGTTCGCTGACGCGCATACTGAGGTTCTGTATGGTCTGCGAGAAGAAGTTGCGTATGGCACGTGCGTTGCCGAAGTTGGCATCCTTGTTGGCGTGCATTTCGGCGATGCGCTGGTAGGCCAGACCTTCAGCGTCGGGCGCAAGGGTGTAGTTCTTCTTCTTGACCATCAGCATGAATATCTCTACCAGCTCGCTTACGGTGTAGTCCTTGATGTGCAGCCGATAGTTGAAGCGGCTGGCCAAGCCAGGGTTCGTCTGGAGGAACTGCTCCATCTCACGCTGATAGCCCGCAGCTACTACGACGAACTTGCCTGCGTCGTCCTCCATGCGCTTCATCAGCGTCTCGATGGCTTCCTTACCGTACTGGTCGTTGTTCTGCGACAGCGTATAGGCCTCGTCAATGAACAGTATGCCACCCATGGCACGTTCAATGTAGCTGTTGACCAGCTTGGGCGTCTCGCCCATGTACTTGCCTACGAGCTGTGAGCGGTCGGTCTCGATGACCTTGCTGGATGGCAGCAGACCTACACTCTGCAGCACCTGACCCAGTGTGCGCGTGATGGTGGTTTTGCCGGTACCAGGGTTACCTGTCAGGATGATGTTCACCACAGGCAGCTCTACATCGCCAAGCCCCATGCGGGCACGATCCTGCAGGAACATGGTCTGGGCTGCCAGGCGGCGTATAGTCTCCTTGACCTCAGTCATGCCGATGAAGTCGCGGTCCATAGCGCGTGTCACTTCGTCGATAGGCTTGGCCTTGTCTGTCTGCTCGCCTTCGATGTCGCGCAGCGTCAGCTCGTACATCAGCTCAGAGTTGAACATAGCGTTGTCGGCTATCTCCTGCATCAGGCGCTTGCTCTGTGCGGCCACGGCGTTGTCGAATGCACGACGCACCTCGCGGGCATTGCCGAAGTCCTTGGTGCGCTGTGCGTACATGCGCTCGAAGAAAGTGCGTGCGCCCTCCTTCGTCTGTTCGCTCATGGTGAACTTCTTCTCGGCACACATGCGCTCAAATATCTCATAGAGCTCTGCGGCACTGTAGTCGTCGAAGTGTATGGTGTCGGTGAAGCGGCTGCGCAGGCCCGGGTTGGTGTCCATGAACTTCTCCATCTCGGCAGGATAGCCGGCCAGTATGCAGATGAACTTGCCACGGTCATCCTCTAGTCGCTTCAGCAGGGTGTCCACAGCTTCGCGCCCGAAGGTGTCGAGGTCGGACGACATCAGGGTGTAGGCCTCATCGATGAACAGCACGCCGCCCAGCGCCTTGTCCACCAGCTGGTTGGTCTTGATGGCTGTCTGGCCCACGAAGCCTGCTACGAGCGAGCTGCGGTCGGCTTCCACCAGCTGGCCTGTCTTGACCAGTCCCAATGCATGGAACACGTCGGCCATGATGCGGGCCACTGTGGTTTTACCTGTGCCGGGATTGCCGGTGAACACGTAGTGGCGGCCACCGATGTCGTTGGTGTTGCCGCGCTTCACCTGCATCTGTATGTAGGAGCACAGGCTCTCCACTTCCTCCTTGACGCTGCGCATACCGACCAGCTTGTCGAAACGTTTCAGTATCTCATGGAAGTCGAGCTCCACAGGTGCATCGTATGGTACATCGGAAGCCGTGAAGGTGAGCAGGGCCTCGTCGGTCATCTCGGCTGGCGTGAGCTTATGCACGCGCTCTGCCTGACGGCTGCACATCTGCTCAAACAGCTGGCGCACGGCACGGCCGTTTGCAAAGGTCTTGTCGCGTGTCTCGTACATGGCATTGATGGCCATGCGGACACGTTCCTTCGCGCTATCGTCCATGCGGTAGTCGGTGTGGCGTACGAAGACTTCCAGTATCTGATACAGCTCATCGGCATTGTAGTCCTCTATATTGATGAACCGGTTGAAGCGGCTGCGTATGCCTGGGTTGGCGCGGAACAGGTTCTCCATCTCCGAGCGGTAGCCTGCGGCAATCACCACGAACTTGCCCCGGTCGTCCTCCATGCGTTTCATCAGGCGCTCCAGAGCTTGTGTGCCAAGCTCGTCCTTCGAACCGTCCTCCTTGGCAGGAGCCAGTGTGTAGGCCTCGTCGATGAACAGAATGCCACCCATTGCCTTGTCGCACAGGCGGTCCACCACCTTCGGTGTTTCGCCCATGTAGGAACTGACCATCTGCGAGCGGTCCACTTCCACGACGTGGCCGCTGTCCAGATAGCCTATGGCCTCGAATATCTCGCCCAGCTTGCGGGCTATGCTCGTCTTGCCAGTACCGGGATTGCCAGTGAGTATGAGGTGTATACTGAGCTGCTTGTTGCCGCCTATGCCGCGCTGCTGGCGCTGCATCTCGGCCTGCACCTCCCATGCAATCTCCTTGATTGCCTGCTTCACCTCGGTCATACCCACGAAGTCGTCCATGTCGGCCAGAATCTCTTCGAGCGTCTGTTCCTTCGGTACGTCGCCGCGGATATCCTCTTCCAGCACTTCCAGGTTGTCGTTACTGATGCCTCGCGATATGAACGATGAGAAGATGTCTTCAGCTTCCTGCATGGCCAGATGGCCGTTGCCGAAGCTGGCATCGCGTGTCTTGCACTTGTACTTGAAGAAGCGTAGCATCTTCTTGGCAGCCTCGGGGGTGTACTCTTCAAGTCCGAACTGCTGCTTGAGGAAATACTTGCACAGCGCCGTCATCTCCTCGAAACCGTATGGCTTGAGGCGCAGTAGGTACTTGAAGCGGTTGCGCGCAGACGGGTTCTTCTCGAAGAACTCCTCCAGTCCGCCAGGCAGTCCGGCCAGCACCACGATGGGACTGCCGTGCCAGCTGTCCATACTCACGAAGAGCTTGTCCAGCGGATTGACTTGATTGGAGTAACTGTCCGGTAGCAGCTTCTGCACGTTGTCGAACACCAGCATACCGCCCTTCGCCTTCTTGATGTTCTCATCCCAGTGCTCCACAAAGCGGTTGTAGTCCACGGCATCAACCACGGTCACATTGTCGTTGTCGGTGAGCTTGTTCTGGTGGAAGTACTCGGCCATAGCCTGTGCCAGAGTGGTCTTGCCTGTACCACTCTCACCGATGATGATGGTGTCTGCACTGAGACGTATGTCGCGCGTCTCGCGGCGTGAGCGTATGAAGCTGTAGGTATCTACCACAGACTTGAGCTGTGCCTTCACATCATCGCGTCCTATGATTTGGTCGAGGGCATTGGAGTCGACCTCTATCTCGTGACCGCACCATTTGCAGAACTTTGCGCTGGAACGGTTCTCCTTGTTGCAGTGTTTGCAAATCATGGCTGGGTATTATAGCGTGTTTTTGATTTGATGTTCGAAGTCCCAGATGCGCAGCTTCCATGTCCATACATCTGGTGGCGTATGACCAAGCAGGCTGGGATGATACCATACGAAGAGCATTATCAGTACGAAGAACAGTATGGACCATGCTATGCAGTTGAGCACACGCTCATCGCTGGTCGCCTTGGCTTCCTTCACGGCATCGTTAAGCAGCGCGAAGTTGGAGCCCTTGAACTTGAATGAGTGCGTCTTGAACGTATGGTAAAGCTGCTCTTGCAGTGCTTTGTCGTGGTCTATCTCAAACACCGCCTTGAGCTGTTGCAGTTGCTCGTCTGTGGTGTTGAAAGCTGTGAACCATGCTACGGCTACGTACACCAGGCTCATCAGCACACCAACTGTCGTCAGCCAGTTCGGGAAGTGGAAGCAGCAGAAGTCAAGAATGCTGGCCGGTATCCATGATGAGGCAGCACCTATGGCTGCCCACAGCACGCCCATCAGCACTCCGTGACCCCGGAAGTAGCTGTAGAATGCACCCATCGCTCCCATAGCCAGGCCTACAGGTATGCACACGTAGTAGTATATATAGCTGTGGAACAAGCTGAAGTTCTCCTGGAAGTGTATGCCAAAGGTCGCGAGCAGCACTATCCACAGTGTGGCCAGGCCGAAGAAGCCTATCATCCACGAGCGTTTGCGGCGCTGGCTGTGATTCCAGTCGGCACGGCTCTGTGCCACCTTCTCGTTCATTTCGTCCTGCGCCTTGGTGAAGCGCTTGTAGTGTATGTCGGCAGGGTCGCACTGTCCTATGAGCATCAGGTAGTCCTCCAGTCGGTGCTCGCGGCTCATCGGCTCGTCCCAGCGGCCGTTGGGGTCTTCGTGGTAGAATACAGACATCCACTGGCGCAGAGAGCCTACGCGAACCTCCTCGCGCAGTACGCGGCGGTCTATGTCTGTCACTTCCTCAGGGTAGCGTATTTCCACATCATTGCCATCCTCGTTGAAGTGGTATAGCGGATGACCGCCCATTCCTACGCATAGCTTATAAGCTGCGGTCTTGGCATCATAGAATCCCATGCGGTCGCGGTTCTCCTTGCTGTCCACAGGCAGACATTGGTCTAGCAGCTGCAGCGTGTGGGTCCATTGGTGCATGGCGGCATACTGGTAGAGCCTGCCGCGCGGCTGAAGATAGTCCTCCAGCGCTTCAGTGAAGCTCTCATTGCCAAGGTGCTGGCATTGCTGCAGCTGCTTGGCCAGCAGCCCAGCCACCTGCATCTCGCTGTTGGCCTCGCGCAGGTCAAAGGCGGCTGTACGGTCTATATTATATAATATGGTATATGCGCGCGTGCGTGTAGGCATACGCTGCTGCTCGCACAGCACGCGTGTGCTCTCGCACAGAGCCACCTCGCAGTGGCGGTACATCCATGCCAGCAGCCGCCCGTCTGTGATAGCCTGCCATTCGGCTTCAGTGCGCTCGCTACTGCCGTAGGCCGCAACTATCTCAGGTATGGTGCTAGATGGTGCCGATGGCAGGAATGGCATCTCGCTGTCGGTCTCGTAGATGGATTT
This sequence comes from uncultured Prevotellaceae bacterium, assembly GCA_937910905.1. Classification (GTDB taxonomy): domain Bacteria; phylum Bacteroidota; class Bacteroidia; order Bacteroidales; family Bacteroidaceae; genus Physcousia. The sequence goes on from CALEPV010000044.1 coordinate 29,746, forward strand.
CAGCAGAGCCGTGATGTCGGCATGGTCGGAGCTGAAGTAGTCGCGTATGCGGTTGATGTCGGCATCGCTGTGCGTCTCCAAGTATAGGAAGTATGGATGGAACCTGTCCTTGAGCAGCACCAGATAGTCGGCACTGTGCTGCATCAGGCTGAGGCTGATGCTGTGCAGGCTGGTGCACGGCGTGCCCTTCACGTCGTAGAACGGGAATTTGGGGTCGAGAGTGTAGATGGCACTGAGCAGACCAGCCTGGGGCTGTTTGGGGTAGCGGTGCTCCACGATGTCGGTGAGCATCACTGCCATCTTTGCGTTGCCGCACTCGTCGAGCCATGTGCTGATGCGTTTGTTGTATAGGAAACTGATTCCGATTTCGCGGTTGTCGTAGAGCAGAGGTACAAGCTCCTTGACATCGTGTGCTATGAGGTTGCGCTCGGCATCGAGGATGAATGTCTTGTAGCGCAGGTAGGCGCTGCTCTGGTCCACGGCCACCTCTTCGCCCTTGAACCAGCGCTCTATCTCGTTGTATCCCCAGCGTCGCTTAGGGTTGATGCTGGTGAGACCGCGTATGAGCATACCTACGCGTGGCGGCACCTCCGACAGCTGCGGTATGCGGCCCTCCTGCTTCATGCGTATCATGTCGCGCTCGTTGCGGCCGAATGGCATTCGTCCGAGCCATAGATACAGCAGGGTGATGCCTAGCGAGTAGTAGTCGCTCTTGTAGTTGATTTCCACCTCGCCATCGATCACATCGTCGTACATCTCTGGCGCAGCGAAGGCTGGAGTGCGTGCCTGTGTGGTGCGAATCAGCTCGTCGCGGTCGTCAAACGGGGTGCTGATGCCGAAGTCGCCAAGCACCACCTGGCGGTGTTTCTCGTCGCGGAAGAAGAAGTTGGCTGGCTTGATGTCCTTGTGTATGATGCCTGCGTTGTGGCAGCAAGCCAGTGCAGCACCCGCCTGCAGGGCTATTGCACGGAACTGGTTGAAGTTGCCTTCCAGCTGATACTCCTTCAGCGTGCCTCCGCGCAGATACTCCATGAGTTCGTAGTCGCGCTCCTGTCCTCCTACAAAGGTGTGACCGTACTCATATACACGCATCACCATCTCCACGTCTATGGAGCATACGGATTGCAGTATGCGCTCCTGGAAGTGGTAGTTCGGATAATAAATCTTCAGCACATACTTTTGCCCGTCTCGTTCTACCAAGTACACCTGTGCCTCGCCGCTCTCCATGGCAAAACGCGATATGCACTGGTAGGCGTAGCCGTTGAGCATAAACCAGCTGCTGTCTGCTGCCACCTTGTCCATGCGTGGTTTGTCGGGCTGCACGGTAAAACTCGTGTTGCCGTCCAGCCCGTTGTTGGCTTTGATGATGCGCATACCTTGCTTGCCATCGGCCCGGCTCGTAGCATCCGATGACTGCTGCGTAGGCTGTGTGGTGGGTTGTGTCGTTGTGGCAGGAACACCTTGTGTGTTCTCGTCAATACGTGATGTCTTCTCGTTGTCTTCCATAGTTGAGGGTTGTGCTATGGTGTTATTTATCGCTTACGAGGTTGTTCTCTTCGTTCCCGCTCAGTATCACCCATTTGCCACCCTGCTGTGGACAGGCACAGGCCAGGGGCGACGGGTGCAGGGCGTTCTTGTAGTGGCATCGCCAGGCGAGCCTGCTGATGTGCGGCTTGGCAGCCATTGCGGTGTTGCGTGCCTTGGCAGGATTGGGCATGGCCGGCAGCTCCATTTGGTCTAGCAGGCCTTGCAGCTGCTTGCGTGTCTCCTCAATGCGCTGCTTCAGCACATCGGTGGTGAAATTGGTCTGTGTCTCGCTGCTGAGTGTGGCTTCGGGGTAGGCTTCGTCGCCCATCTCGTGCAGTAGTGTCATTACCCTGTCGCGCAGCTCACGGATGCGTTCGCGGTTGGTCCTGTCTTGCTTGCTCTCAATGGGCTTTGTGCGCCACAGCTGCTCCAGCTCTTCCTCCAGTTGCCGCACTTTTTGTGCGAAGGGTACATCCCATGCGTGTTCCTGAGCCATGCGTGCGCGGTCGGTGAGCGGTGTGCCGCAGTGCTCGCAGAAACCGAAGTGTCCTATGGTGTGACAAGTTGGGCAGGTGATGCCCTTGCGCGGCGAACCGCATTCCTGGCAGTACTCGTCGGTAGCGGACATCGGAGCGTAGCAGAACGAGCAACGGTCTGTGCCGATGTAGTTGTGGCACACTTCGCAATAGTCTATGCCTGCTGGCACGTGCGAGCCGCAATGAGGACACACGATGTCCTTGAGTGGCTGGCCGCACTGCTCGCAGAACATGGCCTGCGGGTCGTTGTTGGTTCCGCACTTCGGGCATCGCTGCGAACCCAGGAAGTCCATCAGTGCGGCAGATGCACCCATGTTGACCATAGCGCCTGGCCTGCTTGCAGACTGTTGTGGCGTTGCAGCCTGTGCCGGTTGTGCGGCGGGCTGCATCATCTGGCGGCTGTTGGCAGCAAAAGACTGTTGACCTTTCATGGTCTGTTGCTCATCGGGGAATGCCATAATACTTACGCTATTTTGCATTGTTACATTTCTACCAAATGCTCACCCTCTGTTCCTTTGGCACGAACATCGGGTCTTGCTCGGTGATGCCGAATGCCTCATACCAGGCATCGATATGCGGCAGTGCGCCATTCACGCGCCAGCGGCCCAGTGCGTGAGGGTCGCTCTTGGTGCGGCGACGTATCTCCTCGTCGCGTATGTTGCCAGCCCACACGCCGGCGTAGGCCAGGAAGAAGCGCTGTTCAGGCGTGAAGCCGTCGCGTGTCTCCAGCGGGTGGTCCTTGGTTGCGTTCTTGAATGCTTGGAAGGCTACCATCAGTCCGCCGTGGTCGGCCATGTTCTCGCCCAGTGTCAGCTGGCCGTTGCCGTGCAGCTCTGGGTCGGCACCGCTGGCTGGCAGCACAACTATGCTGTTGAAGAAGTCGCGCATCACGTGTGTGCGCTCCTCAAAGCGCTGTGTATCCTCAGCTGTCCACCACTGACGCAGATTGCCGTCTTTGTCGTACTTGGCACCTTGATCGTCGAAGCCGTGGGTCATCTCGTGGCCTATCACCACACCGATGGCACCGTAGTTGAATGCATCGTCGGCCTGCATGTCGAAGAATGGTGGCTGCAGTATGCCTGCGGGGAAGCATATCTCGTTGGTCGTTGGGTTGTAGTAGGCGTTGACGGTCTGTGGGTACATGTACCATTCTGTGTTGTCCACAGGCTTGTTCAGCTTGCGGTTTATCATGTCGTAGTGAGCCCAGCGTCTGGCAGCCTTGATGTTCTCCCAGTAGTTGCGTCCCAGCTCCATAGCCGAGTAGTCCTTCCACTTGTCGGGATAGCCCACCTTCACGATAAATGCATTCAGCTTGTCGTGGGCCACAGCCTTAGTGCTGTCGCTCATCCACTCCTGAGCGTCGATGCGCTCGCCAAGTGCTATCTGCAGGTTGCGTACCAGTTGTACCATGCGCTCTTTGGCCTCTGCGGGGAAGTACTTCTCTGCATAGAGCTTGCCCACAGCCTCGCCCAGAGCGCTCTCAACCGATGCTACGGCACGCTTCCAGCGCGGACGGTCTTCCTCCTTGCCGCTCATCACCTTGCCGTAGAAGGCAAAGTCGGCAGCACGCATCTCATCGTTCAGGTAGCTCGACGCTGCATTGATGAGCTGCCAGCTGATGTAGTCCTGCAGCACCCCGACAGGTGTCTCGTTCCAGATTGCTTCTACCTCGTGTAGTGTCTCTGGCTGACCTACGCTCACTGCCTTAATCTCACGCATACCCTGCTGTGCGAAATATACCTTCCAATCGATGCCGCTGAAGGCATTGCACAGGCTGTCGAGCGACATGCGGTTGTAGTTCCGCTCCGGGTCGCGCATCTCGGCAGCGCTACGGGTGGCCTGTGCCAGACGGTGCTCCAGCTCGAACACAGCGTTGGCCTGTGCCTCGGCTGCTGTGGAGTCGGCTGCTACGGCGCAGCGCAGGAAACGGTCGGTCATGTATGCCTTGTATGCGTCACGTATTGCTGTGGTGGCAGAGTCGGTGTCTATGTAGTACTCCTTCTCGCCCATCAGCAGGCCGCTGCTGTAGATGTGCACCAGATTGTTCTTGCTGTCCTTGATGTCGGCATCGATGTAGAGACCGAACAAACCGCCCACGCCGTCTACTTGCATGTTGGCATACAAGCGGAACAGCTGGTCGCGCTCCGTGCAGGCCTTGATGCGGCGCAGCTCCTCTTCTATAGGATAGATGCCCTGTTTGTTGAGGCTAACGCTGTCCATCGCGCTGTTGTACATAGCTGCTATCTTCTCTGCATCGCTGCCTTCGGGATTCTGGCGCGATGCGATGTCCAGTATCAGACCTTGCAGCTGTTCGGTGGTGTTCTCGGTCAGACGGTCGAATGAACCATAGCGGCTGTATTCAGCCTTCAGCGGGTTGGCAGCCATCCAGCCGCCGCAGGCATACTGGTAGAAGTCTGTTCCGGCTGCCACCGTGGTATCCATGTCGGCGGCGTTGAGGCCGGTGCTTTGTTGCTGCTTTTGGCAGGCAACTGTCATCAATGGCATAGCCATGAGCATAATGTAGTGTTTGCTTTTCATTGTATGGTGATTGTTTTTTCTTGCCGTTGTTGCATTATTGCATTATTTCGCTCTCTCGCTCTCCTCCAGCGCCTCCTGTGCTGCAAGCCATTCCTCTTCGGCATGTGCCAGCTGCTCTGAGATGCGGGCGTGGCGTTCGTAGAGCGATGTGTTGGCTGCACCTTCGGGTGTAGCCATCTGCTCCTCGAGTATCTTCTTTGCGGCTTCCAGCTGAGTGACTTCTGCCTCTGCCTCGTTTACAGCCTTCTCCAGCTGGCGGCGCTTGCGGGCTGCAGCTTTCTGTTCGGCCCAGGAAAGTGAAGACCCTCCCCCTGCCTTCCTTGTGAGGGATGGGGTAGATTCTGTCTGACTATTTGTTGAGGAGTATGCAGTCTTGTCTGGCCTTGAATGGTGACCGCTCCCTCCCTCAAAGGGTGGGTGGGGGGTGGGTCTGCTGTTTATCCAGTCATATATTCCTCCGATGTGTTCCCTGACCTTGCCGCCGCCGAAGGCATAGACCTTCTGCACCAGGCCGTCGAGGAACTGGCGGTCGTGGCTTACTACTATCACTGTGCCGTCGAAGGCGGCGATGGCTTCCTTCAGCACATCCTTCGAGCGCATGTCCAGATGGTTGGTGGGCTCGTCGAGTATAAGGAAGTTCACGGGTTGGAGCAGCAGCTTGATCATGGCCAGGCGTGTGCGCTCTCCGCCAGACAGCACCTTCACCTTCTTGTCCGATGCCTCTCCGCCGAACATGAATGCACCCAGGATGTCGCGGATGCGCATACGCACATCGCCTCGGGCCTCGCGGTCGATGGTGTCGAATACGGTCAGCTCCGGGTCGAGCAGCTGTGCCTGGTTCTGTGCGAAGTAGCCTATCTGTACGTTGTGGCCCACCTTCAGGCTGCCCTCGAATGGTATCTCACCCAGTATGCACTTCACGAGTGTGGACTTTCCTTCGCCGTTTCTGCCCACGAAGGCCACCTTCTCACCGCGGCGGATGGTGAGGTTGACATTGGATATAACGTAAGCCTCCTGTTGATAGCTCTTACTCAGCTCCTCCACTATCAGCGGGAAGTCGCCGCTGCGCTGGCAGGGCGGGAACTTCAGGTGCAGGGCAGAGTTGTCAATCTCGTCCACCTCGATGGGCACTATGCGATTCAGCTGCTTGATGCGTTCCTGCACCTGCACGGCTTTGGTTGGCTTATAGCGGAACTTCTCGATGAAGTCCTTTAGGTCGGCTATCTCCCGCTGCTGATTCTCGTAGGCACGCAGCTGCTGCTCGCGGCGCTCGGCACGCAGGCGCACGTACTCGTCGTAACCTACCTTATAGTCCCACACACGTCCGCACGATATCTCTAGCGTGCGGTTGGTGACGTTGTTGATGAACGCACGGTCGTGGCTTACCAGCACTACGGCAGCTGCACGCTGCTGCAGGTACTGCTCCAGCCACTGTATGCTCTCAATGTCCAGATGGTTGGTGGGCTCGTCGAGCAGTAGCACGTCGGGCTTCTGTAGCAGCAGCTTGGCCAGCTCTATGCGCATCCGCCATCCGCCGGACAGCTCGCTGGTGGGGCGGTTGAGCTCCGAGCGGTCGAAGCCCAGACCTGTCAGCGTGCGCTCCACCTCAGCGTGGAAGTTCAGCCCTCCCATCATCTGGAAGTGCTCCTCGGCACGGGTGTAGCGCTCCACCAGCGCCATGTAGTCGTCGCTCTCGTAGTCGGTACGCTCGGCCATCTCTGCACTCATGCGCTCTATCTCGGCCTGCTGCAGGCGTATGTGGTCGAAGGCCAACAGCGTCTCCTCCATTACCGTGCGTCCACCCTGCAGCTCCATCACCTGCGGCAGGTAGGCTATGGTCGTGCCGCGTGCGGCAGACACACATCCGCCTGTGGGCTGCTGCTTGCCAGCGATGATTTTGAGCATAGTACTCTTGCCCGCGCCGTTCTTGCCCGTGAGGGCTATGCGGTCGCGGTCGCCAATGATGAAGCTTACGTCAGCAAACAGAGGTTTTGCTGCGAACTCCACCGATAGGTTCTCTATTGATACCATGCCTTTCTGATAATTGCCTGTTTCAATCTGCAAAGATAGCAAGTTTCGATGGCATTATGAACGCAAAGCGATAAAAATGTGGTTATTCAAGTTTCGCAAGTAATGAATATGCTGAAAACAAGCCCCATAGGGGCTAAAGAACCCAGCACAGGGACTTGTCCCTGTATTAACGGGATGTACCCGCCGTCGCTCTGGGAGCGCAGGCGGCTCGCCTGCAAAAACAATGCTATCAATTCTTCAACAGCACGCTGTTGAACGCAGAACAGCGTGCTGTTGAGCATCGCACACCGCGGTGCAACACCCTCTACACCGCGGTGCAACACCCTCTACACCGCGGTGCAACTACCTCTACACCGCGGTGTAACGACCTCGACATCGCGGTGCAACGACCTTGACACCGCGGTGCAGAGCACCCATCGACGCGATGATGAGCATACTTTTGGATTGAACTTTTGCCGTTTTTGGCTAAATAATATCACTTTTACACTCATTTGCACGCACATTTGCACTAAATGATATAGCTGATAATCAGTTTAATACACCGGTTAGTGATATTAGTGATATTATATTCTGAGAATTCATTGTACGTTAATCTTTCGCAAGTAATGAATCGGTCGGCGAGTCTCTCGAACCGCTCTCGAACCGTAAGGGCGAAAAAGTTTTTTATGCCGCCCTTACGGTTCGAGAGCCTCGCCGACCGACAGGGCGACGGCGGGTACATCCCGTTAATACGGGGACAAGCTAATTGACTTTTCTGCCAAGTATCTGCTCGTTTTTACTGTAGCATGTGATATATAATGTGTGGGCGTGGTAGTGGTTGTGCGTCATACTACAGGCGTGGTGGTGCAAGGCTGGCGCCTTGTGCACGGTGATGCTTTGTGCAAGGCTGAAGCCCTGCGTACGGTGGCGCTTTGTGCAAGGTGGCGCTTTGTGCAAGGTGGGTGGAGTTTGGGATGCTATAGTGGGTTGGCGGAGGACACTTCTGTGGATGAAATTAAAATGCGCAGGGATGAGGACGGTATGAAATGAATGGTGTACCTTTGTGATGTTAAAGTATAGAAGCATGAATGAGGGTTGTCAGATACGCCGCATGTATGGGCACAATTATGCCGTGCCAGGAACATATGAGGTGACTATGGTGGTAGCTGACAGGCATCGTGTCTTTGGCGAGATTGTTGGTACAACCAAGGCTGGTGGAGAAAAGCCCCGGCTGAAGCCATCAGTGCTTGGGCAGGCTGTTCTTGACATCGAGATTCCGAAGATACATCATTATTATCCTATGGTCGATGTTTGGCAGGTATGTCTCATGCCAGACCATTTGCACATGATTGTCCGCATCAATCAGCCCTTACCAAAGGGTAAGCACTTGGGCATTATCATTGGTGCTTTCAAAGGCGGTGTCAGTCGCGCCTGGTGGAACCTGGGTGCCACGGTGTCAGAGGCATCAGCCTCAGAGTCTCGTCCTCCGCTCTTTGAGCCCAATTACAATGACCATATTCTCATGCGTGACGGACAGCTGGAGAACTGGAAACGTTACCTCCGTGACAACCCGCTCCGCTATATGATGCGGCGCGAATATCCTGATTTGTTTCAGCGTGCATTGTGCATCACTATTGGCGGCACGCGTTATAGCGCTTTCGGCAACATACTTCTACTCCGTCAGCCAGAGAAACATCAAGTGATGTTCCACCGCCGCACAAATGGTATCCCCACGGAAGATACTGATTTCTGGAAGACGGAGAGCCAACGCTTGATTTCTGCAGCACAGAGCGGGGACGTGCTGGTCACTCCAGGTGTATCTGAATGTGAGAAGCGAATAAAGAACATGGCATTGGCACAGAAGCTGCGATTGATTCATGTGCAGGGCGATTCCATCGGGCGGTATTGGAAGCCTGAACGAAGCCGTTTCGAGGCCTGTGCTTATGGCACGCTTCTTGTGCTCGCTCCTTGGCCTGAGGATATGCCTTCCTTCACAAGTGCATACGAGCGATTCCATTACTTGAACAGGTTGGCTGAAACGATATGTGCTATCAGTCAAACCACAGGCGTGGCGGTGGTGCAGGGATTACGCTCCACACACGGAGGTTGATAGTGTGGGCGTAGGAGTGAGGAGTCCATCTCCGGCTCCCCATAGGGGGATATAATAAGGCTGTCCCTCGGCTCGCGCCGAAGGACAGTCACAACACAAACACAAAATAAAACACGACAATATGCTACCCAGACGTACTGCTCTATAGCCGATGAGGCTCGGTGCTGTCATACTCTCACGAGCTGCCGTCACTGTTGGCCTGCATCAAGCATCTCTGGGGCATAGTGGGAAGAACCACATTAATCAGAGATAGAATTAGTTAGTTATATAAGGCTTATGTCTATTACATTATGCCACGCTCGCGGAGCTTCTGCTGCCACTTCCATGCGGATGCGAGTACCTGCTCGGTCGGTGTGTCGGCCTTCCAGCCAAGTACCTTGTTGGCCTTGTCTACATTGCCCCATACCTTCTCGATGTCACCCTCACGACGTGGTGCATACTCCCAAGGCAGCTTCACGCCGGTAGCCTTCTCGAAGCCCTCGACTACCTCGAGGGTAGAGAGACCGCGGCCTGTGCCGATATTGAACACCTCTACGTCCTCGCCATCGCCTTCGAGCACACGGGTCATTGCCTTAACGTGAGCCTTGGCGAGGTCAACAACATAGATGTAGTCGCGTATGCATGTGCCGTCTGGAGTATTGTAGTCGTTGCCGAATATCTTCAGTTGCTTGCGCACGCCGATGGCTGTCTGAGTGACGAATGGGATGAGGTTCATGGGTACACCGATGGGCAGCTCGCCAATCTCTGCTGACGGGTGGGCACCGATGGGGTTGAAGTAACGCAGGATGATGCTCTTGATGGCAGCACCGGAGTGGATATAGTCCTGAATAATCTCCTCGTTAATCTGCTTGGTGTTGCCGTAAGGTGAGAGTGCCTTTTGGATGGGGGCCTGCTCGGTGACGGGCAGATTCTCCTTGGTGGGCTGGCCGTATACTGTGCAGCTTGAGCTGAAGATGATGCCCTTCACATCGTACTTGGGCATGAGTTCGAGCAGGTTGATGAGCGACACGATGTTGTTGCGATAGTAGAGCAGTGGCTTCTCAACGCTCTCACCAACAGCCTTGCTGGCAGCGAAGTGGATGATACCCTTGATCTTTGGGTACTTCTGGAATACGACCTCTGTAGCATCGAAGTCGCGCAGGTCAACCTTCTCGAATGCCGGACGTATACCAGTAATCTTCTCGATGCCGTCGAGAACGTCTTCGCGAGAGTTGGAAAGGTTATCAACAATGACTACTTCGTAGCCAGCGTTCTGCAACTCAACTGTTGTGTGGGAGCCAATGAAGCCCGTCCCACCAGTCACAAGGATAGTTTCTTTCATGGAGTATTATTAGAGTTAGTTTCGGCTTTGCACCGACAAATGTAGGGCTTATTCTGATACGTGCAAAGGTTTTCTCTGTTTTTCTTACCAAAACAGCATGATTTTTGTCAAGACAGGCAAGGCAATAAGTGTAAAAGCCCCACCCCCGCCCCTTCCTGAGAGGGAAGAGGTGAAGGTGGGGGATGGAGAAGAGTAAGTTAGCTATTACTCCCTTACGACAATTTTTCTTGCGGTGCGGCCCTGGCGCAGGATATAGGTCCCGCTGGGCAGGGTGCTGAGGCTCTGGCTGCTGAGGCGAACGCCACCGACGGTGAACACCTCTGTTTCAGCAGCCTTGTCATGGGCTGTGCTGCTGATGCCCAGAGCCAGGATGGACTCGGTGTCGAGTGGCAGCACAGCGTCGGGCTCTGCCTGACCTGTCTCGTAGATGGCGATTACGCGTATCTCGAATGGCAGTGTCACCACTTCGCCTGACCATATTGTGATGTTCTCTGCCGGGATGACATAGCTGCGCAGCGAGCCGTCCTCAACGTCAACGTAATACTGTGAGTTGTAGTAGATGCGATAGCCTATTGGCTCGGCATCGTCGGGCAGCTCCCAGCTGATGGGTATGTTGTAGGTGACCACCTGCACCAGCTCGCCGCTGGCATTCTCCTTTTCGCGTGTCGACACGGTGATGTTGCCGTTGAGGGCCACATTGCTCACGCCAACCTTGGTGTTGTCTGTCACCTCGATGTTCTCTATGATGGCAGCATTGCCTGCATTGACTACGAAGAAGCTGTAGAGGCCGTCGGTCAGTACTGGCGAGGTGTAGCTTGTGCCTTCTACCTCAATCCACTGTCCGTCGAACAGAACAGCCGTAGCTGTGCCGTCCCATGTCAGGGTCACGGTGTTGTCTGCATTGGCTTCAGCCTGGAGTCCTACGGGAACCAGTGCTGCGTCAATTTCGGCATACTCATAGGTGGTGGCAGAGACGGACACGTCTGCAATGCTCACCTCCTCGCTGATTAGCTGGCCATTCTCGTCGTAGCTGTATGTTGTCACTTTGCCGGCAGATACACTCTCCTCCTTGATAAGCAAGCCGTCGTCGTAGGTGAAGTTCACTTCGTCTATCGGACGCCCCATGAAGGTGATTGAGTAGCTGGTGAGGTTGCCCTGCTCGTCGTAGGTGTTAACGTAGGTGATAGGCAGAGGCAGAACGGCGGAAGTCACAGTGGCTATGTTGCCGTGCTCATCGTAGGTGTAGTTCTCGATGCTGAGCGAGCGTTCGCCTGCCAGCTTCTCAACGCTGGCTACCTGCCCCTGCTCATTGTAGGTGTATACGTAGTTGCGGGAGTTGTTGCTGTTGACCAGGTCGGTATACACCTCGCGTTCTACTTGATTCAGCGCATTGTAGGTGTAGCTGGTGGTCGACGTCTCTTCGACGAGCGAGTATACCAGATTGCCGTTGGCGTCGTAGAGGTGGTGAGTGATGGTCTTCGACAGGTCAGACAGCTGAACTTCTGTCTCTGTTACTATGCGCTGTTGAGCCAGTGTGGTGACGGCTGCAGTCAGCGCAACTGTTAGTGTGAGTAGAATCTTCTTCATGTTGTAAATGTGTTTTGATGTTGTGTATGTGATTGTGTTGTTATCTTCCTGGCATTTTGCCATCGAAGGCATCGATAATCATCTCCAGCAGTTCGTCGGTAGGGCGTGAGAGGTGCATGTTGCCAATCTGTGTCTGAGCTTCACGCTGGCCGGCATGAATGGCCTCTACACGCTGGCGCAGCAGCGCCTTCATCTCCTCTTTCTGCTGCTGGTCGGCATCGGGTGCGGCGAAGGGCTTAGCCCAGTTGGCGAGCTGCATGTCGCTTGCATCAAGAGTCGGATTGGACAGATACTCCTTGATGTAGCCTATGTATGCCACATAGTCCTTCTGCTTCTCTGCCAGAGTGATGAGCGTAGAGAGACGGTAGTGGTCGGCATCGGCAATGCCCAGCTCGCTGAGCAGAGCCACGAAACGGTCGAAGTTCTGCTGGTCGAGCGTGGCTGTGCTTTCTCCTTCAATGACCAGCCGGCGGCGGTAGCTCTCCAGCACGCTGCCAATCTTCATGGCTACAGCATTCTCGCCCGCGGCAGTCTGCAGGTCTGTAGGGTTCTTTACGGTGTAGATGAACGACTTGGCAAACGGGTTGTTGATGTTGCGGAAGAAGATGGCACGGAGGGTGCTGTCGGCAGCGAATGTCTCTTCCTGTCCGTCCAGTATTGCCTCGGCAACGTCGTTGGCCTCGTTTACCTTGTAGGTGGCGGTCAGCGTGGCAAGGTAAGCCCGTAGGAACTCAGGGTCGCGCTCGCCGTTCTCCCATCGCAACTGCAGCTCGGTCGTTGTCAGGTCGCGGCTCTTCTCTTCCAGTGCCGCAATGAATGCGCCGGCTTCGTGGTATCCGAGGAAACGGCCAATCTCCTGTGCGTTGGCATTGAAGATGATGAAAGTAGGGTAGGCCGAGATCTGCAGGCGGCGTGCCAATGGAGTGCCGTACTCGCTCTCCATATCAATCTGCAGGTTTACGAACTTAGGGTTCATGTATGCACCCACGGAATCCAGTGGGAACACCTCGCGCCCCATTTTCTTGCAGGGACCGCACCACTGCGTGAAGCAGTCCAGGAATATCAGCTTGTGCTGAGCCTTTGCCTTGGCCGAAGCCTGTTCGAGAGTGGTGCCTTCTGGCTCAAAGGCAACCCCCTGTCCCATGACCGTAAGCGTAGCCATGAGGCCCAGCAGAATAGCTTTCAGTCTCTGTGTCATGTTATTGTGAATTGTGAAGTATGAATTGTGAATTATCAATTAGACATTGTGTACTTCCAAGCCATGTCCTTGACTTTCCCTGGAATAGAGTATGTGTAGCTTGTGCTGGTGTCCAGCTCGCCACTGGCCGCATTGATGCGGTACTGATAGATACGCCCTTCGCGAGTTGCATCGTTCCAAGTGGCTATGTGCACGACGTTGTCGGCCGATGGCATGATGTTGGTGGCGTAGAATGTGTTGTAATACTTGGTCAGCCGGATGCAGGTGATTACTTCTGCCTCGCTGCCTGTCTGCCACGCCACTTCAGCAGGCAGGCCGCTGTCGTAGGCAAAGTTGTAGAGGGTGCTGCCTGCAGCATAGTAGATGTAGCTGCCCACATTGCTTGCAGCTATGGATGTAGCTTCTGCCACATCGGGGCACAACTGGCTCATGTCGTACAGTCCTACGCCGATGGCAGTGTTGTCGGGTGCCGACGATGAGAAGTTAGCTACAGCCAGCCATCGCTTCGGGCCGCCAGTCATCAGCATATAGTCGTAGGGAAGCAGTCGGTCGCTGCCTGTGCCCCAGTCGCCCATGAGCAGCGTCATCCCGGTGTTGTTGACATCGAAGGCCGCTATGTCCGTGTCCTGTGCGGCGAAGGGCTCCAGCTGTGCAGATTCGAATGGCGAGTATAGGAACCGCTTGTTGGTCTGGTCGTACACCACCACACCATAGTTCAGCGGTGCTGCGAGCTCTGCGTTCCATGCGGCTAGTTCCCCTATGTTGTCACCGTACTTGGCAATGCCGAAGCGGCTCTCGCGCTCCCCTGTGGTGCTCATGAAGTATGTGTTGGTATATACTCTGTTGTCGTTGATCAGTATTTCCGAGTTCTGTCCCGAAATGCCGCCGTTGCCGTGATGACTGTACCATAGCGGTGCCTGCTGCGCGGGCGCTGTGTTGAAGAAATTGCTGAAGCCCATCACCTGCTCTATGCCAGAGTCCGACACACCGACAAGAGTGCTGTCGGTGCAGAGCCCCACGATGTTGTGCCCTGCCAGTGAGACCGCTATGTCCATGCAGCGTATAGGGTTGCCGGGCAAGTAATTGCCATTGGTCAGCTGGTAGAGGTTGACGTAGACACGGCTGTTGGTAGCATAGCTTTTTGTCCAGGGATTGATGATAAGTGCCAGGTCGGAGCTGTGGGGGCGATCGTTCCGCTCGTAGATAGCCATCCAGCCGCCATCCAGCGCCTCGCCCACGGTGACGTTTGTGCGGAAGTACTGCTGCAGGCCGTTGGCGCGGTTTGTCACTGTCAGCTGGACGTAGTAGCTGCCACCCGTTCTGTTTATCTGTGCTTTCAGGTGACGTTCATGCCCGATGGTGTCTGTCTGAAGACTTGTGCCGGCCCCAGCCACGGCGCTGTAGATAGTCCATTGGTAGGAGAGTGCAGCACTGTCGGTGTCTGTCACCAGCTGGTCGTTGAGGTACACGTTTGGCTTGAGCGTCAGTGAATCGAAACGGGTTATGGCATAGTTGGTCAGTATGCCTGTGCCGGCCGTGTCTATCCTGATTTCGTCCACTTCGTGATAGTCGTAGTTGCCCAGGTCCTCATAGCATGAGGATAGTGCCAGTGCGAAGATGCACGATGTGAGTATTCTGATATGTGAATTATACATTCTTGAAGTGTAAAGTGTCCCTTCGGGCCGAGCGGTCAATAGCTAAAGGTCACCAACTGGCCGAACTCATCGGTAAGCGGAGAGTCGTGGGTGGCGTTGTACTGGGCAAGGTCCAGCTGTATCTGCTGCTGTAGCTGTACGGCGTAGGCCGCAGATATGGTATTTGTCTCTTCGTTGTATGCGGGTAGGGAACCCATTGACGTCTGTATATAGAAGTCAACAAGTCCCAGGTGCTCAATCATAAACTGGTATTTGACGCGGCTGTATGAACCGAAGTAGCGTGACAGCGGCAGGAATATCAGCATGTCGTTGCGCACGGGCACACTATCCCAGTTGTCAGGCTTGGCCAGGTAGTTTTTTACTTGCACGGTGAACACCTGATGGTTCTCTGTTCCGATGTCAAAGTCGCTGTTCTGCACCATGCGGAACTGCACAACGCCATCGCTGGTGGTGAACAGGTCGGCATGGGGTAGCCGCTGTGTGTTGAAATGTACCTGGAAGGTACCGCCAATGGCGCCAGCCGGTATCGTGTACTCCTCTGTGCGTACTGTGGGTGCTACCGTTTCGGCATCGGGCCCTGTTACCTCAAGCTGGAATGTGCGGTCGTGGTGGGCTGGCATACCAGTTATCTCTGCATAGAAGGTGACAGCACCTTCCTCGTAGGCATAGGAGTAGTTGTATGTCACATGGTCGTATACAATGCCGGATGCCGTACCTACCCAGATGTTCAGCTGGGTGAGGTCGGTGTGGTAGGTAGGCACCTCCTGATGCTGGCACGCTGAGCTGGCGAGCATGAGCAGGATTATATAGCATATTGTTTGTTTCATTGTGATTATTTATTGTCATTTCTCTGCGCGGCCTCTGTCTCGGTGATAGGCAGCGGGAATGTGTATAGCTTCTCCTCTACGGCGTCAACTTCCGGGTAGCCGGGTATGGTGCGCTTGTTCAGGCGCTTGTAGAGGAAGAACAGCTGACCTTCGCCTATGAACTCGCGGCGGTATTCTGCCATGAGTGCACTCTCGAAGTCGGCCGGCATCGTTGCAAGTCGTGTTAGGTTGCGTGCGATACGCAACTCGTTGAGAGCATCCAGCGCTCCACTGTCGTCGCCGTTGCGCCATAGTACCTCACTTCGCACGAGATACATCTCCGACACTCGCATGAGCGGCATCTTGTAGTTGTAGTATGTGCCGCCGCTGGTCGTGTCGTACTTGCGCAGGTAGCGGTTGTTGGCGGTGCTGCCAGAGCCGCTCCGGAAGAGGAATGTGTAGCGATAGTCGCGTGTGGCGCGGTCGAAATAGTCTAACAGGCGGTCGCGTGTCACGGCAAAGCTGCTGGAACTGCCTTCGCTGAAGTATTTGTCGGCAATGTCGGCCTTGAGCGTAAGGTTGTTGAGTGCAAACAGTTGCTCTGTGGCTAAGGACAGATCTGTGCCCAGCTGGAGGCTCGTGGATGTTGCCCACGGGAAGAGCTGCGACTGTATCACCTCGTTGGCTGCCGTGAGTGCTCGTTCATAATCGCCCATCCATAGGTACACACGGGTTTGCAGGGCTTTGACGGCGTAGTAGTTTAGGTGCAGCTGCCGGTTGAGCAGATAGCCGTTGTCGTCCGATTCCGTAATCTCACGTCCCGTGACGAGCGGGTCGGATAGCCGTAACAGAGCCTCGGCAGCATTCAGGTCGCTGAGCACGGCATTGGCTACCTGCTCAACCGTGAGCTGTGGGAATACGCGGTATGACAGCGCCGTGCTATAAGGTATGGACGGCTGCTCCTTGTTGACTGCATAGCTCACACCGAACAGACGCAGGAGGTCAAAGTGCAGGAACGCCCTCAGAGCCAGCGCCTCACCCTTGATGACATTGTAGTTGTCGGTAGAGAATATGGACGGCTTGTCGTCTATGTGTGCCAGCAGATTGTTGGTGTTGGCTATGCCGCTATAGCTGTTCGACCAGATGTTGCGTATGTACATGGTGGGGTAGGTGGCATCGTAGTCGTAGGTCGCGGCGTTGTCGTACTGTGCAGCGCTGTAGTAGTCCCACTCGCGCCCCAGCACTCCGATGAAACCGAAGGTGAGCTCCTTCGCGTAGGTCTTGCTGCTGACCATAGACGAGTAGACGCCCGCCAGTGCCTCCTTGAAGCCGCTTTCCTTCTCGAAGAGCTCCGTGTCCTCCACCTGCGAGCGCGGCTGCACGTCCAGCCATGAGTTGCAGCTGGTCAGCAAGAACGATAGCAGGAGGGCAATTATATAATGTATGCGAATGGATGATATCATATTCGTCAGGTACAAGTTACAGATGTGCGATGCTTAGAACGTTGCTGTCACCGAGAGTGAGAATGTGCGGGCATAGGGGTAGTTGAGGCCGCGCTCGGCACGCACGGTGCTCAGGTGGAACACATCGTTCATGTAGGCCGTCACACGCAGCCGCTCCAGCTGCGACCGCTGCAGCCATGCTGTATGCTTGAAGTCGTAGTATAGCGACAGGCTTGTGAAGTCGAGCATGTTGTTGCGCTGTATGAAGCGTGTGGAGGCATAGGTCGTGGTGGGGTTGGCAGAGATATGCTTGTAGAGGGCTATGTCGCCAATGGCGTTCCACGAATCGGAGAACACACGGCGGTCAACGTTGTAGGCCACGTTGACGTTCTCCACGCGGTCTACGAGTGTCTGGTTGTAGAGGTCGCCGCCCAGCTGGTAGCTGAATAGGGCGCTGAGCCCAACTCCCTGGTACTCGCCGTTGAGCCCGAATGTGCCGTGCACCTTGGGGTTGGAGTCGCCGGCTATGATGTAGTCGTCTGTGGTGTAGTTGAAGGTCGTTGTGCCGTCTTTCTTCTCGAAGAGCTCACGCCCGGTGGCAGGGTCGATGCCCAGTGAGCGTACTGCCCATATAGCCGTCATGGATTGCCCTTCGGCATAGCGTATGATGGGCGATGTGGTGGCGTTGGCATCCTGCTCGCGGTTGAATGAGCTCAGCGCGTCGCTGATCTTGGTCACCTTGTTCACATTGTGGGCCACACTGCCCGTGAGACTCACGAATGACTGCCCGCGCTGGTAGACACGCCAGCTCAGTGTCGCCTCCACACCGCGGTTCTGCACATTGCCCAGGTTCTCCATATAGCTGGTGAAACCCGTGGATGTCGGGAGGGACATCGAGATGAGGGCATCGTGTGTACGGCTGTCGTAGTAGTCGAAGCGGAGGTTGAGCTTGTTCTGCACGCTGAGGTCGAGGCCTGCGGTGAAATCGCCCGTCTGCTGCCATTTCAGTACTGGGTTGGGCATACCCATGAGGTAGGCGCCGGAGATGTTGTCGTACACTATGCTGTCGTAGAACTTGTAGGTCGCCTTGGCCTGATAGGGCGAGAAGTTCTGATTACCTGTCAGACCGTATGTGGCGCGGAGCTTCAGCAGGCTCAGCCAGGGAGCGGCATTGCGCATGAAGCTCTCGCGGTGTACGTTCCAGCCTGCACCTGTGCTCCAGAATGTGCCCCAGCGGTTGTCGGCTCCGAACACCGACGAACCGTTGAAACGAAGGCTCAGGTCCAGCAGATAGCGCTCGTCGTAGGAGTAGTTGGCTGCGCCGATGAAGCCCAGCTGCCGCGTGCGGCTCTCGTTACCGCTGGGCGTACCGCCTTCGGCATACTGCCGGGCGAAGGTGATGTGGTCAACGTGGTTGTTCAGGAATCCCCAAGCCGTCATGCCAGCCTCGTCGGAGGTGCTTGACTGCAGGGAGTAGGCAGCATTGGCCAGCAGTAGATGCTTGTCCCAGCGGTGAGAGTAGTTGGCTGTGGCGTCGACGGTGATGCTGTTGCGCTCTCCATTGTTGATGTAGTAGCTGCCCCGCTGGAAGTACCTCTCACCTGTCCACTCGGTGAAGCGTGTATGGTCGCCGGGATAAAAGTCCTCGCGGCGGTTGTTCTGGTGAGTATAGCCTATGCGTGCCGTGAGGCGCAAGTCCTCTATGGGGCGGTATTCGAGGTAGAAGTTCTCTGTGATTTCTGTGTATGTGGAGAAGTTCTTGGTGCCTATGGATGCGTTGTACAGCGGATTGTAGTATGTGAGCACGCTGCCGCTCGCGCCAGGCGTGGTGTATGTGCCCAGCACCTTGCGTATGTTGCCGTTCTCGTCGGTAGGCGAGAAGTAGGGGTTTACGGACACATAGTCGCCAAAGGTGCCGTAGGGGCTGTCGTCGGCACGGTTCTGCACCACCGACAGCGAGTTGCGCAGCAGCCATTGCTTGTAGCGGTAGGACAGGTTGATGTTGCCCGACACGGTGTTGCGACCCGACTGCTTCATCACGCCCGATACCTGGTTGTAGGCCAGGGTGGCCGAGTAGCGCAGCTCCTGCGTGCCTCCCTCAGCGTAGGCTGTGTGCTTCTGCCCGACGCTGGTGCGCAGCGGCTGCGACAGCCAGTAGGTGTCCACTCCGCGTGCTATGCTGGTCGCTATCGCATTGCGCTGCTCTGCAAGCAGGGCCTGATAGTATGGGATGTTGGAGCTGTAGCGGCCTGCGTTGGTCTCCACGCTGAGCTTCTCTGCGGCATCGCAGAGATTGTAGGATGTGAGGTCGGGAGCCTCTATGCTCAGGTCGCCGGTATAGGTGATGCGCAGACGGCCTGCCTCGGGAGCTATGGTCTCAATGACTATCACGCCATTGCTGGCCTTGGAGCCATAGATGGCCTTGGCTGCTCCGTCCTTCAGTATCGTGACGCTCTTGATGCGGTTTATGTCGAGGTCGAACACCGTCTGCTGCGAAGTCTCGAAGCCGTCCAGTATGAAGAGCGGTGCATTGGGGTTGCCGCTGTAGTCGCCTTGCAGCCCGCTGAACGAGGCGTTGCCGCGCAGAGTGATGTCGGCCAGGTTGTTAGGGTTGGAACCCTCAAGGCTGTTCATGTCGATGACGAACGACGGGTCGAGGGCTTGCAGGGCCTTGAGCACGTTCTGGTTGGTCACCAGCTTCAGATCCTCCTGCGTGTAGGACGGTGCCGAGCCTGTGAAGGTGGACGACTTGTAGTCGAACAGACCTGTCACCACCACCTCGCTGACCTCACCGTTGTCCTGCATGGTGATGTGCAGGTCGGTGTGGTTGCGCTTGCCGTCGAAGCGGCGTGTGATGGTGTGCATACCTACGTAGCTGAAGTCTACTGTCAGTTCGCGGCCTTTGGGCAGCACCAGCGTGAAGTGCCCGTCGATATCGGCCACAGCACCGCCCCCGGTTTCGCGCACGCGTATGTTGGCTCCGCTGAGCGGCTCTCCCTGTGTGTCGGTGATGGTGCCTTGAATGATGAACTCATTCGTCCGTATGGCGGTCGGTGGAAGCTGTGGAGTCACGGTGGACATGGGCACCGACGGCCTTGCCGTCGTCACCGTGGTGTCAGCTGGTGCTTCCACAGCCCTCCCCTCCCCAGGGAGGAGCCGGGGATAGGCTTCTGCTTGCCCTATAGCCAGTAGGAATAGTCCTGATATAATAGTGTGTCTTGCGCCTGTGTGCAGCATGTACTAATGCTCTCATGTTTCCTTCGCACAAAGGTACGGAGTTTCGCAGTACACGTGGATAACATAATTAAGGTATTTTTGCATTTCGCCCCAAAATACCATAAATATGCGATGCGCACAATGAAAAAGAGTGCCGAACCTCACCGGCCCAGCACTCTCACAACTTTTACTACTCTATATATAGTTGCTATCTATAGAGCCAAACGAAATTAGGGTTTCAGGTTTTAGGTTTCAGGTTTCAAGTTTCAGGTTTCAGGTTTCAAGGGTGCCCCTGTAAGGGGCAAATATACTAGCCCAGGGGCTTGCCCCTGTGGATAGGGGACCAATGGTTCAAGGGCGCCCCTGTAAGGGGCAAATATATTAGCCCAGGGGCTTGCCCCTGTGGTCGGGGTGACATTTTCCCATCTGGGCGCAGCCAACCATTAACCAAGAACCATGAACCGTGAACCATTAATCGTGAACCAATTCAGTTGCTCCAATCATCGTCCCAGACGGAGTAGTGCTGCTGGCTGGTTACATCTTCCTTGACGTACTGTGATTCAGTCGTCTTGCTTGCATCTACAGTGAGCGATGTGGCCACCACGGTTTCCGTGAGGATGCGGGTGACACGAACGGCGGGAATCTGATATATCTTTTTCATAGTCGTAAACATTTTATGATTTCTATTTCTTCACACGAATGACCATAAATATAATCCATTAATGACCATAAATCATTTATGAACAATTCCTGAAACACTATTCATGGACATTCGCGTGAAAATTGTATATTTCAATATTTTACATACATTATTTGACGAGCACCTTCTTGCCGTTTACGATGTAGAGACCGCGAGTGGGCTGCTGCACGCGCTGTCCGGCGAGGTTATAGACAGCACCGTTCAGGTGGTCGGCCACCTCTGCGGCTGTGATACCCGTTGCAGTGCCACCGAAGTCGAAGCGGAGACCCTTCACCTCACCCTCTGGATCATTAGGCATATCCATGTAAGCCTTGAAACCACCAAGATTACCTGTGTATTTATAGATGCCCCACGTGTCATTTTCTTTTCCAAGGACGAGGACACCGCCATCTACTGCTGCCGCAGCGGCCACTGTACCCGTGAGGGCACTTGTGCCAGGTGTAACCGTGGAGAGCACCGTGAAGTTCACCGTCGTCGTCTCTGAGGACTTCCGGCGCAGGATGACACCTGTGTTGGCAGGCAGCGTACCCGTCACGGCATTCAGCGTCAGCCATTCACCGTTCAGCGTTCCCGTATAAACCTCCACGTCTTCCTCGGGGATGGTCAGGTCAACAGGGCTGTAGAAGGAAGCGTATTCGCCGGCGAAGGTGACGGGGAGGGTGGTGACTTCTTCGATAGTCCATTTATTACTACGAGTGTCTGTTCCTAATGCTGTACTACGGTCAATAGAATTTGTGTAATTAGTCATATAGTCATAGAAATATATATCCGAAGACTTGATGGCATAATAACCGATTTGATCCGTTCCTTGAGAGAACGTTATTTCCGTTGCGTTGGCTGTTCCTAAGCCCCAGGCCCATTGGGAACTCGTTGTATTTACATATTTGCCTGTGGCATAACTAATAAGGTTCAGCTTCTCATCATTTGTCTGTAAATAGAAGATAGCCTTATCCGTGTCATCGGTATTCTTGTAATTTGAGTTGGTGCTAGTTTCCTCATTACTGATATACTTGCTATTATTTCCTCCCTTAAATCGATAGAATTTGCCAGAAGCAGGTTGATTGATGGTCAACTTTGTAGCAGGGCTTGAAAGGGTGGTTGTCCACGACGTAAATTGTGTTGCCGTGGCATACGTTGCGGCAATCGCTTCGTCATAAGCGGTAATCATGTCACTTGAAGTTGCACCACTATATTCACCAAGCCCACTGCCGATTTTATTCCTATACGGCTCAAAAGCGGTCGTTGCTGCTGTGAGATTTGTTTGTAATGTGGCGAAGTCAGCTGGATTATCCTCGATAGTTACTTGGACACCCAAGTGGGTAGAATTTACACCTAGCTCCTGACTTCCTTCATCTGAATTTACACGGGAAAGGCACAGTGTTGGTGTCGTTTTCATTTTCCAAGCAAATCCCGTAACGCTTGAGCTATAATCATAGGTTTCATACGTAAAGGCACTACCCGTTTCTTCCAAGCTGGTCGCGTTCGTATCATGAGAATTGCTTGTTTTACTGCTGTAGATACTCTTATTGGCAAATACATTCTTTAGTGTGAATGATATTGCTCCATTATCAATGGAAGGACAAATCAGCCATTCAAAATGTTCATGATTCAGATTGGTCGGATAATCATCTCTTGTGGTTGTTATATTGTCTCCGTCCGCATACCAATAAAACACATGATTTGAAATGTATTTTGAGGAGAAGCTCCCGATATACACTTTATTTGTCTGACTATTTGAGGATATGGGGAATGGGAAAGTAATATTTGCGGTGAAGGTATTAGTTGAAATGTTCCACGCAGGATTACTCAGAGTATAGCCCGCGCAACCTGTAAATGTAGGTGTTGTGCCAAGAACTGCCGTAAAGGTTCCACTATAGGTGGCACCGTTCGCGTCTGTTATTGTATAATTAAGAGTTTCCTCTGTTGCTGATGACAAAGAAGTGTATTCTTCATCCGTGATATAGGTGATGTTCCACTGGGAGGCTCCTTCATCATATCCCCATGCCACTACATAACCTTGATCCGTATAACTAGAATTATAGTGAATAGCCTCTGTAGCACTACCGCCTGCCTTTGCTCTCGCAAAATAGACAACATTGTCCGTCGTGTTGGCATAGTTGCCGATATATAAGGGGGTGGCACTTGCAGATGTCGATACAGTACCCGGGTTGGTGCTTCCAGAATTAGGATTATCGGTATAGTAACCGCTCTTCACGCCTTTCAGGTAATACTTCCCGTCGCTTGCATATTCCACCTTCATCACTGCCTCGGCGTTCAATGCGGTGGCGGTGGCGGTAATCTGGCTTGTGCCGATGTTCATGTACTGGCCCGTGGCCGTACTGTTCACGGCATAGAACTTGCGTCCATTCGGAATAGTCCAGAAAGCGTTGGCGGCAGTCGTCACCGCGTCTGTGGTCGTAGCGTCATTGATGTTGGTTACAATAGTTGACACGCTGGCCGCGGGATAGAGTGCCGTAATGTTTGCCACTGCCTTTGTAGCATACAAGGCATCGAACTTGGCAATGGCCAACGAGGCGGCGGCGCTGACAGATGCGGCATTGGCCGTGAATAGCATTGCCGAGGTGTAATCTCCGTTGTAGTATGGGGCAACAGAAATAGCATCGCTGGAATTGAATACCGCGTTTGACTCCCGCAGGATATAACATCCGGCGTTATTAGCATCTGTTGGACGCTCATCTGTTTTAATATACAGTTTCCCATTGCAGTTGGAGGATGTCACATAACTGTTCACCACCTTATTTATCGAGGCAAAGGTGAATTCGTTGACAGCATTTGAAACGTTGAATGTTGCCGTTGCTCCGGTATAGGTCAGGTAGTAACCGTCGGAGTTGTTCACCAGGATCCAGCGTTGCTCACCGGCAAGATTGGTGTAGGAGTGTGCTACGAACACCGAACCCTGTGCAGCAGAAGCCGATGATGCAACCGTGAGCGAAGTGCTGCTGGAACTCAATGCCCAGAACGTGTTTCCGTTATTGGATACAAAATCTATCGTGTAGCATCCACCGTCAGCAATTTCTATCACCTCATAAAATACATAGGCGTGAGCCTTATCTGCAAGGCCAAAGGCTGACGCAGTACCGTTCCAATATTTCGTCTCACCAGACCCTTGGATATAAACAGCTTTATGGGCAGAGGTTATGCTTTCTGCAACGGTTATAGTGGAGTTGTCATCTGCAGAATAGTATTTAACACCGTCACCTTTTTTGGTGCATGTAGAGTAATCGGCGATGGTATAGTCTTTGGCCGAACCTGCTTCTCCTAAAGCTGTGCCACCTGTACTATATTTTGAAGAGCCGACATTCTTTATTTTGTATGTCCCGCTTGTGCTACCTGTTTCCAGTTCCCATAAATAGGCATCGTTGGTCGTGGTATAAGATAATGGAAGCGTTACGTTTGTAATACCGTAAGCCGTTCCATTACCATAGAGGAAATACTGGCGACTGCCATTGGCCGTGTTGTAAATCATGTACTTCTTGCCAGTTTGCAAATCACCGGCAGCCACACGACCGCCTACAAAGTAAGTGGACGTCGCCCACGCCCCGCTTGGACACAATACAAGCAGGGCGAATAGTAAAAGTAAAGTTCGTTTCATTTGTTATAAGTTAGTTTGTTAATAAAGCCCGTATGTCAGATGGTGCTGCCTAAACTAACCTATATATACATAAGAAAAGCGCAGGCAAAAACCATACGCCTATCAGGTTCACCACAAACCTAAACACCCTATGGATGTGCCTACGCCGAGTAGCGCAAGCATCAATGGGTGTTATGGTAGGCATACAGCATAAGCTGATGGCCTAATGATTGCTCGTAAAACTTGTCGAGGTGGTGATTCGATAGGCGTTTTGAGCAAATTCAATATGTTGTGATATCTCCCACCTCTGTGGGCATCACGGGGCAAATGTAAGCAAAAATGTTGAACGTGCAAAGAAATTGCACGGAAAGTTGGGGCATTTACTCCAAATTCACTCCAAATATGTGTTCAAGAGCTTACCACACATTGCTCTCTGGCATAACGGACGTGATTGTTCGTGAATAGGACGTGAATTATAGTTAGATATGCCGATAAATAGATATCGATAGTACAAATCGTACAATTATAGGTGCGCGATTTGTGTTAGTTTTACATTTGTTAACGTATTAAGCCCACCAAATTGAGGGTATTTTGTGGTGCATAATGATGTAGAATGTCAAAAATGGCGTGATTTAGATGCTGATTTGTGCATATAAATGGGGTTGTATTGTCATTTTTGTGCGCATTTTGGGGGTATTTGGGGTACTAAGCCCACCAAAGCTCACCAAGAAGCTCACCAATTAATAAGCAGATAATGAAGTTGTTAAGTGAATATGGTGGGGATTATCGCACTATATGTAATGTAAATGTGTGTATGTAGAGATGTGCAAATCGAACACCTTGGGAGTGCAGGCGGCTCGCCTGCAGATGTCTCTGGGAGCGCAGGCGGCTCGCCTGCAGAAACAATACTTGCGCCGTGGTGTAGCAACCTTTGCACCGTGGTGCAGCAACCTTTGCACCGTGGTGCAGAAAGCCCATCGACGCGGTGCAACTGTTGCTGCATCGCGTCGATGGGTGTTGTGCATCGCGTCGATGGGTGTTGTGCATCGCGATGCAGAGGGGGTCTTGAAGTGTCCGCTCGGCATCCCGTAGGGTGACGCTTGACCTTTCAAGAAGGGTCTCTTCGAGCGGAGCGGACATCGCGAGCTTACAGCTTACAGCATCTTGAGTGCCAGCTTGATGACGTGCTCCACCTGGGCGTCGGGTTCGGCGCGGAGGATGGCGGTGACGGCTTTGTGGGCTGGGGCGGGGGAGAAGCCGAGCATGGTGAGGGCTGCGATGGCTTCGTCCTGCACCTCCTTGTTCGGTGCTGGCTGTGGGGTGCTGTCTGTGGGGGCAAGTGTGGCATCGAGCCCGAGCGCTGCCACCTTGTCCTTCAGCTCGACGATGATGCGTTGTGCGGTCTTGCCACCTATGCCTTTGGCTTGCTTGAGCAGCTTGTCGTCGCCGCGAACGATAGCATCGCACAGCTGGGCGGGTGTCATAGAGCTGAGTATGACCCGCGCGCTCTGTCCGCCCACGCCGCTGACGGAGTTGAGCAGCAGGAACAGCGTGCGCTCTGCTTTGGTGGCGAAGCCCCACAGCTGGTAGGCGTCCTCGCGTATGCTCTCCTGCACGAAGAGCTTCACTTCGGCCGTCATGCCTTGCAGGGCGCTGTAGGTGGCGTGCGTGATGTTGAGCGCATAGCCTACGCCGCGGGCATCGAGCACAGCCATAGTGGGTGTGAGTTCGGCTATGGTACCGCGGATATATTCAATCATAGAGCGGTACGCGAATGACAACAAAGGTCTTGGCGGGCAGGGTGTAGGTGAGCTGGCTGGCTTGGGCTGCGAGGGTGGTGGCTCGTGGTGCCACTACTTCGGCCTGGCCGGGTGTGTTCTCGGCATCGTAGTTGGAGCAGTCGAGTGCGGTGAGGGTGGCGGTGGCTTGCAGCTTCTTGCCTCTGACCACTACGCGCAGCGGCTGTGGCTGGGCGGTGGTGTTGATGGCTTTGACGATGAGTTCGCCTGTCTGCTTGTCGAGCACGGAGGATGCGAAGACGCCGTCCTGCCCCTTCTCGACGGGGTTGGCTGCTGGCTGGCCGCCGGGCAGGGTGACGGTGGTGGGTAGCACGTTGGTACCGCGGTTGTGCATATAGAGTTGCTGAACATAGTAGCTGGCTGTGCGGGCTGTGGAGAGGTTGTCGTACCAGATGAGGTCGGGTCGCCACTGCCAGCCTTCGATGTGGGCGAACAGGGGTGCGTAGGTGGCCATGTGTACGACGTCGGCATTGCGCTCGATGTTGGTCATGAAGGCAGCCTCGTAGATGCTGGCACCGGCGTGGTTCCACTTCTTGCCGCGATCGTGGCATGCCCACTCGCCGGCGAACACCTTCGGGCCTTTGCGGTCGTAGCTGTCGTAGCGGTTCATCCAGTTCTTGTACCAGTTGATGTCGCGGTAGTAGTGCTCATCGACGAGGTCGGCCTTGAGGCGGCGCATGGCTTCCCATCCGTGCTCAAACCACTTGTCCTCGGCGTTGGGGCCGCTGGTGCCTATGAGCTTGATCTCGGGGTGAACGCGGCGTACGGCGGGTGCGATGATGGCCAGACGGTCGTAGTAGGGCTGCTCCCACTGCTCGTTGCCTATGGCGAGGAACTTGAGGTTGAAGGGTTCGGGGTGGCCCATGTCGGCACGGAGCTTGGCCCACTGGTTGGTGGCTGGGTCGCCGTTGGCGAAGTCGATGAGGTCTATGCAGTCGTCGATGAACTGCTGGAGTCCCTCAACGGTGGCGGGAGCATGGGCATCCTCGCCGTTCTGGAACTGGCATGCCATACCTACGTTGAGCACTGGCAGCGGCTCGGCTCCAATCTCCTCGGCCAGCTGGAAGTACTCGAAGAAGCCGAGGCCGTAGCTCTGGAAGTAGTCGGGGTAGTAGCGATAGGTGAAGGTGTTCTCCCAGCGGTTCTTGTTGGTGGGACGGTTCTCCACGGGTCCTACGGTGTTCTTCCACTGGTAGCGGAGCTGGAGCGTGGTGCCCTCGACGATGCATCCGCCTGGGAAGCGGAACACGCCCGGGTGCAGGTCGTAGAGTGCCTGAGCCACATCGCGGCGCATACCGTTCTCGTGTCCCATCCAGGTGTCTACGGGGAAGAGCGAGATGTGCTCGAGGTCCACTGTGCCTGTGCCTGAGTGGCGCTTGTCGTCCACGAGGAATATGCGCAGCTCGGCTTTGGCTATGGCGCGCGGGCTCTTGATGGTCACGGTGTACTTCTTCCAGTCCTGTGAATCGATGGTCAGGTCGGCATTGGCGAACTCCTGGTGCTCGTCCATCGTGGTTTGGTCGACGAACTGAATCCAGAGCTTCGATGTGCGTCCGTCGGGCACGCGTGCCCAGACGGAGAAGCGGTAGTCAGCGTCCTGCTGCAGGCCCATGCCGAAGTAGCCCTCGTTCTGCAGTCCTGTCCAGAGGTCTGGGTGACCGGCTGAGCTGAGGCGCACGTAGTAGGGGTTGCGCTCGAATGGTCCGTCGTCTCTGACGTCCACCTTGCCGAAGGTCTTCCACCCCATGAGGTGGTCGGGTGTGAATTCAAACGAGCGGTTTTTTACGAGCTCACCGTAGAGACCGCCGTCGGCTGCGAAGTTGATGTCCTCGAAGAAGATGCCGTACATAGTCGGCTGTATGGGTGCGCCTACCTTCTTGGCGTTGACTGTGATAACGGTCTCGTTGTCTGCCATAGCCGGCATTGTCGCAGCTGCGAGTGCTGCTGTCAGGAATAGAACACGTAGGTTCATAAGGTGTATAAAGGTTAAAGGTTAAAGGTTAAAGGTGTATAAAGGTTAAAGGTTAAAGGTTAAAGGTATTTATTTCATTACTTTCTTTCCGCTGGTCACGTAGATGTGGCCGTGCTGCAAGTTGGCAGGCGCTACAGCTGTGCCGTCGATGCTATAGATGGCAGCTGGTGCGGCCGTAGCCTCTGGTGTAGCAGTCTGCCCGATGCCTACAGGGGTGGTGGTGGCCTGCCCTATGAGGTACTGATCCAGCGGCGGGTTGCTGGCCGAGCCCTTGATGTAGAGCCAGGGTGTGGCAGCTGGCTGGAGCTTGTTGTGGGCTATCTTGTAGAATCCCAAGTTGCCTGTCACCTCGTCGGTGCGCAGCTCGTAGCAGTAGGCGTAGGTCTCCTCGCTGTTGGTCAGCACGCTGTCCACGGCGCATCCCTTGAGGTAGGTCTTGTTCACCGATACGGCAGTATTGGTGGTGGGCACGAACTTCACCACATCGCCTGCTGTGCCTCGATACACGATGGATGCATCGGCTGGGATGGTGGCTCCTGCTGCGAGCCGCGCGATGCGCACGGTGTCGACAGTGGCGTTAACGCCGGTGACGTTGTAGGCTGTGATGCCTGTAGGCAGGGTCACGGGGTATGAGGTGTAGAGCACGTCCCATCCCTGAGCTGGAATGGTGCGCTCGATGGTGTACTGTGTGCGTAGGTCGTAGGAGAGGTGTGGTGGCTGGTTGTAGCACACGTTCTGGCTGATGAGCTGTGCTCGGTAGGCGAGGTCGTCCATCAGGTGGGGCACGCCGTAGTCGGTGGGGTAGTCGGTGGCCTGCACCACGAGTCGGTAGTCGCTGCCCGACTGGTCCCAGGTGACAATCTCCTCGCGCCAGTCGCCGAGCATGTCGCCCGACACGCATGGGTTCTGCTTGGAGGAGTTGTTGTAGTTGCCCAGCACGTAGTTGCCTCCGCCCACCTGCATACGCCAGAAGGCGCTGGCCGAGGGGTTCCAGTACTCCAGCACGTTCTTGCCGTAGAAGTCGTCGGCGAGGTCGCCGTTCCAGTAGATGCGGAAGCTGAGTCCTGCGCCTCCGCCGTGGCTGATGGAGGCTGCTATGGTGTTGCCGTCGGTGTCGTAGATGCCGGCATCGGCACTGCTCTGCCAGTAGGCGTTCTCTGCCTCGGGGTTGAAGTGGGCCATGATGCCACGTCCGGTGTCGCTGCTGGCGGTGCGTCGCAGCAGAATCTCGCCTGTGCGGGCATCGCGGATGTCGGAGCCGTAGGGCGAGTGCTCATGCACCATGAAGTACTCCTGTCCCGGGCGTGAGGGTATGAAGTCTCCCAGGTGTATGGCATCGCCGTGGCCCAGTCCTGTGCGGTAGAGCGTGGTGCCGTCGTGCAGCAGTGCTCCCGAGCCGTAGTGTATCTCCTGCCGTCCGTCGCCCGTCACGTCGCCTATGCTGATCCAGTGGCAGCCCTCGCCGTAGACGGTCTTTGTGAGGTTCTTAACGCTGCCGTCGGCATACTTCACGGTGCCTTTCGTGGCGCTCTCGCCGCGATGCAGCCATCGCAGGGTGATATTCTCGCCGTCCCAGTCGTAGGCTCCTATCTTGCATCCGCTGTAGTAGCCGCGTGCGAAGATGGCCGAGGGGTTGGCATTCTCTCCGTCCAGCCAGGCGATGGCTGCCAGATAGCGCTCGGAGCGGTTCTGATTGCTGTCGCCCCAGAAGCTGGTGGTCTCGTCGGCGTAGGCGGTGTGGTACTTGATGGTCTTCAGCTCGGCGCCAGTCACACCGTCGAACACGGTGATGTATTCCGAGCCATGATCCTGCTTGCCGCGTCCGCTCTTGAGGTTGGCCGTGGGGTCGTCGCCGGGCAGCAACACGTAGTTGCCTTCGCCGTCGATGGCGCCCGGAGCTGTCTTGACCATGAACTCACCGTAGCCGTCGCCGTCGAGGTCCCAGGCGATGAACATAGCTGTGTGGGCCGAGTTGAACATGTTGTGTCCGGTGTGTAGCATCCACATGCGCGTGCCGTCCATTTTGTAGCAGGCGTAGAAGGCGGGCGATGTGGTTCCGCTGCTGGCGGCATCCTTCTCGTTGGATGGCGCCCATTTCAGTATGATTTCGTACTCGCCGTCGCCGTCCATGTCGCAGAATGAGGCATCGTTGGGGGTGTAGGTGGCTCCTGCCGAGGTCGGGTCGGTGGGTGCTCCGCCCTGCAGGGTGATATACTTCACCTGGCTGTCCCATGCCTTCACGTCTTCCTGTCGGTCGAGCAGCCGGCCCTGTGCGTCGACGGCCTCGAGGGTGTAGACGCTGGCAGCTGTGCCGCCTGTGTCGAGGTAGTTGGTCTTGCCGGCCACAGGTGTCTTGGTGATGAGTGTCTTGCCGCGATAGAGCCGGAAGCGGATGTCGCGGGCGTTGTCGGAGGCTCTGAGTCGCCAGCTTACGAGCACGCCGCTACTGGTCTTCACGGCCATGAGTCCGCGGCCCAGCGGCTGGGCCTCGCCGCGCGGCTCGCGGTAGCTCACCACGAAGCGCACGTAGCAGCTGAACACCTGGCGTCCGGCTTGCAGAGCCTTGATGGTGGCTATCTTGTCGGCATATGTGATGGTGGCAGTGTAGCCCTCGGCAGGAGTCACGGCGAAGTCGGTCGGGTCGCCGTAGCACTTGTCGGGATAGGTGGCTGTCTCGCCGTTCTTCAGGCCTTGGATGAGGCTCAGCAGCGCGCCTGCCGAGCATGTGGCAGCGGTGAAGTAGTGGGAGGCAGCGTAGATAGGCTCGTCGGTCTCACCGCCGATGCTCACGTTGCGCAGCGCCAGCGACTTGGGGGTCTCGCTGTCCGAGCCGTTGAAGTTGTAGACGTAGATGATGAGCGAGAACGTCTGCCCGCCCTGCACCAGCTGGTCAGACAGCTGGTAGGCGTGATGGCTGTAGCCGGTGCTGTTGCTGGCACCTATCTTGTTGCGCAAGGGCACAACAGCGCTTTCTACCAGTACCTCAGCTCCCGTGCCGTTCTTGATGTACACGTCGAAGTTGCCGCCGTCGGTGCCGCACTTGGCTGCGTCCAGCTCCAGTAGCGTGGGCTTGAACGTGTGCCCATCGGCCACGGTGATGGTGAACGCTATGCTGTGGCCGGCGGTCTTCTGCGTGACGCGGGTGGAGGGTGTGAACTGTGTGAACACAGGGTCGTAGGTCACGGCTGTGTAGTCTACGTCGGCGTTGGAACCTGTCATCGTGGCTGTGGCAGCGAGGTTGGCTCCCAGCTGTACGGATGGCGTGAGCTGTGCATCGGCACCAGCTGTGAGGGTGTTCTGCTGCAGGTTGTCCTTGTCGGTAACAGGCCACAGCACGTCCACGTGGTCGGCCAGGGCCGTCAGTGGTGCCATCAGTAGCGACAGACAGAGTAGTAGCGTGTGTTTCATGCTATGTGTATGGTGTTAGTTAGTTGTCAGTGTGTCGGGGAGGCTTATTCGTAGTCGTCGAACACCTCGTTGAGGAAGGCGTTGAACGGGTGCATCACGCGGAACATGTGCTCCAGCTGGTCCTGTCCGTCGGGCTGCCCCGCCAGTTCGTCGCTGATGGGATGCCACAGGGTGTAGAGCCTCGGGCGCAGGTACTGCTGGTAGGCAAAGTCCTTGTCGAAGCCCTTGGGCGTTGTCTTCAGCATATCCTCGCCCACCACGGGGTACAGCTTCTTGAACTCACGGTTTTCCACTATGCCGCGGAAGCGGTCTATGTCGTCCACTATGCGCTCGCGGATGTGCTTCAGCAAGGGTGGGGGAGGGCACCACGACCCGCCTGCCACCAGCGAGTTGCCGGGCTGCAGGTGCAGGTAGTAGCCTCCGCGATAGCTCTTGCGGCCGTGCGAGCAGACGAAGGCTCCGAAGTGGCGCTTGTAGGGCGATTTGTCCTGACTGAAGCGGGTGTCGCGGGCGAAACGGTAGATGCACGCCTTGGGTGTCTGGTAGGCCACCGACGGGTCGAAAGCCGCGATGCGCAGAATCATCTCCTGAACGTAGTTCTCAAACAGCGCCCTTGCCTTCTTGTACTCTGCTTGGTGAGCGTGAAACCACTCGCGGTTATTGTTGCCTGCCACTTCGAGCAGAAAGTCGTGGATTCGTTTCATGCCTGCAAAGTTAACACTCTTCGGTGACACCACAATCGCCGTGCCCTCTTTTTTGTGGTTCATCCGTTGATTATTGTACATCACCTCGTGTACCCCCTCGCTCTTCCAGTCTTGTGCTCTCCCCTCTGTTCACGCTGCAAAAATATAATGTGGGGTTTCTCAACTATCAACTCCCAGCACCTCTCTCGCCCGTTCCAGCGCCAAGTTGATGTGAGGCATGATGTTCTCCTGACCCACAATCTTGTCGAAGTCGTTGCGCAGCAGAACCTCCTGAACCTTCGGGTTCACACCAGAAAGAATGACATGAATACCCTCCGAACGCGACATATTGATAAGGTTCTCCAGGTTGTGCATACCCGTGGAGTCGACAAACGGCACCTTGCGCATACGGATGATGCGCACCTGCGGACGCTTGCCTATGCGGCTCATCACCTCCTCGAAGCGGTTGGCTATGCCGAAGAAGAACGGGCCGTTGATCTCGTAGACCTCGCAGCCGTTGGGTATGAGGAGGTGCTCCTCGTGGGTCACCTGCAGGTCGCTCTCGTTGTTGGGGTCTATCTCATCGGTCAGCACACTGACCTGTGTGGTCTCGGCCATGCGTCGCATGCACAGCAGGCAGGCCAGCATCAGGCCCACCTCGATGGCCACCGTGAGGTCGAATATCACGGTGAGCAGGAAGGTGATGAGCAGCACGGAGATGTCCGACTTCGGGTTCTTGAGCAGCTGGCGGAATGTGCGCCAACCGCTCATGTTGTAGGCTACGATGACCAGCACTCCGGCCAGGCACGCCATCGGGATGTACTGTGCATACGGCATGAGCAGCAGGAAGATGAGCAGCAGCACGGCTGCGTGGATGATGCCGGCCACGGGTGTGCGGCCACCGTTGTTGATGTTGGTCATCGTGCGTGCTATGGCTCCTGTGGCCGGTATGCCCCCAAAGATGGGCGATGCCAGATTGGCTATACCCTGGGCTATGAGCTCCTGGTTGGAGTCGTGGTGCTCGCCTATGATACCGTCGGCCACCGTAGCCGACAGCAGCGATTCGATGGCACCCAGCACGGCTATGGTCAGAGCCGGAGCAAAGAGGCTGCGAACCACCTCCCACGACATCTCCGGCACTACGGGCGAGGGCAGCTGCGGGTTGATGCGGAAGCGGTCGCCTATGGTGTCGACGTGCCCGGCCAGCCCATAGTGCTTCAGCACCAGCACGCCTACAGTCATCAGCAGGATGGCTACCAGCGAACCAGGCACCTTGCTGCGCTTGGGCCACAGGGCTATGACCAGCACGCTGCCCAGCCCCACGACGGCGCTCCAGAGGTCGATGCTGCCCATGTTCTGAGCGTAGCACACCCAGCGCGACAGGAAGTCGGAAGGCACGCTGCCAGCTATCGTGAGACCCAGCAGGTCCTTAATCTGAGTGGTGAAGATGGTCAGCGCTATGCCGCTGGTGAAGCCCACGACTATAGGATAAGGTATATACTTGATGATGGTGCCCAGACGGAACAGGCCCAGCATGATCAGTAGCAGGCCCGCTAGCACCGTGGCCACTATCAGCCCCTGGAAGCCGTACTGCTGGATGATGCCGGCTATGATCACGATGAAGGCTCCTGTAGGGCCGCCTATCTGTACACTCGAACCGCCAAACAGCGATATGATGAGCCCGGCCACGATAGCCGTGATGATGCCCTGCTCGGGAGTCACGCCGCTGGCTATGCCGAATGCTATGGCCAGAGGCAGAGCCACGATGCCTACTATAATGCCCGACAGCGCGTCCTTGACGAAGGTGGAGCGGTCGTAGTGGCGAAGTGTGTGTAGAAAAATTGGTTTCATATGCTTGATGTGTCTGCTCGTAATCTGGCCGCAAAGGTAAGCAATATAAATGAATACGAATGCCCCGCCGCCATGTTGTGCTGCCAATGACGTGAAATTATGCTTGCGGCTGCGGTAAATAAAAAACGATTCTGAATTCAGACCGCGCCGCGAATATTGTAGTTTTCGTGCGCTTAACTGTTTCACCTGTTGGCTGTTAGCAGAACTCTAATTTCATTGGCCGAGGATTTTGAGGCAAGCGCGGAAGCGCGTGATAATCAAAGAGTTGGATTTACAAAATATGTTCTGCGACACAAGAATAGCGTTCCACAAGCGACGCTTTGAAAATGTGCCGTTTACGCATCCAACGACCGATTTGATATATGGCGAGGCATTTGACGGTTTTGCAGATTCTCCGTAACTTTGCACCGCAAATCGGCTCATACGAATATGGACATAAACAACATCAATAACGACAGCACACAGGCCAAACGCTGGGAGGCATGTCTGCGCATCATACAGAGCAATCTGGATGCACAGCAGTATGCCACCTGGTTTGAGCCCATTGCCTTCGACTCGTTCGACGAGCAGAGCAATGAGCTGAAGGTGCGCGTGCCAAGTCCATTCGTATACGAGTACATAGAGTCGCACTTCCTCTCGCTGCTCAGAGCCGTGCTCAAGCGCGTGTACGGCGAGAGAATCCGGCTGGTGTACAACATCACCACCGATGCTACCAACAACCTCTCGCTCGACCTTGAGGCATCCAATCGCTCCACACGCGTGCAGCAGCCGGCCAGCCAGGTGGCTCTGAACCAAAGCCCCCGCCCGCTACAGGAGCTCGACTCGCAGCTCAAGCCGGAGTACACATTCGACAACTTCGTGGAAGGCTCCACCAACAAGCTGCCGCGCACCGTAGGTCTGGCCATAGCCGAGAATCCCCGTCAGGCCACATTCAATCCTCTATTTATATATGGCCCCTCAGGATGCGGCAAGACCCATCTGGTCAACGCCATCGGCACACGGCTGAAGGAGCTGCATCCGCAGATGCGGGTGCTCTACGTCTCGGCTCACCTCTTCCAGGTGCAGTACACCGACAGCGTGCGCAAGAACACCGTTAACGACTTTATTAGCTTCTATCAGACCATAGATGCCCTGATTATCGATGACATACAGGAGTTCGCATCGCTGCACAAGACACAGCTCGCTTTCTTCCACATCTTCAACCACTTGCATCAGAACGGACGTCAGCTCATCCTCACATCCGACCGTCCGCCCATCGAGCTGCAGGGTATGGAGGAGCGACTGCTGACACGCTTCAAGTGGGGATTGCTGGCCGAGCTGGAGCGACCCAACGAGGAACTGCGACGCAACATACTGCGCAGCAAGATCCACCACGATGGCCTCCGCATATCGGAGCCGGTGATCAACTACATTGCTTCCGTAGTCAGCCACAGCGTGCGCGACCTCGAGGGCGTGATTAACTCCCTGATGGCCTATTCGGTGGTGTACAACTGCGACATCGACCTGCAGATGGCCGAGCGCGTAATCACACGAACCATAGGCACAGCACGCGCCACAACTCCGGCCGAGGTGACCATCGACACCATCATCGACTGCACCTGCCAGGCATTCGACGTGGACCGCAAAGAGCTGCTCTCGAAGAGCCGCAAGGCCAACATAGCCCTGTCGCGGCAGGTGGCCATGTATCTGGCGCAGAAGCATACACGCCTGTCAACCACGAAGATAGGATTCGCCATAGGCCGCCGCAATCATGCTACGGTCATACACGCCTGCCAGAACATCAGCGCACGTCTGCAGAGCGAGGAGCAGCTGCGCCAGCAGGTTGCCGACTTGGAGCAACAGCTGACTAGCTCCGTTGCATATTGACAATTACCCAGATTACCACCGGAGCACCAAGAACAGGAGTGATGACATTGATGGGAATCACCACCGTGGCAGGCAGCGTAGAAATCAGATTGCACAGCAGAGCCAGATTAGCCCCCATCAGCATGGTGGCCGGCATCAGCGTGTGGTGGTCGGCAGTGCCGAGTGCCAGTCGTGCCAGGTGGGGTACGGCCAGCCCGATGAACGCTATAGGCCCGCAGAATGCCGTACTGCCGGCGGTGAGCAGGCCCGTGATGCCCAGCAGCAATGTGCGTGTGTGCTGCACATTAAGTCCCAGGTTGGCGGCATAGCGCTCGCCCAGCAACAGCAGATTGAGCGGCTTGAGCAGCAGCAGCGCACCGCAGATGCCCACAGCCATAGTGACCGCAAATGTCGGCATACGGTCGGCGGTGACGTTGGCAAAGCTGCCGAGCCCCCACACCATAAACGACCGCACACCCTCCTCCGTAGCACCGTAGTTGAGCAGCGAGATGGCCGACGATGTCAGATAACCAACCATTACACCCACGATGAGCAGCATGGTGTTCGACCTCAGCCACCGCGAGAACAGCATCAGCAGCAGCATCACCGCCCAAGCACCAATCATCGCTGACACTATCACGAGCACGAATCCGCTCAGCGAGAAACTGCCTGCCGCGAACTGTCCGCCCAGCAGCAGCATTGCTATCGCCACACCCAGGTTGGCACCGCCGTCGATACCCAGTATCGATGGTCCTGCCAGCGGGTTGCGGAAAATCGTTTGGAGCATAAGACCCGCAGCCGCAAGCCCCGTACCGCAGAGCATTGCCGTAACAGCCTGAGGCACACGGTTCTCCCACAGGATGTACATCCACGCCGAATGCTCTGCCACGCCGCCGCACAGCATGTGCGTCACGGCTTCGGCAGGTATGGCTACGGAACCGTAGTACAGATTGGCCACGAACAGCAGAATCATGGCCAGAGCCATCAGTAGCAGGCGTCGTATCATGGTTGCAGAGGTTTGTAATACACTGGTTGCTGACCCTGCATCAGCTCTGGATGCAGGATGCATATCAGGTCTCGCAGCAGGCGCTCAGGGTGGAAAGGCGTCTGCTCATAGTAGTGGTTGTGCGCGAGGTCGCACACATAGATATTGCGATTGGCGAAAGCGCGGAAATGTGCGTATGGAGCGTAGTCGGCCTGCATCTGGCGGTAGGAGTAGGGCTGCTGCTGGTTCACCTTGATGAGCCACACATCGGCATCCTGCGCAGTATTGAGCACAGCCTCAAACGACAAACCGGCACTGCCGCTGCCTTCCAGCTCGGCAAAGATGTAGTCGGCTGCGGCGTCGCTGAACATCAGCCCCATAGTGCTTCCGCCTGCTGGCACGAACCACTGGGTGCCGTACAGCATCTCGGTGAGCAGGCGCGGATGCGATGTCGCTCCGGCTGCGGTTGCAACCAGCGACTGGTAGGCTGTCTCCACCTGATGGAATATGCTGTCAGCTCTGTCGTCGGCTCCGAATAGGGTTGCATAGAAGCGTAGCCACTCGGCACGTCCCAACGGCGAGGTCTCCATATACTCGGCACACTCCACGATGGGGATGCCCAGCCGCTCCACGCGACCGTAGCCTCCGCTGTGCTCAAACGGTGTGAGCAGCAGCACATCAGGTTGTGTGGCCATGATGCGCTCTATGTCGGGGTTCATGCCGTTGCCGAAGTCGGCTATGCTGCCGTCGGCCAGCCCTCGGGTCACTACGGGCAGGTCGATGAATTGGCTCTCGCATACACCTGCAATCGCACCGCCGCACCCCAGCTCGTCAAGCATCCCGCAATGCACGGATGTCGCTACTCCGGCCCTTCGCAGAGGGGTGCGTATCAGCGTGCCCTCAGGCAGATGGGCGGGAAGCGTGCTGTCGGACGGCACCAGGACGTACTGGCGCAGTACCGAAGTGCTGTCCCAGGGATTGACGATGCTCCATCGGGTAAAGCCCTCGCCCCGCTCGCATTGCAGTAGAGAGGCGTAGCTGAGCTTTAAAGCTTTGCCCTGCGGCTCGGGGCCAGAAGCCCTCTGGCAGGCGGACAGCAGAGCTGTGAGAATAAACATAGCAAGCAGGCGTGACGAAACAATCGCCACGCATCTGCTTGATATGTAGAGCTTTGTCATTTACTGCTGATTGAAGATGACGGCTGTCGGGCCGACGCCTGTGGCAAATGAACCTATGAAGGTGCCGTCGTTGCTGAAACGGTTGGCAAAGCCGGGAGCGGAGTAGTCGCCGTAGCCGGTGTCGGCATTGATGCTGTAGCACACGGTGTAGATGTCGCCATTGGACGGGTCGATGCCCAGACCGTTGACCAAGCCCATTGTGAAAGACACGTTGCCTGTAGTGTTCAGGGCTTGAGGTGATATTGCATCTGTAGCAGTATCAATCACTACGAGCTTC
The DNA here is from genome assembly GCA_937910905.1 of uncultured Prevotellaceae bacterium. GTDB lineage: Bacteria > Bacteroidota > Bacteroidia > Bacteroidales > Bacteroidaceae > Physcousia. Next base: position 67,982 of record CALEPV010000044.1, read on the forward strand.
GGCTCCCAGTAGGAGTCCTGCATCACGTACACCTTGCCGTCGTAGGTGGCTATCTGGTTGGCGCCCATAGTCATGCTGCCGTTCATCACCTGCGATACTGCGCCGTTCTCAAGCTTGCGAAGACCGCCCATTGAAACCAGAGCGTAGTCGGGGGCGCCGCCATAGACATCGCCGTCCACGATGTACAGCGCATTGCCTGCCGATACCAGTGCCGACGGGTTCTTCACCAGCTCGTCCTTAATCTCGCTCACCGCTCCTGTGGTCAGGTTGATTGCAGAGATGGACGCATTCTGAGCCATTCCGTAGTCGCTGTTGGCCACATAGAGTGTGTTGCCTACGAATGCCAGGCCTTCAGGATATGAACCTACGGTGTAGCTGGCCTTAAGGCTGTAGTCGGTGGTATCGATGGCTGCAACGGCACCGCCGTAGGTCGACACATACACAAGCCCGTCGCGAGCCACGATGTGTCGAGGACTGAAACCTGCCTGCTCGCCCAGCAGCTCTACGGTGCTGATGGCCTTGATGCTCTTCAGCGTGTTGGCATTGAGCACCTCCACGCGGCTCTCGCCGTCTACCACGATGTACAGCTTTGAACCGTACACCAAGCCGTCGTTGGGCGTAGCACCCAGAGAGCGGCCGTTGGCGTTGGCAAAGGCATCGGCGCCGTCCTGTGCGCGGCCTGCCACGTTGTCATATGCTGTGAGTGAACCGTTGATGCCGTTCCAGGCGTTGCCGGAATTGACTACATACACGCCGCGGGTTGTAGGCTCTGGCTTGATGACGACCTCGTCGTCGTCCTCAGAGCAAGCGGTGAACATTGTGGTGCAGCACAGAGCGGCACCAAGAAGTAGAAGATACTTTTTCATAATGATTAGGTTTTTGGGTTGGTTAAATAGTGTGTTTTCGAATAGTGCATTTTGTTATCACAAGCTAAGCTCCACGCTTGCCAGGAAGTTGCGCCCGGGCATTGGGTAGCGTTTCACAATCTCATATTGGCGGTCAAACAGATTCTTGACGTCGAATCTGAGCTTCAGGTTGTGCTGCCGCAGGGTTATGTCGCGCCATACGGTGCATCCTGCTTCCCAGTAGCCGGCAAGTCGTGTCCCGTCGTGGTGCTCGTTGGTAGAGTAGGTGTGGCTGATGCCTTCGCCCTGCAAGCTGATGTTTACCCACGGATTGTGCCAGCTGATAGCCACATTGCAGATGTGCTCCGGCATATATGCCAGCTGGTTGCCGTAGTATGGCGATTGTCGGTTGGTGCGGTTGGTGGATTGCTGCAAGCTGTAGTTCGCGCGCGTCTGCAATGTGTGCCTTTTACTCATGTGCCAAGAGGCATCCAGGCTCGCATCCAGCCCTACGACACGCACCTTGCCCAGGTTTATGCATTGCCACACGAACAGGTTGCGCGGTATGGCCACAATCTTGTCCTTCACGTGGTTCAGGTAGCCGTCGAGAGTCAGCTGTACGTGCCAGCTTCGTGATAGTGTCTCCGCCCAGGTCAGCCCCACGTTCCATTGGTCGGTACGCTCTGGTTGCAGGTCGGGGCTGCCGTAGTGGAAGTAGTAGCATTCGTTGAACGATGGAGCACGGAACAGATTCTTGTAGGATGCTCTGACGAAGAGGCTGCGTGCTGGCAGAATCCTGTATGACAGCGAGATGGCTGGCGACAGGTGGTCGTAGTCGTCGGCATCTGCACCTGTGGCGGTCGCATTGATGTAACCTGCCCACAGCAGCTGGGCGGTCGATGTCAGCCGTGTGCTCTTGTAGCTCATGCTGGCGGCTTGTTGTATCGTATGCCGGCGTGGGCGATTGTCTGTTGTGAGGCTGCTGTTCAGGTTGTTGTATGTGTAGTCGGCTGCGTAGCTGGCTGATAGGCGGCTATTCAGACGATACAGCAGCGCGGATGTGATATATCCCTCGCGCTGGTAGTATGTGGCGCTTGTGGTACCGGCTTGGTACAGTGGGTCGCGATAATCGGTGTTGTCCCACGTGAACTTGGCGCTGCTGCGCAGCGACAGCCGCTGTGAAAGCTGCTCTTCGTAGTGTACCTGCGCCAATGCCTCGCGCTCGCCAAGTGTCTCGCGGCTCAGGCTCGTATAGAGGTGTACTTGTCCCGGCAGGTCGCGGTCGGAGTCGTAGTACAGCGCTTTGACGTGCAGCACTCCGCTTGTCGTCGGCTTCCAAGCTACGTCCAGCTCTGTCTGCAAGCTCTCAATGCTGTTATGCGTTCTGCGTTCTGTGGTCACCAATTGCACATTCTTGAGCTCAAAGGGATAGCAGTTGTCAGCCCTGATATAGCTGACAGATGCAGCCAGAGCTAATGCAGGTGTGATGTTCTGCTGATGACACACGTATGGACGCACGTATCCAAACGAACCGCTCGCCAGTCGTGCTGTCGTATGGCTGTGTGTGCTGTCTGCCTGAGGATTCATGCTGCTCAGCATGAGAACGGCAGGGTAGGCCGCCTGACGTGCGGGCTTGAATATGTCGTCATCCAGCCCTATGCCGAGCGTCATCGACTGAATATCATCTATGTTATATCGCGACAGATCCACCTCACCGCTCTGATTGTTGCTCACCATCACTCCGTCTATGCATACTCCTGTATGCTTCGTGTCCAGCCCTCGCACAGCAACTGTCTTCAATCCCCCTGCGCCGCCATAGTCGCGAAGCGTAATGCTCGGCATCCGATGCAGCGCATCAGTCACGCTGGTAATGCCAAATGCTTCATAATCAACACGCTCAACAGATGGCTGCGGTGTGGCGCCCGTAACAGCTGGCGACACAGCATTCTCGCTGACAGTCACATCTGCTATCGTGTGAGTCGCCATGATAGAATCGCTTACAGCAACAAAAGCCTGCGCTACATTGCATAGACAGACCATCCAACAACTACACATAATCGTGCGTAGCCGCCACCAGCTCATTATGCTATCAGCTTTATAATTCATATTCAGCTTTTGAAGCTCATCCCATTCGCGAGGATGCACTTCTACTAGCACGTGTGTGGCAGGTCTTCTGACTTGTCCCTCTGAGCAACAACCTTCCCAGCCTACAGGCCAGTGGTTATATCGTCACCCGACACCGAGACTTACAGCAGCGCGTCTGTGCAGGATTCCCACCTGCTTCCCTCTTATGTCCACTTAGTGTCCACTTAGTGTCCACCATAATGGACGTACCACACGCGTTTCCGATTAGCGACTGCAAAGTTACCACCTTTTATCAAGATCGATGGGGTCGGCCAGCAAAAAAATGTATGTCCCCGCCCAAATTCGCCCCGCAATTACCTTTCACCTTTCACCTTTCACCTGTAGGGGCGACAGAAGAATTAGTCCTTTTTTAAGTGTACTCACTCTATAACAAGTGGACTCTATAATAGATAAATGTACGCGCGCGATTGTTCTTCCTTATCCGTCCCCTTTTCCTCAAAAAATCTTCTGCGGCTCATTTTTTTTGTGGAAACGCTTGCGTGGTAATGTAATTTGGTGTACCTTTGCACCCGCAAACGAGAAACGAGGGGCTCTTTGAGGAGGGCCTTGTAGCTTACGCGCTGCAAAAGCCGAGCTGGTCGGGAATGTTTGCGTCAAGTAAGGAGATCTTTGAAACATTGCTTACAGACAGGAAAAGAAAGTAGTACAAGAGGCTTTAGCCGTTTGCGGCTATAGCCGACCGTCAAGAGATTCCATCATAAGTCCGGTATCCGATTCTTCGCCTGTGAATCATTATCCGTCGGGTCGTACAAGACAAGACAGTCGGTTAGGGCCTTATGGTCTAGCCGGACGAAGGATATTATTTACAATGGAGAGTTTGATCCTGGCTCAGGATGAACGCTAGCTACAGGCTTAACACATGCAAGTCGAGGGGCATCATGAAGTCAGCTTGCTGACTTTGATGGCGACCGGCGCACGGGTGAGTAACACGTATCCAACCTGCCCCATACACGGGGATAGCCCTTTGAAAGGAGGATTAATACCCGATGTACTGGATTGGCGGCATCGCCGTTTCAGTAAAGATTTATTGGTATGGGATGGGGATGCGTCTGATTAGGTAGTAGGTGGGGTAACGGCCCACCTAGCCGACGATCAGTAGGGGTTCTGAGAGGAAGGTCCCCCACATAGGAACTGAGACACGGTCCTAACTCCTACGGGAGGCAGCAGTGAGGAATATTGGTCAATGGCCGCGAGGCTGAACCAGCCAAGTAGCGTGAAGGATGACAGCCCTATGGGTTGTAAACTTCTTTTATGCGAGGGTAAAGTGAGGGACGTGTCCCTCATTGCAAGTATCGCATGAATAAGCATCGGCTAATTCCGTGCCAGCAGCCGCGGTAATACGGAAGATGCGAGCGTTATCCGGATTTATTGGGTTTAAAGGGAGCGTAGGCGGGTTGTCAAGTCAGCGGTAAAATGTCGATGCTCAACATCGTCCTGCCGTTGAAACTGGCGATCTTGAATGCACTCAAGGCAAGTGGAATTCGTGGTGTAGCGGTGAAATGCTTAGATATCACGAAGAACTCCGATAGCGAAGGCATCTTGCTGGGGTGTGATTGACGCTGAGGCTCGAAGGTGCGGGTATCGAACAGGATTAGATACCCTGGTAGTCCGCACGGTAAACGATGGATGC
>CALEPV010000045.1 GCA_937910905.1 uncultured Prevotellaceae bacterium
CATCTTTAGGCTGGTCAAGATTTTCGGTTAATCCACGCGGTTATGCAGGTGACCCCTTTTACATTAATGCTTTGCAGCCCGTGACGGCAACACACTGGTCGCCCTCACCTCACAACCTTGACGCTGTGCTTGCGGCCGGCGAAGGTCCAGCTGACGATGTAGAGGCCGCGGGGGTAGGAGGCGAGGGAGAAGTCGCTGGTGGCAGCGAAGGTAGCCAGACGGCGGCCCTGCTGGTCGTAGACGGTGGCAGAGAAAGTGAGCTGCGAGAGCTGGTCGGAGCCGAAGTGCAGACGACAGCTGGCGGGATCGTAGGCCAGAGCATAGTCGATGTCGGCTTCAGCTACGGTGTGTGCATCGATGCCCACTGGCGTGGAGTGTATGCTGTCGGCATATACAATCTGCCACATGCGGTTGTTCGATGAGGCATTGCGCTCGTCGTTGGTGTAGCTGAGTATGGCCGTACCGTTCTGGCTGGAACCGCCGCTGAGGTTGGCCGTATGGTCGGTGTGGGCATTGGTCAGGTTGTAGCGGTCGGAGCCTTGGTCTACGAGCTGCCACAGTTGACGGCTGTCGGTGCTGTCGGCCTGGGCCACGGCCAGCTGTGTGCCAGTGGCGGTGGTGGCAGTGCTCTCGCCAGGAGTGGGGTCGGTGAGGGCCTGGCCAGTAGCACGGTTCACGATGTGATAGTAGCCGCTGCTGAGGCAGAGCAGCTGCCACTGCTGGCTTTCGCTGCTGGCGTTGCGGGCGTTGCCCACGGCTTGGTCACTATTGGTCGCGATGTCAATCACCGTGCCTGCGCCTACGTTATGTATGCTATAGTAGTAATTGGGGTGCGCATCGAAGGGTGCCTCGATGGGTTGCGGCTCTGGCGGTGTGGGCGTAGGGTCGTCGGGTGCCAGAGCAGCGAAGCGCTGCTGTAGGAAAGGTATGCGCTGGTTGATGTAATCGCGCAGGTCCTTGATGTACTGGTCGTAGGTACTGTAGAGCACGCGCTCGCGCAGGGTGCGGGTGTTGATGCTCCAGCGCTTGTAGTTGAGGTCCACTGACTGGCTGAGCAGATCGGTGAGGCTGTCAATCTGCTGGTTTAGATAGTCCTCGATGCCGTCGGCCACCAACTGGTCGAAGCGATGATGTATGAGCGATGCGAACCAGGGGTCCTGCCACATGCGCTGCATCCACTGCTTGAGGTCGCCGTAGCCGTAGTCCTTCATCAGCTGGCGAAGGGTGTTGCTGGTGCCACCGCGGTCAGTGCGGTTGTCGTTGTTGTAGGCTATGTCGTAGTCCCAGAGCGGACCCCAGTAGAGCCGCGGGTCGTCCTGTTCCTTGTAGAAGTAGGTGCTGAAGAAGCCGTCGATGTTGCCGCTCAGCTCGGTGCAGATGTACCAGTAGGCCAGCGACAGGCTGTCCACCAGAGGACGGTAGCCAGCCTCGGAGTCGGCGAACTGGTCGGAGTAGAGCAGGTCCTCGAAGTGCTGCACATACTGCTGGATGTAGTTCTGCTGGCGGCTGTCTATGTCCTCGTCGTCGGGGTAGTGGATGCGTATGGGCACCCACTTGTTCCAAGTGTAGAAGCCGTCCACGCCCCATTGGAAGTCCTTGAAGCCGTCGGCTTCCAGCAGATAGCCGCCGGTGATGTTGCTGGCGTCAGTCAGCGGGAGGTCCTGCTCGGTGATGTTCACACGGTGGGGACGCACGTCAACGGCGTCGGAGATCTGGTAGTTGCCCACGTACTTGCCGTTGAGGGTGAAGTCCACAAACTTGGCAGCAGGGTTGAACTTCAGGCCTGCACGCTCGCCCATGAGCGAGGTCACGGCGTTGCGTATCAGGGCCTTATCGCCGTGGTTGGCCAGCATAGTCCACTTTTTGGTCTTGGCGTAGCCTGTGCCCAGCAGCTTCTCCTTCTGGTGGAACTTGAGGCGGTAGGGCTTCTTAGCCAGGCTCCAGGTGCTGTTGCCACGTCCGCGAATCTCCAAAGAGTCGTACTGCGTCACCTGGTCCTGCTCGTCGACGTACCACATGGTGGCGTAGACATAGGTGTCCTTGCTGGTGATGGCACGGCCAGTGAAGGTGGTGATGTACACGTGCGGCAGGTTGCTTACGCGTACATGCTCGGCATCCTGTGCCTGCAAGGGGAGGGCGAGCAGCAAGAATAGTGCAATACTGAGAATGTATGGTGTGTAATAGTGCTTCATAGTGCTGATAGTTTCATTCTTGCATTATGTGATGGTTAAAAAATAACTTGGGACGATTTTATAGGAAAGTATCAGCACTCATCTTTTTGGCTTCTTTGCCTCCACTCATCAGTCACGTAGCCCGCTACGCTCCTTCTTCGTGAAGACAAATAAGCTCAAAAATATGAGTCAAATCGTCCCAACTTATTATTTAATCATCACTATATCATTGTCTCATCATATCATTATAGCGTTTTCTCGTTGTCTCATTCTTAGTGTTGCCACCCTTCGGCACGCTGTGGGAAGAGCAGCAGGCTGTCGCGTGTAGCGGCTGGTACGGTCCACTCCTGAGGAACGAACTGCCAGTTGCGGCGGCAGGTGGGGCGCACCGTGCGGCGCTGGCGCAGCATCTCGATGAGGTAGTAGCGCATGTCGCGAGCGGTACTGGCCACCACGCGCGAGGGCAGCTCGTCCAGCTCAATGCCGGCACCGCGTGTCAGCAGCTCGCCGCCACCGCCTGCACGGTAGCTGTTCACCGCCACCAGGTAGATGCTGTCGGGGTGGAAGGGCGTGCCGTCCTCCATGCCTAGGATGTTCACCTTCTGGCCGTAGGGACGGGTCACGTCGACGGTATAGCGTATGCCGGCCGCTGCATCGAAGTTGAACGCCATGTTGCGCAACTCCCATCGGATATTGCCGCGGTTGGTAACGAAACTGTCCATGAGCAGTAGATGGTCGGATGCCGACTGCATGGTGCCCACCCAGAGGTCGTAGCTCATCTCCAGCACCTGCTGCAGCTCGCGCCCGCTGAGACGCATGGTGTAGAGCAGGTTTTCGTACTTGTAGAGCTTGAACATGTCGCTGATGCGTATCGTGCCGGCATGGATGGTGGCATCGTAGGACAGCGGGGCGGCCAGGCTGATCTGGGCATCGGATGCCAGCTCGAACTGCATCTCGTGGATGAGGCTCATAAATGCCGACGGCCCGAAGAAGGCTTCGCGCTCGCGTAGGTCGCTGTCGAGCACGGCAACCTCCTGATTCATGTAGGTCTCGACAGCCTGCTGCTGGGTCAGTAGCCATGGGCTGATGCTGTCGCGCAGGGCATGTGTCTCAAGCATGCGGCCATAGATGCGCTTGCCCGTGATGTCTCCGTAGGTGTTGCGGTCGAAGTATATGTCAGCAACGGCGAAACATGCACCGCGGTTGGTGGGTCCCATGCAGAGCACCTTGCGACCTGAGGGGCTGGTGGCCTCGGCAATGTTGCGCTGGTGGTCGTGACCGTACAGTATGATGTCGAAGCCATCCACCTGCTCGGCCACCAGGCGGGTGGCGTCCTCGTCGTAGTCGGTTGTGCGTATGCCCTTGTCGGCATCCCAGCCCGAGTGGAACAGACCGATAATCATGTCGGGATGCTCTTTGCGGCGTATCACATTCACCCACCGCTGAGCCGTGGACACCATCTCGTCGAACCGCAGGCCCGACCACAGCGACTGCGGCACCCAGTGAGGAATGGCGGGAGTGATGAGTCCCAGCACGGCTATGCGCAGTCCTTGCCGCTCAATAATGGTGTACGGGTGCAGGTATGGACGGCCTGTGGACACGTCGATGATATTAGCTCCCAGCACGGGGAATGAGCACTGTCGCACGAAGCGGTCGTATGTGGAATGTGATGCTTCAATGTCGTGGTTGCCCAGCGTCATAGCATCGTAGCCCACACGGTTCATTGCCGATGCCACGATATGTGGTGATACGGTGTCAATGTAGTTGTAGTAGTAGGCTGCCGGGTGACCTTGCAGCACATCGCCGGCATCGGTTACTATCAGCCCCAGGTCGCTGCGCTCACGAAGGCTGTCCACGTAGGCGCAAATCTTGGGCAGAGCATCAAGCACACGACCGTGCACATCGCTAGTGTGTACAATCTTTAGGTGTATGGGTGGGTAGCGTCGGGCTGACATAGGTTGAAGGGATAAAAAGATGAGCAGCAGCCAGCAGGCAGCACTCCACATACCCCGGCGATGGGGCAGAGTGAGTGGGTTATAGGTCATGTTGCATCAGCCTGTGGCGAGCCATCTCCTCGTACTTGGTACCAGGCCGCCCGTAGTTGGAGTAGGGGTAGATGCTGATGCCGCCACGCGGAGTGAACAGCCCGGTGACCTCGATGTAGCGCGGGTCCATCAGCCGGATGAGGTCCTTCATTATGGTATTCACGCAGTCCTCGTGGAAGTCGCCGTGGTTGCGGAAGCTGAAAAGGTAGAGCTTGAGGCTCTTCGACTCCACCATCTTCACGTCGGGGATGTACGCGATGCGTATCTCAGCAAAGTCCGGTTGGCCCGTTATGGGGCAGAGCGATGTGAACTCAGGGCAGTTGAAGCGTACCCAGTAGTCGTTTTCCTGATGTTTGTTCTCGAATGTCTCCAGCACTTCGGGCGTATAGACGAAGGTGTAGTCGGTCTTGCGCCCCAGTTGCTGTAGGTTGTCTTGTTCGCGGTTCATCGTTGTTGCCATTATTTCGTTATGTCCTCCAGTATCTTCCACACGTTCAGCAGGCCGCGAGGCACGTGGAAGCAACCTTTCCACTTGCCGCCCTTGAGGGGCAGCAGCACCTCACCCTGACGGTTCAGGTAGCCGTACCACTCAGGGTATTCGGGGTCGCGGAAGTGGCTCCAGGTATAGTTGTGCACGCGCTCGAACCAGCGCAGGCAGTGCTCGTCGCCCGTCAGCTGGTAGCCCTTGATGAGGGAGATGAGGGTCTCTATGTGCACCCACCACAGCTTCTGGTCCCACTCCAGCTCGTGGCGCGGGTGGCCCAGTCGGTCCATGAAGTAGAATATGCCGCCGTACTGCTTGTCCCAGCCGTACTCCACCTCCTGCAGGCAGATATCCACGGCCTGCTGTATCAGCTCCGGTCGGCCGAGACGTTTGCCCAGGTCCATGACGAACCACATGGCCTCGATGGCGTGGCCAGGGTTGAGCTTGCGGCCGTCAAAGCAGTCAACGAGCTGACCGTCTTTGCCCAGTGCTTCGACTATCAGTCCCAGCTCGGGGCGGTAGAACACGTCCATCACCTCGTGCAGGCAGGTGTCAATGGCCTTCTGTAGGAAGGCAGGGTCGAGCAGCGACTCTATCTCCAAGGCCACGTTGCACAGTATCATGGGTAGGTCGAATGTCTTCATCTCACGCGCTCCTGGTGCCGCCTTGCTCCATCGTCCCTTCGGGTTGTCAGTCTTGGACAGCACGATGTCGAAGGTGCGCTTGGCGATGTCGGCGTACTCGGCAGAGAGCGAAAGAAGCATATTTGAACTCCCCTCCCCATCACCCCTCCCCAGAGAGGGGCAGGGGTGGGCTGCTGCTGTCTTCAATGCTATGCTCAGCTGCCCGAAGGCTATGGTGGCGAAGGTGTAGGAGAAGATGTTATAAGGCTCCACGAGCGGCTGGCCTTCGCGGTCGAGGGCGAAGTACCAGTTGAGCTGGCCGTCGTGTCCGTGCTGCTTCAGAAACTCGGCACCCTGAATGGCAGCATCAAGCCACTCCTGTCGCGGCTCCACTGTGTTGTAGAGCTTGGCGAACATCCACACCTCGCGGCCCTGCAGCCATATGAACTTGTCGGTGTCATATACGTCGCCTTCGCGGTTGAGGCAGGTGAAGTAGCCGCCGAACTCCTTGTCCTGCGACTTGTTGAGCCAGAATGGTACTACGCTATCCAGCAGCTCGTGCTTGTATTTCTCTCTTAGTTGGTTAAGGTCTATCATTGGTCGTTGTTTGGTTTGTTGCTTTGTTATGTCTGTCGTTAGTTGGGCTTGTTGCCGTAGTACGGCAACACACACGACGGTGGGTCACTTCTCCAGCGTGCTCCAGGTGAGTCCCTTCTGCACTGTTCGTTGTGGCCATACGTAGCTGAGAAGAACGGCTACCACGACACTCACTAGCATCGAGGCGAAGCCGAAGAGCAGGAAGTTGGCAGTGGTGTAGAAGTTCATGTAGAACACCGTGGCCGTGCCGGCGAGGAAGCCTATGAGGGCGGCCCGCGAACCGATGCGCGGGAAGAAGATGCCCATCATAAACAGACCGCCGATGGCTCCGCTGAGCAGGCCGAGTATGGTGTTGAAGTAGTCGAGCAGCGATTGTATGTCGATGGTGGCCATGAGCATGGCTATTGCCATGCCGATACCACCGGCTACGATACCAGCGATGCGGGCGACATGGACAAGTCCCCCGCCCCGTTCCCCTTCAGAGGGGGAGAGTTGAATGTCTTGCTGGGCCTCATCCGATGTCTTGTCTGCGGCCTTCTGTTCTGGACGGTGACCACCCTCCCCCTTGAGGGGGAGCGGGGAGGGGGTCTTCCACTTCTGCCACAAATCCACGGTGAAGGCTGTGGAGATGGAGTTGATGTTGCTGGCTATGGTGCTCATGGTGGCGGCGAAGACTGCGGCTATGAGGAGGCCAGCAAGTCCGGCGGGAAGCTGGCTCATCATGAAGAAGGGGAAGATGGCATCGCCCTTGGCCATCGTGATGTCGAGCTGCTCGGGATGTGTCTTGAAGAAGGTGTAGAGACCAGTGCCTATGGTGAAGAAGGCGATGGTCACTACGACGGACATTAGGCCGTTGGTCAAGATGCCACGTGCTGCGCTCTTCTCGTCGCTGGTAGTTAGGTAGCGCTGGATTACGGTCTGGTCGCTGGTGTAGCTGATGAGGTTGTTGCACAGGCCGCCCAGGATGACCACCCACCATGTGGCGTTTTGCCAGCTGAAGGGATGCTCAGTGTCGATGAGGAAGAGGCGCAGCTTATGGTGGTCTGTGGCTATCTGCCAGAAGTCGGAGGCGCCGTTGTCGCCGGTGTTGACTATCAGATAGACTGCTGCCAGCACAGCACCGCCTACGAGGATGATGCCCTGTATGACGTCGCCCCACACCACGGCCTCAACGCCGCCCATAGTGCAGTATATGATGGTGATGAGGGCCATCAGCGCGATACATATATATATATTGATACCGGTGACGGCGGTCATGGCCAGCGAGGGAAGGAAAAGCACGAGGGCTGTGCGAGCCACCATGAACACGATGAACAGCACGGAGGCCATGAGGCGCGTGGCGTAGTTGAAGCGGCGCTCGAGGTACTCGTAGGCCGTGGTGACGTTCAGGCGGCGGAAGAACGGCAGGTAGTAGCGTATGACGGGGAACGACACCACGAGAATGCACACCTGCATGGGGTAGTAGGTCCAGTCGGTAGCGTATGCCTTGGCGGGGATGCTCATGTAGGTGATGGCAGAGAGCATCGTTGCAAAGATGCTGATACCTGCGGCCCACCATGGTATGCGGCCTCCGCCCTTGAAGAAGTCATCGGTCGAGTTGCTGGCGCGGCGCATGAAGTAGTAGCCCAGATAGACCATGCCCAGCAGGTAGAGTATAAGTACAATCCAGTTGAGCAGACCGAAGTCGGCCGTGTAGTCCACTGTGACGGCTGTCACATCGGCAGAGCGCACACCAGGTTTCTCCTCGCCTCCGATGACTACCCATGTAGGGAAGCCTCCGGCAGAACGCAATGTCACCACCGTAGCATCGGCACGAGCCAGCAGAGGACTCTCGAACATCTGCACCCATGTCTGAGTGATGGTGTGATATATCAGCAGCTGGCGGTTGAAGCGATAGAACTCAGGCGGCTCCTTGAGGTAGTAGATGCGTTGCAGCGCGGCGTGGTCGCGCTCGTCCTGAGTGCAAGTGGTGTCGGCCATGATAGCCTCGTTGCTGATGGCCGACTCGAATATGCTCTTGTCCACACCACCGAAGCATATGATGTGGGCTGCGCCGGAGCTTACTGCCTTGGCACCTACAAGTGCGAACTCCTCGCCGGTGGCTGTCAAGCGTGTGTCGCCTGCGAACTGCCAGCTGCGGCTGCGCAGGTCGTAGCGAATCACATTGGGCACACAGCGTGGGGTGGGGTAGGCCGTAGGGTCGAAGCCGCCCAGCAGATAGACGCATGGGCCAAGGCTATCGCGCTGCATCACAGCCACAGCCTGACGGCGGTGTGGGCCTGCCATCTCATTCAGCACTTCCCACTCCTTGGCCTCGGGCCATGCCATGCGGAAGAACTGGCGCGACGGTACGCCGCCCGACTCACCGGCCACAACGTAGATATATCCTTCGCCGTAGGTGCCAGCCATCTGGTCAAGACCAATGGGAAGCTCTGGCAGGACGCGCTGTACAACCTCTCCATTGCTGAGCGAGAGTAGCGTGACCTTGCGGCTGCTGGTGCCGCTGGCTTCCAGACCACCTATGCACACCACGCCTTCGGGCACAGTAACACTCGCACCATAGGCTACGGCAGCAGGCAGTTCGCCCATACGCTGCCACTCGCCTCCGTCGAGCGGATGCAGATTGACATGGATGTCCGCGTAGTAGCGCTTGGCTCCGCCCTCATATACAGGCTCATCGGGGAAATTGCAGCCGCCAGCCACGATGATGGCATCACCGCTGGTACCTGCAAATGTGCCGCTCAGTCCATCGCCGGCAGGGGCTGCCAGCTGGGTCAGAGGATGGAAGGCTGCGCTGTTGAAGCGGGAGTTTGCGGTTCCCCCGGCCTGCCCATGAGCGAATAGGGGGAATAAGAGGAAGCAAAGGAGGAGGGAAAAAGCCCCACCCCCAGCCCTCCTTGTGAGGGAGGGAGTGGAATGTATTTGGGATTGTGGTTTCATAGTGGCAGCTTTTGGGGTATCCTACTTATTGCAATGTTTGAAGAAATCGATAGCCTCCAGCTCTGCACGCAAGCGTGCTTCTTCCTCATCGGTGATGTTCTGGAACGGAGTGCGGTTGGGGCCGAGGTCGAGACCGATGAGCTTCATAATACGTTTGCCGCCCACGATGTTGCCACGGAAATGGCAGATGACATCGATTACGTCCTGGGCGTAGTTCTGCAGGGTGCGAGCCTTCTCGAGGTCGCCTTCAGCCCAAGCCTTCAGTATGCCAGTGAGGCAGCGGCCGTTGTAGTTTGTCGTGCCGCCTATGCCACCTTGAGCACCACCCATGGCGAGGCATGGCAGTATGGTTTCGTCCTGGCCGTGCAGCATGTCGAACTTGCCATCCTTATAGCGGCGGCAGCGGTTGTACTCGTACAGGCTCTCGAAGGTGTACTTGATGCCGGCGAAGTTCGGAATGCGTCCGTCGACGGCCTGTAGCAGGTCGAGCATGGAGAGGTACACACCGTTGAATGCCGGTATGTGGTAGAAGTAGAACGGCAGCTCAGGAGCGCCGCAGGCTATCTCCTCGCAGTACTTGACGAGTTCCTCGATGCGCCCCACCTTGGGGAAGGGTGATGCCATGGCACCGATACCCCATGCTCCAATCTGCTGGGCGTGGGCAGCGAGGTCGTGAGCAGCCTTGACGCAGGTGGCACCAACATGAACTATCACCTTGAAGTCGTTCACCTTGCCGGCAGCCTTGAGGTCGGCTACAGCCTTGACCCATGCCTCGGCTATCTGCTTGCGCTCATCGTCGCTGAGCAGGTAGCCCTCACCCGATGAACCGTTGATGAACACGCCCTTCAGTCCGTTGCGTGCCAGCAGGCTGGCGTATTCTGGTATGATGTTGAGGTTGATTTCGCCGTTTGGATGCATCGGTGTGAAAGGTGCATCAATAAGTCCTTTGATCTTTTCCATAGTATATGTAGGTTAGTTTTGTTGTGCTTGTTGATATTCAGGTAGTTTGCTGAGCTACGCCTTGTGCTGCCGACCGAGCTAATCGTGCACCGTGGTGCAAGTGTTGCTGCACCGCGGTGCAGCACCCTCTCCACCGCGGTGCAACGACCCTTGCACCACGGTGCACGAATTGGGCCGGTGCGGTGCCTGTTTTTGTAGGGCGCATCTATCCAGCTGCGAAGATACGCAGAATATCTGATAGATAGTGTGAACAAAATGTAAATTTCGCAGTACGGGATAGACGATTGTTGCCATATAAGTGTATTATCACTACTTTTGCACCGTTAAGCAAAGCACACATAACAGAGTGATTGACCTGCACAACGTACATAAAACCTACCGTGGCGCACAACCGTTGCATGTGCTCAAGGGTATTGAGTTGCATATAGACCGTGGTGAGTTGGTGAGCATCATGGGTGCCAGCGGCTCGGGCAAGAGTACGCTCCTGAACATTCTGGGCATCCTTGATGACTACGATGAGGGCGAGTACCATCTGGATGGAACGCTAATACGGCATCTGTCGGAGACACGTGCGGCGCACTACCGTAACCACATGATAGGCTTCATATTCCAGAGCTTCAACCTCATAGGCTTCAAGACGGCAGTGGAGAATGTGGAGCTGCCACTGTTCTATCAGGGCGTGAGTCGCAGCCGTAGGCATCAGCTGGCCATGGAGGGGCTGGAGCGCATGGGACTCACCGACTGGGCTCAGCACTATCCCAATGAAATGAGTGGCGGGCAGCGTCAGCGTGTAGCCATTGCCCGTGCCCTTATCGCAAAGCCCAGTATCATCTTGGCCGACGAGCCTACAGGCGCACTGGACAGCAAGACGGGAGTGGAGGTCATGGAGCTGCTCAAGCAGCTGAACCATGACGATGGCATAACGATGGTCATTGTGACGCACGACGCGTCGGTCGCTGCGCAGACCAATCGGGTGATACGAATCAAAGACGGCTTGATAGAACAGCCTTGATGGAACTACTGGCAGAAATATGGCAGGCCGCGCGGCGCAACAAGCTGCGTACGTCGCTCACAGGCTTTGCTGTGGCATGGGGCATCTTCATGCTCATCGTATTGCTGGGGGCAGGTGCAGGTCTCATCAATGCCCAACGCGAGAATCAGGGTGAGTGGGTGGACAACTCTATGATGGTGTTCGGCGGCATGACCAGTAAGGAGTATGAAGGCTTGAAGGAAGGTCGCGACATACGCCTGAATCAAGGTGATATAGCTATCACAGAAACGTCATTTCCACAGCACATAGACCAAGTGGGGGCCATGCTATTCGAGAACGGTGCAACCATATCGCTGGGAGCAAACTATGTCACAAGTTCGCTGCGGGGCATCTATCCCGAGTATGCCACTATTCAGAAAGTCAAACTGCGTGCAGGGCGTTTTATCAATGCTATTGACCAACAACAGCAACGCAAGGTAATAATCATGGGTGAACGTCAGGCGCGTGAGCTGTTGCGCGGTGATGCAGCCCAGCTCATAGGGCGTAGGGTCAAAGTTGGACAGATTGCGTATACTGTGGTGGGCATCATGCGCGACGATGACAGCCAGATGTCAAACGAAGCTATCGTGCCGTTCACTACCTTGCGTACCATATATAATCGTGCCGACCGCGCTGACCGAATAGCATTCACATTCCACGGCCTGCAGACAGAGGAGCAGAACGAAGCCTTCGAGGAGCAGTACCGCGCTGCGCTCAACCGCAATCACCGTGCCGCACCCGACGATGCAGATGCCGTATGGATATGGAATCGCTTTACGCAGGCCATGCAGATGGAGCGCGGCACGACCATCATCGAGACAGCTTTGTGGATTATTGGACTGCTCACGCTGCTGAGCGGCATCGTAGGTGTGTCTAACATCATGCTCATCACAGTGCGTGAGCGAACCCATGAGTTTGGCATCCGCAAGGCTATCGGTGCCACGCCTTTCTCGCTGTTGCGGGTGATAATCACAGAGAGCGTGTTGGTGACGGGCTTCTTTGGATACATAGGTATGTTCCTAGGTATAATGGCCAATCTCTATATGGACTATTCGTTAGGCGCCAAGCCCATAGATACAGGACTGTTTCAGACAACGATATTCGTTAACCCCACCGTCAGCCTTTCCACATGTATCGGCGTGACTGTAGTGCTGATTGTCGCGGGTACAATCGCCGGCCTGGTGCCGGCAGTCAAGGCCGCACGCATAAGGCCAATAGAAGCCCTAAGAGCCGAATGATAAAGTTCATTGATATTGACACATACCACGAGTTGCTCGACACCCTGTTGCGCAACAAGACACGCTCCCTGCTTACTGGCTTCGGAGTGTTCTGGGGGGTGTTTATGCTGATACTGCTCATAGGTGGCGGGCAGGGCTTGAAGGAGATGTTGTCGAAGAATTTTGAAGGCTTCGCCACAAACTCGGCCATGGTCTGGGAACAACCCACCACACTGCCGTATCATGGCTATAAGAAAGGACGTACTTGGCATCTGGTGACCAACGATGTTCAGCGGTTGCGCCAGCAGGTGCCGGAGTTGGATGTGATATCGCCGATACTGTCCAACTGGGGCAGTACCATCGTACATACCGACCACCGCACGACAGGCAGCATGAAAGGTGTGTTGCCGGAGTATGCTCGTGTGGAAGCTCCCAGCATACGTTACGGACGGTTCATAGATAATATGGATATAGCCCAGCGGCGCAAGGTCTGCGTCATAGGCGAGAAGATCTACAAGTCGCTCTTCCCTGCAGGCGGTGACCCTTCAGGTCAGTATATACGCATCGACTCCACGTACTACACTGTGGTGGGTGTGGATGTAGGCACCAGCAACATCAATTTCAACGGCGGCTCGGAAGAGACCGTCAGCATCCCGCTCTCGCTGATGCAGCAGGCCTACAATGCCGGCGACCGCATAGACATGATGGCCATAACGGTCAAGCCTGGCGTGACTGTAAGCAGCATAACCCCGCGCATACGTCAGGTTGTGGCACGCGGGCACGACATTGACCCTGCCGACGAGAGCGCTGTGATGGTGTTCAACACCGAGGTGCTGTTTGGCGTGATGGACAATCTGTTCGCCGGTGTGGACCTGCTGATATGGCTCGTGGGCATAGGTACACTGTTGGCTGGAGCCATAGGCGTGAGCAATATAATGATGGTCACCGTGCGTGAACGTACCACTGAGATAGGCATTCGGCGAGCCATTGGCGCTACGCCCCGCATGATACTGACACAGATTATATCCGAGAGCATACTACTCACGGCAGTGGCCGGCATGAGCGGTATATTGCTGGCAGTGCTCACGTTGCAGGCCTTGCAGCTGGGCAGTACGACCGACGGCATTGTGGAGACCCACTATCAGGTGACCTTCGCTACAGCCATTGGAGCCGCGTTGCTTCTAGCTGTGCTGGGTACGTTGGCTGGTCTGGCACCAGCTGCGCGCGCCATGAACATCAAACCCGTCGATGCCATGCGCGATGAATGAACAGTATAAACATACATACGGCATAAGATAATGAAAAAGATTCTTCGACTTCTGGCCTTTGCGCTGATAGCGCTGGTATTCATAGGTACATTTGTGTTCCTCTATATGAACTCCCGTCCTACGCATACATCCTACGACGAACTGACACCTACGGTGCGTGACCTGCGTCGCACAACTATCGTGACAGGTAAGATAGAGCCACGCGATGAGGTGGCAGTCAAACCGCAGATCAGCGGTATCATCAGCCAACTGCACAAGCAGGCGGGCGACCATGTAGAGGCAGGCGAGGTAATAGCCACCGTAAAGGTGATACCAGACATGCAGAGCCTCAGCAGTGCTGAGAGCCGCGTCCGGCTGGCACAGATCAATCTTGACCAAGCGCGCATTGACTATGACCGGCAGCGTCAGCTCTATGACAAGGGCCTCATAGCGGCCAATGACTATGAGAAGACGCGTCAGGCATATCTGCAGGCAGAGCAGGAGCGAGCCGCTGCACAGGATGCGCTCGAGGTGGTGCGTGACGGTGTGTCGAGCAGCAACGCCTCTGCCAGCAGTACGCTGGTGCGCAGTACTATCAGTGGAATCATACTGGACATACCAGTCAAGGTGGGCAACTCTGTAATCCTGTCCAATACCTTCAACGATGGTACCACCATAGCAACTGTGGCGGATATGTCCGACCTGATATTCCGTGGCAATATAGATGAAACCGAGGTGGGGCGGTTGCATGTGCCCATGGACATGGATATCACTATCGGGGCTCTGCAAGACTTGCACTTCACTGCAGCGCTGGAGTACATAAGCCCCAAGGCAACGGAAGCCAATGGTGCAAACCAGTTTGAGATAAAGGCATCAATAAGTCTGCCTGATACTTTGGATGCCACGACGATACGAAGCGGCTACAGTGCAGCCGCACAGATAATATTGGCTGAAGCACGTCAGGTGCTGACACTCCCCGAAGGTGCAATAGAGTTCAGCGGCGACAGTACATTTGTGTATGTGCGCAAGGACGCTGGCGATGCTGCGACCTACGAGCGCCGTCACGTCACAACGGGCCTGTCGGACGGCATCAACATCGAGATACTGTCAGGCCTTGCAGCAAGCGACCATGTGCGTGGGTCGATACGAACAGAAATGTCCAACTAACAATAACACCTTAACCATGATGCAACGTAATATCCTTCTTGCTTTTCTCTTTGCCTCCCTGCCAATGATGGCCGACGACTGGATGGCACGTATTGACGACTATGTTTATATCACACAAGTGTCCATACCCGGCACGCACGACAGTGCTACAGGGCATGGTTTCACTGGATTCCTCGGAGTACTATTTGGCGAATCAATGGGCCGCACACAGGATAAGACTATAGCTGAGCAGTGGGAAGCAGGCGTGCGTGCATTCGACCTGCGTCCATGTGTAGACGGCGATGAGTTGCGCATCAATCACGGAATACTGTCCACTACGTTGACACTGGCTGACGCGCTCAACACCATCTGCACGCTTCTGGACGAACACCCGACGGAGGCCGCTATCGTGATTATGCGCCATGAGGACGACGGCGATGGTGGTGACACCAGCTGGTCTAAGATGGTGGTAGCCCTTCTGAACGAGGATAACATCAAGGCACATTCTGCCGACTTCAAGGCTGTGCTCACCCTAGGGCAGTGTCGAGGCAAGATGCTATTATTCAGTCGCGACAAGTATGCCACCAATCCTGTTTCGGGCGGCTTCATCAGTGGGTGGAGCCATAGTGCCAATTACACAGACCAGACCAAAGGCACCATCACGGCCAAGAGCATAAGTGTGCCCTGCTATGTGCAGGACTTCTACGATGTGTCGGCCGATGGAGCGACAGCCACCAAGTCTGCTGCCATCACCACGATGCTGAGCTTCTACTCTGTGCGCAACAATAACAACAGGCTGTGGTGCATCAATCACACATCGGGCTACACCGAATCGTCATCCGACGGCTATCGGCAGAATGCATCCATACAGAACAAGGTGGTGATTGACTATCTTACCGAGACAGCAGGCCCTACAGGTATAATAATGATGGATTATGCCGGAACCGACAGCTCCAAAGGCATCGATGTGCATGGCATGGAGCTGGTGCAGGCAATCATAGATAATAACTTCCTCTATGGTGCCAGAGGCAATGGCATTGAGTCTCCAACGGTGTACAAACGCTCAACGGCTGCATACTACGACCTGTCGGGTCGCCGTGTAGACAATCCTGTAAGCGGGGTCTACGTCACAGCAGGACGCAAGGTGCAGTACTAATCAGTACTTGATGTGCAGGTCTCGCAGTATGGCAGAAATCTGCTCCATTGTGGTCAAGCGTGTCGGAACGAGGGGCAGGCGCAGCTGGTTCTCAATCATACCCATTGCAGCCAGCATAGCCTTCACGCCTGCAGGGTTGCCGTCGACAAACAGCAACTTGAACAGTTCAGCAAACTTGTGGTGTATGGTCAGAGCTGAGGGGTAGTCGCCATGAAGCGCAAGGCGCACCATGCGGCTGAACTCTGCCGGTAGCGCATTGCCTATCACAGATATCACGCCCACGGCACCAAGGGTGATAAGCGGGAATGTGATTCCGTCGTCGCCGGATATGACGTCAAATGTAGATGGTTTGTTTTTGATGATGTCGTCCATCTGAGTGATGTTGCCGCTTGCCTCCTTGATGGCTACGATGTTGTCGAAGTCGCGAGCAAGGCGCAATGTGGTCTCTGCCGTCATGTTCACACCTGTGCGTCCCGGCACATTGTACAGTACAACAGGCACGGGCGATGCTTCGGCAATGGCACGGAAGTGCTGATAAAGTCCTTCCTGTGAAGGCTTGTTGTACATCGGGCATACGCTCAGCACACCGTCGATTCCACGCCAGTCGCCAGTGCGCAGGTCCTTTACAACTGCTGCGGTATTGTTTCCACCGCAGCCCATCAACAGAGGTACGCGGCCAGCAACACGCTCCACAAGCAATTGCTTGAGCCATCGCTTCTCATCGGATGAGAGTGTTGGCGTCTCTGCTGTAGTGCCCATGATGCATAGGAAGTCAACGCCTCCGCGTATCTGATACTCAACCAATCGTATCAGTGCAGCTTCGTCTATTGTGCCGTCAGCTTGGAATGGCGTGATAAGTGCGACGCCCAAGCCCTTGAATTTATTTTGTGCCATATTGTTGTGTTTCGGCTTCTATATAACTACATCGAAAGACGCGGAAAACACTAAAAATCATTTTCGCTTGTTTCGTCCTTTTAGATGTTATAATCTATCTTTGGTTTCGATTGTTTGAAAAGTTTGCTGCAAAATTACAACATCTGTCGCATAGTGGCAAGAAAAACCTAACATTTGGCAGCAAATGACGCTTAGCTGTGTGCTGTGTTAACGCCATAGCCGAATAGCGCGAAGTCGCCTTTCAGCGGATCGGATGGGAATATCTGTGCAAGGGCCATGCTCAGACGCTGCGCTGCCGACATTGATGTGGAGCGGCTCTGTAGCAGCCCAAGCCGTAGAGACTGTTGCATGACGTGGGTGTCCAGTGGCATGATGAGTGACCTGCAATCTATGAAGTCAGACCATAGACCCAGGTCCACAGGCGAGTCTTTGCGCACCATCCACCGCAGGAACATGCAGATGCGCTTACACGCAGAGCGTGCATCCTTCGGCACAACGCCTGTGCTGCCATGCGAGGCGAACCATTCAGTGATGTGCTCGATGGCGTGCAACCCGCCCTCATGGTCCGTGATGCGAATGTCCTCCCGAAGCCAGTCGCCCATGCTGCCATGCTCTGCGAGCAGTTGGTGGTAGGCTTTGAGGAAGCTATGCATCTGCCCGATGGTGTTCAGCCGATAGAAGCATCCGCAGTCGCCCGCGGGCAGAGCATCACAGAACAGCCCGCGCAGTATCCATGAGTGCATGTCCCCGTCGGCCTGCTCGCGCAGCCATTCCACTTTTGGCATGAACTGCTTGCGGCTGCCATAGCTTAAGTTGGCAGCGACGAAAGCCATTGCTTCGCGATTGCAGTCGCCGTCCACCTGATGCATGAACCACGACGGGTCACCGTTGATGAAGTCGGCCATCTCGTAGCGTGCAGCATAGTTGCGCAGCAGTTCGCGTGTCTGGTCATCAATCATAGGGGTGGATATCCAGGTGGACTATGGTCTGTTAATACACCTTCGTCAGCTCTGCACTGCGATAATAGTGCTGCAATATCTGCTCGTAGCTATGTCCTTGTTCAGCCATGACAGCGGCACCAATCTGGCAGAGGCCTACGCCGTGGCCCCAGCCATGGCCGTGCAGCACGAAGCGAGTGGGCACGCCGTTGGCATCCATGTGTGGACGCTCCACCTTGAAGTTGGAACTCTTCAGGTGCGATGTGCTCAGTGCGCTGCGTATCTCCAGCTCCTTGCCTATGGTGAATGAGTGCTCGCTGCCCACGATGCGAAGCCGTATGATATGTCCGCCAGGGCCGCGCTCTATTGGCTGGAGGTCCATGATGTCGCCCAAGCTCTGCTTCAGGTGCTGCTCTATACGCTCACGGATATCTTCCTGGCTGATGGTCTCGGTCCATGTGTAGAAGTCGTGAGTCGGCTGGTCGTAGGCATTCAGGATGCGGCTGAGGATAGACGGGTCGGCATTCTGGCAATATGGATCCTCGACGCTTTGCAGGTACGGGTGCGGTTCGTTCTGCCAGCAGGCCTCGAAAGTCTCGGTTCGACCGCCGCAGCACTTTGAGAAGCGGGCGTCGCACACCTCGCCGTTGTGTGTTAGGATGATGCCTTGTGTCTGGCATACAGCTTTGCTGACCTCTGCGCTTGTCTGGCGTGTGATGCCTTGGTAGCGCTGGCAGTGGTCGTCGGCGCATACGTCGAATATGGTGTGGTCTTCGCGGTCGCGCCAGCGTATGAGCTCGTCATCACGCTTCACAAACGAGAAGAATGCTCCGTTGCCTCCCGCTTGCTGAAGCTGTCGACGGTGCATCTGGGCCAGCAGCCATGAGCGGCTGATGACGGCCGAGGCCTTCAGATACTCCTGTGGACAATTTGCGCTCATCTCGCTGCTGATGACGCTCTCCAGATATTGCTCTATTGGCAGCTCGTTGATAGCCACCACTTGCTCAGACTCCACCACCAGGCGCAGCTTGCCGCGGAATGTCTCATCCTCTTTCTGCTGCCAGTGGAAGTTGTGGCCTATGGTCATGCCGTGCATGGTGAAACTGTCATCATCGGAGGCTGGAACAAAGGTCAGCGACCTGTAGAGCTGGCCGTTCCACAGCAGTCCGCCTTCGCTGTAGCTCACCTCCTGCATTCCTGTGTGCTCTGCACCCTTGGCTGTGTAATGCCCATTGATGGTGAAGGTGACGGTGGCGTCTGAATGCAAGCCTACGCTGAGACTTGATTCCTGGGTGAAGCTGCCGTTGTTGAATGTTGCTGCTTGCTGCTCGGTGGAATGGGTCGCATTGTCAGTGGAGGCACTGGCAGTGCCAGTCTCTTCTGCTGTGGACTGTGCTGCCACAGGTTGCGGACGGTCCGTGACGTTCTCTATCACCGGTTGCAGCTCCTCTTCTGTCATCGTCACTTCACGCAGTATCTCGATGGTGCGTTCGGTGGTTAGCTTGTCGAAGTCCTCGCGCCGTGGCGTGATGATGAGGCCGCCCATATCCAATGCGCCGGGGCTGATTAGCATACGCTCCGCTTCGCTCTCTGCAAAGTAGCAGTCGGGTCGATGCTTCTTGCGCGGGAATATCAGCGTGATAATCTCGTCGCTCCGGCTTTCGTTGCCGCGTTCGCGCCAGCAGAGCACGTTCATGCGTGGCTCCTGCTCGCCTTCTGGAATGGGCAGTGCACGGTAGATGCGCTGGCACAGCAGACTGTCGGTTTCTTCGGGCAACGAGCGTATCACGAATACAGGACAGGCGTAGCCGCGCAGCAGGAACAGTCCGCAGCGCTGACTGACGTTGCCTGCATCCTCCATCTCTTGCTGCTCACTGCCTGTGAGGGGGTATAGCTTCTTCAGTCGTCCGTCGTAGAGCTGCCAGTCGCGCTCTATCGGCACATAGCCTCTGCTGCCTGCCTGGAGGTGCATATGGTCGGGGCAGGATGCTCCGCAGTACGGACCATTATAGAATATAAGGCTGTTGGTAAGTGTCCATGCCAAGCGGCGCATTGTGGTGAAATGCTCGAATATGGCCTGCGGTTTGTGTCGTCGTGTTGGGATAGTCAGGTGGTTGGGCAGGATGGGGTAGGGGTTCACCAGCACTTGGTAGTGGTGTTCAATCATCAGTGAGTGCTGCTCGGCAGGACGGTTCTCGTCGCAGAGGAAGCAGGGCCTGGCTGCTATGGTTGCGCGGTCAATCTTGGCTGCGGTCGAGACTATGCGTGCCGGATTGTGCTGTATGGTGATGCTCAGCGCATCGTTCAGCGGCTGTGCCTCGGTGGTCTGGCTGGTGGTGTCGTCGGTAGCAGAGAATGTCATTTCGCGTATCTCTACCTGCTCGGCCAGTGCCTGTACGTTGGTTCGTGCGAGCTTCCATTGGCTCACTTCGTCGCTCACAAATGCTACAACCTCTTCCTCCGTTGCCTCGCGTCGCCATGTGCGGAGCAGTGTCTGGCGGGCTCTAATCTCGTTGGTGCGCAGCTGATCCTTGTACTGGTTGTTGCGGTTGATGTGCTCCTGCGACAGTGCAGCGTCGCTGTTGCCTTCCCATCGGCGGCACAGATACAGCTCGTCGAATATGCGGCCGATGCGGTAGCGGCGGCCTATCATAAGGCCCAATGCATAGTCCTCGCCATAGCTGGTGTTTGGAATCTGTATCTTGCGCAGCACTGGCGTGAAGAATGCACGCGGTGCGCCCAGTCCGTTGATGCGGAGCGCGTTGTTACGTCCGTTCTGTGCCGTCCACTCGGCGTGGTCTATCAGTCCTGGTGGAATGGTCTGCAGCTGGAAGTCGGTGATGCGGTAGGAGCCTATCACCATAGCTGCCCTCTGTTCGCGGAAGGCGTCGACTATGCGCTGCAGTGTGTCTGGGCCGCTGTAGAGGTCATCGCTGTCCAGCTGTACCACAAAGCGGCCGCACTGCGGGTGGTGCACAGCTAGGTTCCAGCATCCGCCGATGCCGAGGTCGTCGCGTTCGGGGATGAGATGAATCAATACTGTCTCTGCGCCAGCTTCATCGTGAATTGTGAATTGTGGATTCTGCATTATGCTGTCTATGACAGCAGTCGTCCCATCCGTGCTATGGTTGTCCACGACGATGAGGTTGAAGGGGAACGTCGTCTTCTGCAGCATCACGCTGCGTATGGCATCTTCGATGGTGCGCACGCGGTTGCGCACAGGTATCACAACGGTGGCCTCTACGGGGAAGTCCTCATCGTCGAAACGCAGCTCGTCGAATTCGTCGGGGGCCAGCAGAGCACCGATGGCCTTGAGGTGGCGCGTGCAGACACGCTCCATCTCCACTTGCCGGGCGCGGTTGCGTGGGTCGACATAGTCGAACTGCTTCTGCCCAGACAGGCGTGTGTCGGTCTCTATCTCGGTGTACAGCGATTCCGTGATGTGCACGGGCAGCATCAGTCGTGACAGATACAGCCTCAGGTCGTAGAGACCAGCGAATGCGTATTCCCGGATGTGCTGCTGCTCAAAGTACTCCTTGACAGCCGCTGTGCGCAGCAACAGCACGGAGCCCATGTCGAAGTCGTCGCGCACAGATCCCAGCTGGTAGTCTATCAGCGTGTGGCTTGTGGTCACGTAGCCCTGTGCCTCGTCGGGCACTGTGCGGCGGTGGTCGGCATAGAGCATCGTAGCACCGCTGTCGTCGGCCACGGTGACCATGCGCGTCAATGCCTGATAGCCTAGCTGCAGGTCGTAGCCCTTGGTGTAGAGCAGTATGTAGTCGGCTGTGGCAGCAGCTGCCATCTGCCGTAGGTCCTTGGTTTGGTTGGGGCTCTCAATCAGCTGCACGGACATCACCATCGGGTCCGATTGCAGCGCTGTAATTGTTGCCTGTGCATCGGAAATACTACCGAAGGCTAGAAAACAGTCAATCCTAGACATATATTATATGGTCTTATTACTTGTAGATAGTACAATGTCAAGCACCGCAAAGTTAGGTATAATCCACAAAAAGGCATAGAAAACTTGCACTTTATTCAATGTTAAGCTCTATCTTTGCGCCGAGATAACCTTAAATATAACTAACCATCATCTAACTCATGCGAGCCAAACTACTGACATTAGCAGTGGCACTATGCACTGTTCTGTGCCTTAATGCACAGTCCCTTTCCGTGACCGATGCCGACTGGCACTGGGATAAAGGAACCATTGTAATCAACACACCACAGCGTCCGGATGGCCAGACAGATGTCATCGGACTTACGGCACCGAAGCTGGAGACGGTGCGTGTAGCCTTTGTAGGCCTTGGTATGCGCGGCCCAGGTGCTGTGCAGCGCTTCACATTCATTCCTGGTGTAGAGATTGTTGCACTCTGCGACTATATCGAGGAGCGTGCTGAAGCATGCCAGAAGTATCTGCGCGAAGCCGGCCTGCCACCTGCTGATATCTATAGCGGCGAGACAGGATACGAGGAGCTCTGCAAGCGCGATGACATCGACCTGGTGTACGTAGCTACCGACTGGGATCACCACTTTCCCGTAGCCAAGTGCGCTCTGCTCAATGGCAAGCACACTGCCATCGAGGTGCCTTCAGCAATGAACCTCGCACAGTGCTGGGAACTGGTGAACCTGGCTGAGCAGACACGCAAGCACTGCATGATACTGGAGAACTGCTGCTACGACTGGTACGAACTGAACACCATGAACATGGCCCAGCAGGGCGTATTCGGTGAGATACTTCGTGGCGAGGGCGCTTATATCCATAATCTCGATGAGTTCTGGGACTACTACTGGAAGAATCCGGCAGACCCCGAGCAGGCTCAGATTGGCTGGCGCATGAAGTACAACCGCGACAACCGCGGAGACGTGTATGCTACTCACGGCCTCGGCCCTGTGGCTCTGACAATGAACATTCACCGCGGCGACCGCTTCACAACGCTGGTGGCTATGGACACCAAGAGCGCTCACGGACGCGAGTGGGTGGAGCAGAAGACAGGCCAGCCTTGCCCCAACTTCCGCAATGGCGACCAGACAACAACGTTGATGCGCACACAGGAAGGCAAGGTGGTGGAAATCCAGCACAACGTGATGAACCCTCAGCCATACAACCGTCTTTTCAAGCTCACCGGTACCAAGGGCTATGCAACAAAGTACCCCGAACAGCACTATGCACTCGACCAGTCGCAGCTCAACGCCAGCGGCGTGGCTCCTCAGGTAGACAACCTCAGCGCTCACGGCTTCCTGCCTGAAGCCGAGCAGACCGCACTGGTGCAGCGCTATCAGCACCCCATCATCACGAAGTACGGTGAAATGGCACAGCGCGTAGGCGGCCACGGCGGTATGGACTTCTTCATGGATGCACGTCTGGTTTACTGCCTGCAGAACGGTTTGCGCCTCGACATGGATGTCTACGACCTTGCCGAGTGGTGCTGTCTTGCAGAACTGGGTTCGCTGTCGATGGACAATAACTGTGCAAGCGTGGCATTCCCCGACTTCACTCGTGGCTCGTGGCAGAAGGTGAACGGCTACCAGTTTGCGTGGGCAGAGCCTGCCGACGAGGCTGCTGCCGAGGCTGCTGCCAAGGCCAGCACCGAGGCTCAGAAGCAGTACTGCGCCAAGAAGAAGCTCTGGGAGAAGTACGACAAGGACAAGAACAAGAGGACGCGCAAGATTATCCGTCGTCGCTAATATCGTGTGACGGCGCGACACATTTGAGCTACATGAACCGTGCCAGCACTCGTTGGCACGGTTTTTGATAGACGTATAGATATACCATTAACGTAACGCTGACAAACACAACAATGAACGACTACACAAACAACTACGCTTCTTCCTACGACCGGGGAGGCTATGCAGGCAATAGTGGCCTGCCCTCGCCCTCGGCTGTATTCGCATCCGTGATGGCACGTGTGTATGGCTGGATGACAGTGGCTCTGATGCTCACTGCCGGTGTCGCTGTGTACACAGCCAACAGCATGTCGCTGCTGCAGCTCATCTATGGCAGTCAGGCAGGCATATGGGTGCTGATGATTGCCGAGCTGGGCATCGTGGTGACGCTCAGTGCCGCCATCAACCGTCTGTCGCCAACCACGGCGGCTATCATGTTCCTCGTCTATTCGGCGCTGAACGGACTCACTATGGCAACCATATTCTATGCCTACGAGCAGAGCACTATCTACCAGGCATTCTTCGCATCGGCGCTGACTTTCGGCGGCATGAGCCTGTATGGCTACACCACCAAGAAGGATCTGTCAGGACTGGGCGGCATACTGATTATGTCGCTGATTGGCATAGTCATAGCCTCGCTGGTAAACCTGTTTTTCCATAGCGAGGGCCTCAGCATGATACTGACCTACGTAGGCGTGTTCCTCTTCGTGGGCCTCACAGCCTATGATACGCAGAAGATCAAGCTGATGACACAGGCTTCTGCAGCTACGGGCGATTCGGCTATGGTAGGCCGTGTGGCTATCCTTGGAGCGCTGTCTCTGTACCTCGACTTCATCAATCTGTTCCTGTATATTCTGCGTCTCTTCGGCCGTCGCTCTGAGTAAGTGCGCTTCGGCATCACAGCGTAGCGATGTATATACACCCATTGGATGCCGCAGGCATTGGCCTGCCGGCATCTTTTACCTATCCGTTCCGCTACACAGCACACCCCTTGTGCCGTGTAGCGGTTCGTGTTGTAATGGAGCATCTTGAGCGTATGGGTGTGCGTGAAGGCAAGATGTACGGCGTGCTTGTGGCGGCTGGCAGCGATGCGGACGGCGCTGCGGATGATGCCACACCTGCCAAATTGTCATTCCTTGCTGCGTACTCTGGCCAGAAGGATGGCAGCTACAGCGACGACTGGTTCGTGCCGCCGATAGTCGACTACTTGCAGCCGGGTGGCTATTTCATGTGCGAGCAGGCAGCCATTGTGGGGCTGAACCGGCTGATATCATCGTGGCACAGGCGTGAGTGCAGGTTGCAGCTGGAGGAGCGCAAGCGCCAGCTGGAGGCCGAGCGCGACGCTGCTGTGGCTCGTGCCAAGGCAATTTATGCCGAGGGCAAGGCGCGCAGGCAGGGCTCGCGCGATGCCGACGCAATCCGCGAGAGCCAGCATCAGAAGGCCGGCATCGTGCGTGCCAGGCGCCTTCATGCTGAAGAACTGGAGGCCATAGCGCAGTCGCTGGACGAGGACAATGCCGCTCTGCGAGCCCTGCAGGAGCAGCGCAAGCGGCGCAGCATGGCCTTGCAGCAATGGCTGTTCGGCCAGTTTGAGTTCCTCAATGCACGCGGCGAGACGGCGCGGCTCGTCGATCTGATGCCCGTAGAGCAGATACCGAGCGGGGCAGGGGAGTGCTGTGCGCCCAAGCTGTTGCAGGCCGCCTATCAGTCGGGCCTCAAGCCTCTGTGCATGGTAGAGTTCTGGTACGGACCGTCGGCAGCCGGCGAAGAACGGCTGAGTGGTGAGTACTATCCCGCCTGTCACCGTAAGTGCCGTCCCATACTGCAATTCATGCTGCAGGGTCTGGACGTTGAGCCCGACCCTGCACTCTACTACGACAGCGCCGGCGTGGGGCAACAGCCGCGTATGCTGTGGGAAGACCAGTGGTATGCAGCCATAGACAAGCCTGCGGGCTGGCTGTCCGTGCAGGGCATTGCTGAGCTTCCGTGTGTGGAGGATTTCGCACGCAGCCGCTGGCCGTTGGCATCCGGGCCGCTCATTGTGCACCGCCTGGATCAGGACACATCGGGCATACTGCTTATCGCCAAGACTGCCGAGGCGCATAGGCGAGCCCAGTGGCTGTTTGAGCATCGGCACATATATAAAAGGTATGAGGCGCTACTGGAACGGCCCCTGGCCGAGCCAGCAGGAACGATATCCCTGCCTTTGATGCCCGACATCGACAACCGCCCCCGCCAGCGTGTCAGCCTGGAGCACGGCGCAGAGGCTGTGACAAGGTACGAGGTCATCAGCTCGCAGACGCCTGCTGCCGCCTCAGCCGCTACGGCATCCACACGTGTGGCCTTCTACCCCGAAACAGGGCGCACCCACCAGCTCCGTGTCCATGCCGCTTCGCCGCAGGGCCTCAACTCGCCCATCTGCGGTGACCGTCTCTACGGGCATCTTGACAAGCGTCTTTGCCTGCACGCCACAACACTTCGCTTCGAGCATCCCTATACCCACGAACAGCTTCAGATAGACAGCCCCTGCCCATTCTGACAGCTCTCTCTGCCCATCCTGACCGGCCCTTGTGCCCGTTCTGACAGCTCTCTCTGCCCATCCTGAAACCTTTACACCATGATGTCGCGTCCCCTACATCGCATTGCAACGTAAAAAACATGCGCGTGTTAAATAAATGACACGCGCATGTTTTTTATTTAACACGCGCGTGTCATTTATTTAACACGCGCATGTTTTTTGAGCTATATCGCATTGAACATGCTTCAATCCCGCATTGTCAGCGGCTTTGCGGCCCGTCGCTAAATCCGCGCAAAAACGTCCCCTCGTTTTCACCTTCGTTTTGCACGATACGATAGATGCTGAATGGCGCTGCATAATGCCAGGGCGAACCATGTGCTCAAATTCCTAATAGAGAATTTGACGGTTCCATGAAATCCCATTACTTTTGCATTGTGTTTGGTGAAAACACAGACTTATTGTGCTCATACTTTCCGTGAAAGAACAACCACCTCGACTAGGGAAAACAACGAGCAGCAAGATATACCAAGGAGTATGCACTATGCAGCGTAGACTTCTCCATTGGTATATCAAGGCTGGGGTAGGCCTTTTCACGGAAATGGAATGGGTCTACGCTGTTTTTTCGTGATAAACCAATATATTAATATGGAAGAGACAAAGAAGTGTCCTTACTGTGGTGAGGAGATACTGGCCGTGGCCAAGAAGTGCAAGCATTGCGGAGAGTGGCTCGAAGAGAATGCGGAGCCGAAGCAGTTTTCTGAGCAAGACGGTGATGCTGTGCCGCTTGACAGTCTGTCGGAGTGCTTCTCAACGCTAGTGCAAAAGGCAATGAAGGGCAATAAGGACGCCCTTGATGAATTAAGTTTCAGAGCTGGTGCAGGTAATGCGGAAGCGCAGTACAGCCTTGCGCTATACTATGCTGCCACACATGGCGGCATCAATGACAAGGACTGTCAGTACTGGCTAGATAAGGCTGTGGCGAATGGATTTGTGCCAGACAAACGCTCGGCAGCCAATGCCAAGCCTGCAAAAGCACCTCAACCGCAGCAACAGAAGCCGGTTGACTATGGCGACCCTGAAGGCAATAGTATCTGGCGAGGCTTCTTGACAAACCTGATTTGGGGCGTGGCCATTGCTGTACCATTGATACTCATACTCAGCTACTTTGATGTCAGCGGCAAGCAGGCTAAAGGCATATATGCCATAATCTGCTTTGTTTGCTTAGGCATAGGCAAGTTGATACAGGTGTTCACTAAGGATAAAGGCCAATAGCCAGTCATGGACGAAACGAAACGATGTCCATATTGCGGTGAGGAGATACTGGCTGTGGCAAGGAAGTGCAAGCATTGCGGAGTGTGGCTCGAGGAAGAGTCGGAGAACGCAGATCGCGAATACGGAGGCGCAGAGACCGATAGCGATAAGGGCTATGTCACGGAGTTTGGCAAAGACAACTTCCTTGGTGGCTTCGGTAAGGAGATAGCAGGTGCCGTGCTTGTTCTGTGCTTGGGGTATACAGCATATTTGCTCCTTGGCGAGAAGATGCCGTCGTATGAGGGACGGTGGAAGAACGAGAGTACTACAATAGAGACTGACTTTGATGACGACTCACCTATAACAGAGTGGACCGAACACGAGATAAGCATCGATGTGTGCTTGTCCGATGGCTCTGATGTAGAGACATCAACAGATGTCATCACAGCGAAGATAGACGACGGCGACTACCGTGGCACGGTAGAGCTGACCTACGAGACCAAATACACAGGCACATGGGAACAGCATGGGCAGAAACTGACATTCGCAGGCAAGGACTTTGAGTGGGAACTGACAGGTGCGGAAGTGACGCCTAACAACTCCGATGGAGAGTACTATATGAATGAACTACATGATACTATGGAGTCTGCCTTCGACGATCAGAGGGATGAGATTGTCGGTAAGCAGCAGGACATGACCATAGTAGGTGTGGACTACAAACAGAACAAGCTGATGCTGGATTTCGGCGATGGCTATATCGTGACATACACCAAGCTGGACAGCGACATCAAGAAGCAGTTCTACTGGAAGCCCTTCAAGGACCAGCGCGTAGGCAAGAAGGTAAGAGTGAAGCGTTCCAGTGCAAGAACGCGGTGAGCAATACGATCAATGCAGATTGTCTTCAAGCTCGTATGCCCTGATATGGCGTATGCCTTCTGATGATGGTCTTTGCACGAGATCAAGGGACACCACATACTTCTCGAAACTGTCACTAATGGAATAAAGAGGCTTGTACTCTCGCAGGGCTGTTTGCTCGTCCTCTAACTGATATGAGCATTGTATGTAAACAGTGCGGTCTGCCCTTATTGCCACAAAGTCCACCTCCGATTCCTTCCATACTCCTGTATATATTTTGTAACCCATGCGGGAGAGGTCTAAATAGACTGCATTCTCCAGCAGGTATCCCATGCCGTAGGCAAAACCTGGGTATAAGTAGTTCTTGAAGGACAAATCGTTGAGGTAGTATTTGTTATTGCCCATCACAACATCCTTGCCCCTGATGTTGTAACGCTCAGATTTATGCACAAGGAAAGCTTCCTCAAGATATGAGATATATGCAGCTACCACATCGTATGACACCTTGCGCTTTCGTGACTCAAAGTATTTAACCACGTTTCTAACGGATATGAGATTGGATGCTTTGCTGACCAAGAACGTAAATGTGTCTTCAAGCAGTTGCACGTCACGTAGTTTCATCCTTGACACGATGTCCCGCAATAGTATCGTGTCTTTCACAGATGCAACATATTGTCGCTTGGACTCGTCATTGCTGATGTTATACAGTTCTGGCAGACCGCCAGTCTGTAGGTACTGTATATATGAATCCCGTCCGGGGGATGCTTGTGTCACGTTCAAGCTCTCTTGATAGCTATAGGGAAAGATGCGGAACTCAACATATCTGCCAGAGAGCAAGGTGGCAAGCTCGGTAGAAAGTAGCTTTGAATTGGATCCGCTTATAAATATCTCACATTCATCCACGAAGTCCTGAGAGTGTGAGTTGACGAACCTTTCCCACCCATCTATGTTCTGTATCTCATCAATAAACAGATATACTCTGCCTTGTGGCTTTATTGTACGTTTGTATGCTTGATAAAGCTCCTCCAAATCAACGTATGTGTTGATGAAGTCGAACTCCAAGTATTCTTTGTTAAGATACAAGATATTGTGGGCATCTACATTGCGCTCGTCTATTAAGCCCTGTGCAACCTGACGGAGCAGGTAGCTCTTTCCTGTACGCCTCTGCCCAACTATGACCTTTACCAGCCTGTTGCCAATGAAGCCGTCTATCTGTCGTAAGTAGCTTTCACGTCGATACCCTATAGGAAAGGCTTTGCCATCCCATAGGTTATATCGCCTTATTATATCAAATCTATCGTCCATAGTCGAAAGTTTGGCGCAAAAATACGAAACTTTCGACTATGGACGATAGATTTGCACAAGATTTTGTTGCAAAGGCACGCAAATGATGCCTTACGATTGCTTCTTAGGGAGATTAGTAGGACCGCGCCTACATCTTGAAGGCTTCGCTCTTCACGTAGATGCGGTAGTGCTTGATGCTCTCGGGGGCACCGGCCTCAACGCGAGGCAGGTACTGCAGACCTGTGAAGGTCTGGTCCTGACCCAGGTCAATGATGAGGTAGTGGGGGAACTGCACGCCGCGGTTGGTGCTCCAGTAGGTGCTCTCCTGCAGGTCGAATATCTTGTCGGCAGTCTTGTTACCGCTACTGATGTCCTCGTCGTCGCAGTAGGCCACCTGCCAAGGCTCGCGGCTGAGGCGCTGGCCGTCGGCACCGAGCATGTACCACTCGGCTATGCAGCAGTACTCGCGGTCGTTGTGGCTGTCGAGTGCTTCGATGCAGACGTAGCGGCCGCTGACGGGCTGGGCGAAGTGCACTTCCTGCCAGCCGTTGCCTGCAGCGAACTCGCCCTCCAGCACAGCTGTCTCGCCGGTGAGGTCAAGCGTCTGTCCTTCGAGACGGTGGGTCTGCGGTGCATCGAGGTTGAGGCGGTCGATGATGGGTTGTGTCAGGCCCTCGATGGTCTTCTCGCCGCGTGGACCCATCACGTCCAGCACGATGACTTCGTTCCTGCCCTTCTGCAGCCAGCAGCCTGGCAAGTATAGCGTCTGCTGCGGACCGATGTACCAGTGGCGGCCTATGGCGTGCCCGTTCACATATACTTGGCCCTTGCCCCAGTTCTCGAGGTTGAGGAAGGTGTCGCCTGTCTTCGTGAGGTTGAAGTAGCCACGGTAGTAGCCACGGCCTGGCAGTATGTCATTGCGGCTGTCTTGGGCGGCGAAGGCTTTGGTGGCATTCTGATACTCGTCGGGGATGCGGCACTTGGTCCACTGCTGCGGTGTGCGCACCACGTTGACGTTGCCTTCTACAGAGGTCAGCGTCACGTCGCCCACGATGCCCTTGAAGTCCTTGATGGCACGGCCGAAGTTGATGCGGCCCATACCCTCTACGAGAATGTCGAGCTGTGCGCCCTCGGGCACAACGGGCAGCAGCAGTGTCTGCTCGTGCTTCACGCGATCCACCTTGCCGATGAACTCGCCATTGAGGAACACCTGTGCGTAGTCGTGGGCCTCCATCTTCAGTATGCTCTGCGACGGGATGGCAGGCAGGGTGGTGCGGTAGAGCATCGAGCCCCAGCCGAAGTCCATCTCCTCGAAGGTCATTATGCCGCCCTGCTTGGCTATGCTGTCGCAGCCCTGCAGCAGCGGAGCGAACTCCTTGAGCTCGAACTTGGGTATGGCGATGGTTGGTATCTCCTTAGGCACGGCGGGGAGTTTCTTCTGTGCTCCCCAGGTCTTGGTCGCAGGGTCGTAGTCGCCACTGTAGCGTTCCATAGCCTGACGTAGTGTCCAGAACTTGGGTGTCACCTGACCGGCCTCGTTGATAGGAGCATCGTAGTCGTAGCTGGTCACATCGGGAGCGAAGCCTGGGCTGTTGGCACCTGCCCAGTGGCCCCAGTTGGTACCTCCGTGGGTCATGTAGAGGGAGAACGAGATGCCGCGGTCCAGCATCTGCGAGATGCCATCCACCATAGCCTCGGCACCGCGTGTCTCGTGGCGGCCTCCCCACTTGTCGAACCAGCCACTCCAGAACTCGGAACACATCTTGGGCGAGTTGGGACGCAACTCACCCAGACGGCGGAACTCCTGGTCGATGTTGGCGCCTGTACCGAAGTTCATGGTCCACGTCAGGTCGTCAAGACCGTTCTTCGTGAAGTTGCTTGACCAGTCGCATTGGAATAGTTCCACCTTGTCAAACCCGCTCTTGCGTATAATGTCGCGCACGGCGCTGATGTATGGCTTGTCCTCGCCATACGAGCCGTACTCGTTCTCCACCTGCACCATGATGATTGGGCCGCCCTTGTCGATGGTCATGTCGCCCAGCTGCTCGCCAACCTTCTGCTCGAATATCTCAAGACGCTCCATGAAGTACGGGTCTTGCTCGCGCAGGCGTATGTCCTTCTTCTTCAGCAGCCACCAGGGCAGACCGCCCATCTCCCACTCAGCACATACGTATGGGCCGGGGCGCACGATGACCCACATGCCATTCTGCTGTGCCAGCTTCACGAAGGCGCGGATGTCGTTGTTGCCTGTGAAGTCGAACTGGCCCTCGCGCTGCTCGTGCGAGTTCCAGAAGATGTAGATGCACAGGGTGTTCATGCCCAGGGCCTTGCACATCTTGATGCGCTGGCCCCAGTACTCACGCGGGATACGGGGATAGTGAACCTCGGCAGCCTTCACCACGAAAGGCTTGCCGTTGAGCAGGAAGGTGCCGTCGCCCACAGCGAACGTGCCTGGCTTCTGCTTGGCTTCAACGCTCGTTGCCGCACCAAGCATTCCTGCTATGAGTGCCAGCAATAGGAATAGTCTCTTCATAAGTAGGTTAGTTTATGTGATATGGTTTATTGCTGCAAAGATAGAAAGAAATCCCGCCACTCACAGCACAATCATCGAATAAAAACTGCCATCCACCCCATTACATATACCATTATTCGCTATCTTTGCCACGAGAAAAGCCTGCAACGATGAGACGACACCTTGTTTTCATACTCTTTCTGCTGTGCATGACTGCTGCCGCACAGAACACCATGCGCATACACTATCAGGGTGGCACAACGCTCGACATTAGCCTTGATGAGATAGACAGCGTCACCTTCGTCACTACCACTCCCGACGACCCGCAGCCGCAGGCATCGCTCACTGGCAGCTGGCTATGGGGCAAGGCCGAGGCGGGCTACTACGAGCTGCTGACACTTAACGCAGACCGCACCTACACGGGCCTCGACACCTACTTCGAGTACGGTTTCGACACTCATACCTACGGCTCATACTCCCTTCGTGGCTCGCTGCTGACACTCTTCTCCTACGGCTTTGGCTACCAGCGTGTGCTGCGATGGTTCGTCGTGGGTCTCACCGCTAACGCCCTCGACGTTGTCACGCAGATGGGTAGCTTCACCTATTACCGTCTGCAGCCCGATGACATCACCCTGCAGCTCGGCTCCACCCTAGCTCCAACCGACGACGGATGTTACATCTTTGCTGACGGAACAACCCTCGCCATCACCGATGGCAGTATTCGTGCCCTCGCTGCCGGCACCACCTACGTCCAGTACCAGCAGCCCGATGGCACTATCGTCGCCTACAAGGTCGTGGTGCAGTGAGGTGTTTTATGCGGGCTTGATGCAAAATAAACTGCCCAGCCGCCATGTGTCTTGTGGTTTTGCACTATCTTTGCAGCCGCAACAAACCTAATACATATATAATATAATGTACAGAACACATACCTGTGGCGAGCTTAGGCTTGCCAACGTAGGACAGACTGTGACGCTCGCAGGCTGGGTGCAGCGCACCCGCAAGATGGGCGGCATGACCTTTGTGGATATGCGCGACCGCTACGGCATCACGCAGATTGTATTTGAAGCCCCCCCCGCCGGGGGACTACAGG
Source organism: uncultured Prevotellaceae bacterium (assembly GCA_937910905.1). Classification (GTDB taxonomy): domain Bacteria; phylum Bacteroidota; class Bacteroidia; order Bacteroidales; family Bacteroidaceae; genus Physcousia. The sequence continues at coordinate 32,623 of CALEPV010000045.1, forward strand.
GGACTGGACTGCAAGGGGCTGCCAATGCCTTGGGCCGTGAGTACGTAATCCAAGTGACGGGCACGGTCAACGAGCGCTCCAACAAGAATGCCAACCTGCCGACCGGCGACATAGAGATTATAGCATCGGAACTGCGTGTGCTCAATGCCTCCGTCACACCGCCCTTCACCATTGAGGACCAGAGCGATGGCGGCGACGATCTGCGCATGAAGTACCGCTATCTCGACCTGCGCCGCACGCCCGTGCGTCGTAACCTCGAGCTGCGCCACAAGATGACAATGGAGGTGCGTCGCTACTTGGACAGCTTGGGCTTCCTTGAGATAGAGACGCCTATGCTAATAGGTTCCACACCCGAGGGCGCACGTGACTTCGTGGTGCCTTCCCGCATGAACCCCGGCCAGTTCTACGCCCTGCCGCAGTCGCCTCAGACGCTGAAACAGTTGCTCATGGTATCGGGCATGGACCGCTACTTCCAGATAGTGAAGTGCTTCCGCGACGAGGACCTGCGCGCTGACCGCCAGCCGGAGTTCACGCAGATAGACTGCGAGATGAGCTTCGTGCAGCAGGAGGACATAATCCAGACTTTCGAGGGCATGGCCAAGCATCTGTTCCGCGAGTTGCGCGGAGTGGAGCTGGAAGGAGCCTTCCCCCGCATGACGTGGGACGATGCCATGAAGTACTATGGCTCCGACAAGCCCGACACACGCTTTGAGATGAAGTTCGTGGAGCTGAAAGACGTGTTCGCTAAGGCTCCGGGCTTCTCTGTGTTCGATGAGGCCAAGTACATAGGCGGCATCTGCGCCAAGGGGCAGGCCGTCTATACCCGCAAGCAGATAGACCAGCTGACCGATTTCGTGAAGCGTCCGCAGATTGGCGCTAAGGGTATGGTATATGCCCGCGTGCTGGATGATGGCACGGTGAAGTCCAGCGTAGATAAGTTCTATTCGCAGGAGGTGCTGCAGGAGCTGAAGGATGCTATGGGTGCCGAGGCTGGCGACCTGATACTGATCCTCTCCGGCGACGATGACATGAAGACTCGCAAGCAGCTGTGTGAGCTGCGCCTCGAAATGGGCCAGCGCATGGGGCTGCGCGACAAGAACAAGTTCTCGCTGCTTTGGGTTATCGACTTCCCGATGTTCGAGTGGAGCGAGGAGGAAGGGCGCCTCATGGCAACGCACCATCCTTTCACACACCCGAAGGACGAGGACATCCCGCTCCTCGATACCAACCCAGCCGCAGTCCGTGCCGATGCCTACGATATGGTGTGCAACGGCGTGGAGGTGGGTGGCGGCTCCATACGTATCCACGACCCGGAACTGCAGGACAAGATGTTCCGCATCTTGGGCTTCACTGAGGAGCGTGCACAGGAGCAGTTCGGCTTCCTGATGAATGCCTTTAAGTACGGCGCGCCGCCTCACGGAGGATTGGCTTATGGCCTGGACCGCTGGGTATCGCTCTTCGCCGGCCTCGACAGCATACGCGACTGCATAGCCTTCCCGAAGAACAACAGCGGCCGCGATGTGATGCTCGATGCACCAGCACGCTTGGAGCAGAAGCAGCTGGATGAGTTGTGCTTAGAAACTAAGACCCCGCCCAATATGCCCAATAAGCTTCATTAAATCTATGCTCTCTAACACTCAAACACACTCCGCCTGCTCCCTCCTTTACACCTGTCAGGGCACGTGCTCCAAGGCCATTGAGGTTGAGGCAGATTGCGACGTAATCACCCGCGTGCAGTTCCACGGCGGTTGCAACGGCAACACCAAGGGCCTGCAGCAGCTGGTGCGCGGCATGAGGATAGACGATGTGATAGAACGGCTCGAAGGCACTACCTGCGGAGCCCGCCCCACATCATGTCCTGATCAGCTGTGCCATGCATTGCGCCAGCTCAAGGAGCAGCGTGCTCTTCGCGAGCAGTATACCCAATAGCCATCATTCATCAACACTCTTATGCGTCGCCTATATCATTTGGCTCTTGCCGTTGCGGTATTAGCCTCGGCAGCTGTCCTGTCGTCCTGCCGTGAGAACTTCCAGCAGCGCTGTGCACGCGAAGCCAGCGAGCATACAGCCAAGTACTGCCCACAGATGATAGACCTCTATCAGACACTCGACAGTATGACCTATTCTGCTGAGCCCGCTGGCTTCAACTACTACTACAGCATGAGCGGGCTGATGGATACGGTGTCGGTGTATAGCGATGAAGCAGCGCTGCTCGACATCAAGCTGAAGATGCTGGACGGGCTCAAGTCGAACATATCGATGCAGCCGTATATTGAGCACGACATGACGTTCTCCTACTTCTATCGTTCAGCCACCACAGGCCAGCTGTATGCCACCATAGAACTCAAGCCAGAGGATTATCACTGAACGCCGAGCTGCCGGTCTGCAGGCTCAATACAAATGCAATGCACCGATATGATGGTGCGAGGCATATAGCTCTATACATATATAATAGAATTGCCCCGCTGTGCATGTAGCGCAGCGGGGCAATTGTTGAATAGATGTCGCTGTCTGAGCCTGTGGCCAGCATCGCTGTCTGAGCCTGTGGGCAGCATCGCTGTCTGAGCCTGTGGGCAGCATCGCTGTCTGAGCCTGTGGGCAGCATCGCTGTCTGAGCTGATGGCTAGAGTCGTGCGGCACCCTCCTGGCGCTTCTGGTGAGAAGCTTCCAGCATGGCGGCAATGCGCTTGTTCATCACCATATTGACAATCTTCTTGGCAATCCACCAGATGATGAGCAGTACGAACAGCGTTGCCCAGCTGCTGGCCAGATAAGCAATGATAGGAGCAAGCAGCCAAGACCAGCCAACGAGGGTCTTGATTTGCTCGCACTTCTTCTCGAATGCTACATCCTCCTCGTCCACGGGGTAGCTGTAAGCGTGGTGCTGGCCAGTACCGTCCATGAGGTAGTAGTAGCGCTGGTTGTTCACTGTGTAGTATACGAACCAGAATGGAACGAGCAGATAGTCGCCCTTGGTCTCAAGACTGTAGGATGTCTGAGCCTTGAAGTTGCGAATCTCCTGGCCTTCCAGCAGGTCGAGTGCAGCCTGGCGTGCTTTCTCCTCAACCAGCTCCTTGCCGTGCTTCTGCCAAACGAGTGTGTTGTCGGCATTGCGCTCGATGGTGAGTACTTGATTGTCCTCACCTGCATCGAGATATGTGGGGTCGAACTGCTTGGACAACATTACGTCGTATGGATACTGGCGTGTGAACTCGCGGAGCTCCTGTGGCAGGTCGTCGGCGCTCTCATTTGCCAGGCAGAGAAATGCGAAGCGTCCGGCAGAGTTGCCGTTCTGTGGGCGCCACTTCTTCACGGTCTTGGTGCTGATGTCTTTGCCGCCGCCCCAGTTGTTGCTGATGTCCACCTTCTGGTCCTCATAGCTCGACTCGCACCCCCACGCTGCGGTGAACTGCCCTTCGAAGAGGTACATAGGCAGGTATGCGCGGAACACGTTGTCGGTGTTGATAGCTGCGAAGATGTTCTTGTCGCAGTAGTCCTGGTTCACCAGTGTGCTGACCATCGACTGCTCGAAGTCGCTCTCCAGCGATGTGAATGGGAGGATGCGCTCTGGCAGGACGGCAGGCTTAGCCGTCACCTCGGGATTCTTGAATGCCGTGCCGCAGCGTGAGCAGGTCACAACTGTCTTGAACGGGTTGAACGATGTCATGGGCTTTTTGCAGTTCGGACAGCGCACGATCTGCAATTCCATTTCTTTTGCCATAATGATGTGTGTTGTTAGTGATGTTTATAAATGTTGCTTGAATACTTACATGTTGTTCTGGTTGGTCTTGGCAGCTTCCTTGCGCTCCAGCACCAGGTTGCCAATGAGAGTGGTGAGGCGCTTTGCCTCCTCGGTGCTCTCCTCGCCTGAGCGTACCAGCCCCCGCAGAGAGCTTATTGCGGCCTCCAGCTCAATGTCTATCGGCTCTGTGGCCGGCGTCTGGCGTGTGGCACTGTAGCGCAGCACATCGTGGTGACGGAGCAGAGTAGCCTTCAGGGTCGGGTCTTTGACGATGCTCATCAGCATCTTCATCTGGCCCACCATGTCGCGCTGTGCCTGATTTGCAGCCATGCGCTCCTTGTGGTTGTCGGCAATCACCTTGTTGGAAGCAGCTTGTGCGAGGAACCATACGAGGAAGAGCACCCACATCAGGGCCTGTACCAGCAGGGCTGCAGTATAGCTTTCGGGGCGCATCACGATGAACACGATGCCGATTACCAGTTCAAGCAGGAAGTATGGTACCACGATGGAGTACATCGTAGCATTGAGGAACCAGCCGTCGGGTCCACCCTTGGGGCCAAGGTATGGCAGGGCGAGTATGGTCAGGTAGGCCAGGGTGATGAATCCGTAGCTAATCCACACGGATGTGGGTGCGTTGGATGTGTCAACGAGCCAGAAGAACAGAGCGTTGAACACTACGAGGAACAACAGGCTGAGTGCTATGGAAAATGGATTTTTCATGTTGCTAAAAGCGTTATTGTGTTAGTTTACATCTTGGCCAGCACCTCCTGCACCTTGGCATCGTAGGCTGCCTGTGGGATGAGGCCTGCGTCGAGCATCTTCTTGAGCTTTGCGAGAGTCTCCATTGGGTCGGGCTCAGCTGGCTGTGCAGGCGCGGCAGGCTGCTGTGGCTGTTGCTGTGGCTGCTGCTGTGGCTGTTGCATCTGCTGGCCGCCGAACATGCCGCCAAACATCTGAGCTGCGGCCATACCCATGCCCATGCCCATGCCCATGTTGGCCATACCTCCGCCATTGGGGTTCTCGGCGCTGGCTTGCAGGGCTTCCATGCCTTTGACCATAGCGTAGTTGCTGCCCAGCTGATTGAGTTCTGCGGCAGCACCGGCTCCTCTCAGAGTGCGGCGACGAACTTCCTGCTCGTACTGTTGGCGCTGCTCCTCGTCTACCTGCAGCTGTGCGGTGAAGTCAACGAGCATCACGCCGTACTGTCCCAGCAGGTCGGCGATGCGGGGCATGCATAGGTCGGAGATCTGGCGTACCTTCTTCGATACCTCCATGCAGTTGATTTTGTTCTCCTCCAGCACCTCCGAGATGATGTCGCTGACGTTCTTGTATACACGGCTGAACAGCTTTTTTTTGAAGTCGTCCACGGTGTAGCTGTCGCTGTCGCGCAGGCACTTGGCAGCAAACACCTCGCTGTCGTTGACGCGTACTGTGTACTCGCCGCCGCCCATGAGTTGTGCTCCAGGCCCCATAATGGGGCAGGTGTAGCCGATAGGTGTGGATGTGCCCCATTCCAGCTCGTACTCCTCAGTAGAGATGAAGTACACACGACACGGGAAGCGTGACTGTCCTCCCGAGAACCACTCGCGCAGACGTCGGAAGAAGAAGTGGTTGTCTGTGCCGAGGTCGTACTTTCCGGGCTCGTTGAAGCATCGGAACTCGCCGCTGTTCTCGAACACGGCCTCCTCCCCACGGCTCAGGTATAGCATGGAGTGTGTGTTGAATTCTGTGCGGGGGTCTCGCCATGCTATGAGTCCCCGTTTGGTGTTGTTGCCTTCATTCTTGATAACATCGGTGAAGGCGTGACTCTCTTGCGGCTGTGCCACAGTAGGTCTGTTAAATAGTCCCATGTCTTGTTTTAAGGTTTTGATTTTATGGTATATGCATGTGTTGTGTCACTGTTTGTGACCGATTATGGCGACAAATGTAGGCATTAATTGTTAATAATCAGCTTTAGCGTCAAAAAAAATATGGTTCAATGCGTATAAATTGTTTTGTTGAACGCTGTCGCCCATACAGGTTAAACCCAAATCGGTCATTAGGATTTATGTCAGATTGGTATTTGTTTCGAGC
>CALEPV010000046.1 GCA_937910905.1 uncultured Prevotellaceae bacterium
TCTCGTTTCTTATAGAACGAAAACATCACGTTTTTAGTGTGGCTGGTCACACGCGGTTATGCAGGTGACCCGCAATACCTACTATGAGATTCAAGCAGCAGCCCTTGCCTTCACCGCTCATTATGCGGTTGGCTATGTATCCAATGAGCAGGCCTGTAAGTATTGGCCATGCCGTGAAAGTAGCAATGTGTCCTAGCATATTGTAACGTGATTAAAAGGGGAACCAGACAAAGGCGGCAGCATCCCATAGGGCGTGGCTCACGATGATGGCCAACAGATGCCTGGGCATCAGATAGTACAGTCCTCCCCACAGGATTCCACAGGTCATAGCTGCCATGATGAGCATGAAGTTGCCACTGGGCAGATGCACACAGGTATAGACAGCTGTGGTGAGAACGAAGGCCAACAAGGGTGAAAGGCGGGATGAAAGCGTACGCTGCACATATCCGCGCCAGAACAGTTCCTCGGCAGGACCTATGATCCATAGCAGCAACGCAGCTATCATGCTTGGGGACTGCCCTGACTTCATATTGTAAATAAGGTCAACTTGCGGACGTGCGAAGTCGAATAGCAGTTGCGACAGCTTGTTGCCAACCCAGAACACGCCCCAAAGCACTACTGCAATAGTGGCACCAAGTAATAGTTCATAAGCCCACCCCCAGCCCCTCCTAAAGGAGAAGAGATGAGTACTGAACGGGGTGTCGCCAAAGGCAAATGCCATAGAGGTAAGGATGATGCCTGATGCCGTCATAGCCCACCAGAAGTTGAACCAATGGGCCGTCCAAGGCGAGAACATCAGGAACCACAGCACAGCCGCTATGGCTACCGAGACATACAGATATGAACGTCGTGCTATCATAGGGCTGCTACTATCAGTCCTATGATAAGCAGGAAACTGAACATCAGCTGCAGCTGCGCTGTCAGTTCATCGAGCTTAGCATATGACTGCTTGCCACCCCGCTTGTAGGCCAGCATGACGCGTGCATTCTTTACGGCTATAGGCATAGCGAGGAAAGCTATCCCCAGCCACCACGATTCCACACGGAAAGCCATTAGCCCAACAAGCCACAGGAATGGGCAGATGACCTCAAATGCATACAGCCATGCACCGAACTGTCGGCCAGTAAGCATTGGGAAGGTCTGAATGCCGGCACGATGGTCTGTCTCTATGTCGCGCACATTGTTGGCATGAAGAATGCCCACCGTGATGAGGCCTATGGGAACAGACAGCCACAGGACATCCCAATGGATAGAACCGGAAGCGATGAACGAGGTACCAGTCATAGGCAGCAGGGCATAGCAAAAGATTATTACAAGGTCACCCAGTGCTGCGTACTTCAGTCTTGGGTAAAGGAATGATAGCAGTATGCCGGCTATACCTATATATAACAATGTATAGGCACCGTTCCACCCAAAGGTTAGGCCTGTCAGCACTACAAGTGAGAGTCCGGCACATATAGCGATGATGTTAAGTCCCCACGACAGACGCTTGAACTCGGCAACGGTAAACATACCATCAACCAGGGTGCGCACACCATACGTGTCGGATGCATCCACACCGCTACGGTAGTCAGCGATGTCGCTCCACACGTTGCCTGCAGCATGGACGAGGATTATGTTGATGACAGCCCAAAGGGCAAACCACCAGTTGACGCTGATGCCATGACTCCACAGCCAAGCTACGGTAACCATCACAGGCATAGTGGATGCAGGAAACGACCATGGTCGAGTGGCAATAATCCAGTCTTTGAGTGAATGAGTTGATGAGGCTTGAGAGATTGAGATTGAATCCATTTTCTTTGATGCTTAATTATTGTATGGTTACGTTATTACATAGTTGCGTTATCGCGTTATTACGTTATCTCGCTATTATAACTAGAAGTCAAAGTCCAGGCAGAAACGGAAGCCATGCTTCTTCACGCCTGGGAAGTTCAGGTAGTTGAGTCGTCGTACATAGTCGATGCGAATAACCTTGAAAATGTTGTGCAATCCGATGTTCAGCTCCATGTATGGTGTGCTGCCCATGGGGTGGACTATTGATGTGCCATCACGCGACGGCATCTCAAACAGGAACGGGTCGCCTGGATGTTGAGCTGGGTCGTTGCGACTGCTGAGATAACCGTACATGGTCTTGAAGCCTATCACCTCACGCAGCTTTAGGTACTTGATTAGTGGCACACGATTGAGCAGCTTGCCAGACAGGTCCCATTCCATATCCAACGTTGCATAGCGGTCGTTGATGAACTCCATGTTGCCTACAAGGTTGAACATATTGCGTGTGATGATATAGCTCTGGTTGGCCACAGGCATGATGAGCAACGGGAATGGTACACGGTTCCATTGCACCCCTCCCCTAGCCTGTATGTCGATGCGGCCATATGAATTGAGCCACAGGCGGCGATAGATTGTCAGTTCGCTGAGATTGTAGTGATAGTCGGAACCGAGCATGCCGCTCACGCCGACAGTATGGGCAACGGTTATCACGGGATTGTTGTGATGTACCACATGACGGCGCTGGCGCGTGGTGATAATCTCTTCGCCTGGTGCCCACCGTGCCGACACGGTGATATCGGATGTATTGATGTGATGCCTCATCTCACCGCTGAGGGTGCGATAGAACAACGCCCCAGCAGGTGTCTGCCGCGTAGTCGAGAATTGCAGCTTGAGGTCTAGATGGTTGTTGGTCTCCAACTCGTAGCGTGCCAGCCACGAGCGGGTGAACATCATGTGGTCAACAGGCTGCCACCGCATGGACACCCACACGTTGTCCTTATCGCGACCGTTCTGCCACATCAGGTCGGAAGGGCTAGCCACCTCGTTGCGCCATTGTGCCGTGATACTATGGCGCGGAAACTCCATTGGTGAGTACTGTTTTCTCAGGAAGCTCCACTCGGCTTCAACCATGCCGTACCACCGCTCGCTCTTCGTGCCATAGGCACCATAGCCCTTAAAGAAGAGATGCGGATGCAGATTGGCCGTTGTCTGTCCGCCTATGCGATATCGGGTACCGTCTATGAAGTTGTCCGACACAGCAGTCATCACAGGTCCTATGTCGAAGCGGCTGTTGTCTGGCAGGGCGGTAGTCGAGGCGTAATTGCTCACCAACGTGCGCAACACATACACCGGCACACTGCGGGACGACCTTCGCATCAGCTCATCCACCGTTCCTTGCAGCCGCGATTCGGCGATAGTCAGAGTGTCCGTACGATTGCGTTGCCAGAAGATGCTGTCGTCCACCTGTGACGTACCCTCGCGTCTATGTTCCGAAGGCATGAACATCACAGGCGGTATGCTGTCTGTGCTGAACTGAGAGTAGGTAGTAGTGCGGTGCAGCATCAGCGTCCTGTGCTTCTTCAGTATGCCCAGCTCTGCGAAGAGGTCGTCGGACTGTAGCACACGTTGTCCGTTGTGCAGGTCTGTGAACTTCTGCTGCAGCACCAGATTGTTCACGAAGTTGACAGATGAACGCAGCGGCAGGTTCAGCACACATTGCTGCACACGGTAGGTGCTGTCATCAAGTATGTTGATTCGTCCTGAGAAGCCGAAGTCCTGTGGGTTCTGCGGAATGAAGTACAGGCGAATGACACGCTGGGCATCCACCTCGACCGTATCCTGAATGAAGAACTGGAAGAACGATATTGCCGCCCTGGATGACAGCGGACTCGTAAACTGTCGCTCCAGCAGATTGATTGTGTTGTCGTAGACGTTCACATCGGTGAACACACTACGCAGTATGGTGTTCATAATGTCGCCATTCGGCACTAGATCCATGATGCCCACATCGTTGGTGCCCAACGTATAGTTGCGTTCCAGCTCGGGGCTGCGGCGATAGAGATGCTTCGATGCCGTCTCGCTGTAGGAGAACGGCAGTATGTACTTGCCCGTCTGCGGGCAGTACTCTATCTGCCTTTTGAGCATCGGGTGCTGTAGCAACGCGAATGTATCAGCTAGCCCTTGCGTGATGTTGTTCAGCGCAAAGGTCATCCGCTGATACCGGTGATACTGTATGTAGTCGTTGTTGTGCAGATTGTGATCTCCCTTTGCTGCTATGACCTTGCGCATCAGCTCAACCGCAGGATTGCCCTTGCGTTTGTAGCGCTGATGTTTGGGCTTGACGTCCACCTGTCGCAACGTGTGCTCACGCATCTGTTCCTGCGCAGAGAGTTGAGAGTTGAAAGTTGAGAGTTGGAAGTTGAAAGACAGAGCTATGCCTATCAGAATGACTCTGCATAGTCTGTACGGTATAATCCTATCTGCTTTCATATTTCAGCTTTCAACTCTCAACCTCTCAACTCTACCCTAGCACGCCTTAAAGCTCATGTCTAGCCCCTTGACACTATGTGTGAGGGCACCTACTGAGATGAAGTCTACACCCGCCTCGGCATAGTCGCGAAGAGTGTCGAAAGTGATGCCGCCGCTCGATTCGGTCTCGAAGCGTCCGGCTATCAGCTCAACGGCTTTCTTGGTATCGGGCACGCTGAAGTTGTCGAGCATGATGCGGTTCACACCACCTATGGCCAGCACACGGTTCAGCTCGTCGAAGTTGCGAACCTCTATCTCTATCTTCAGGTCCTTACCCTTGGCCTTGAGATACTCGTGGCAACGGTTGATGGCATTCTCTATGCCTCCTGCGAAGTCCACATGGTTGTCCTTGAGCAGAATCATATCGAAGAGGCCTATGCGATGGTTCGTGCCTCCGCCAATCTTCACAGCTTCCTTTTCCAGCATTCGCATACCTGGAGTTGTCTTGCGGGTGTCGAGCACACGTGTGTGTGTGCCTTCGAGCCGACGCACATAACGGTTGGTCATCGTGGCTATACCCGACATACGCTGCATGATGTTCAGCATCAGTCGTTCAGTCTGCAGCAGGCTCTGCATACGGCCTGTGACAATCATGGCTATATCGCCTGGCTTCACGTGTGTGCCGTCGCCCATCAGCACCTCGACCTTCATTTCGGGGTCGAAACGGTGGAACACTTCTTTGGCAATCTCAACGCCAGCCAGTATGCCCTCCTCCTTTATCAGCAGGTGGCTCTTGCCCATAGCATCGGTAGGAATGCAACATAGAGTTGTGTGGTCGCCATCACCTATGTCCTCAGCAAATGCGAGGTCTATCAGGCGGTCATTAAGTTCTTCTACGGTTAACATGACAGGTTGTTTATAGGTTATGTATTCTGTTATTACTCGAACCTCATCACTTCTGCCGGATGCACGCGGCTTATGAGATATGTAGGTATGATGAGCATCAAGGTCGATATGGTGAATGTAGCTATGTTCAGCAAGATAAGCAGCAGCCATGGGAATTCTATCGGAACGGCGTTGACGTAGTAGGTAGCGGCATCCAGTCTTATCAAGCCCGTCTGCTGTTGCAGCAGGGCCAGTCCTATGCCCAGCACATTGCCTATTAGCATACCACGCCCTACAAGCATCATGGCCAGATGCAGGAATATGCGTCGCAGCTGTCCGCCCGTTGTGCCCAGCGACTTCATTACGGCTATGAAGCGTGTGCGTTCCAGTATGATAATCAGCAGGCCAGCTATCATGGTGAACACACCCAGAGCCGTCATCAGTATCAGTATGACCCACACATTGGTGTCCAGCAGCTCCAGCCACTGGAAAATGCTGGGGTACTTCTCCTGTGCCGTTTCGGCTGCATAGGTCTGTCCATACTGGTCGCGTGTGCGGTTCACTGCCGATACCACTTCCAGGTCTGTCTCTACCGTTCGGTCGAAGTCGGCCAGCAGCAGCTCCACACCCGAACACTGGTCGCTTTCCCATCCATTGAGCTGACGGCTGGTCAGCAGGTCGGTAATCACTATGTGCTCATCGAAGTCCTTTATATACGTCTGGTATATGCCTGCAACTGTGAATCGCCGTATCTTGGGTGTCTCCGCAAAGAAGTAGGCATAGATGCGCGAGCCTACTGCCAGATGCAGGTCGGACGCTATGAGCTGCGACACCACTATCTCATTCGTAGCCTTGCCCTCTGCCGTGAAGCGTAGCAGATGCCCTGCTACAAGATGCGATGCCAGGAAGGTTGTGTCGTACTCCTCGGCCAGGCCTCTGAGCAGAACTGCCTTGAACGCATCGTCGGTCTTTAGCATACCGGCTTTGGTACAGAAGCGCTGCACGTGCTGCACGTTGTCTATAGCTGCAAGGCGGTGAATTAGGGCTGTGTCCACCTGTATGGGCTGGCTCTCTGCCTGATGCAGCGAGTTGTAGTTCACCACCTCTATGGCTCCACCAAAGCCTACTACCTTGTTCTTTATCTCATCCTTGAAGCCCCTGATGATGCACAGCGACAGTATCATCACCATCAGCCCCACAGCCACACCCCACATGGCAATCTGTACTGCCGGCCTCACCAGACGATGTCCTTCGTCCGTCTGGTCGCCAAACAAACGCCGTGCTATGGTGAACTCAAAGGACATGTCCTGGATATGCTTCAAGAGCCTTTTGCAGTACGAACAGTGCACGCATCAGGTCCTCCTTCTTCAGCACATACGCCAGTCGGACCTCATTGTAGCCTAACCCCGGAGTCGTATAGAAGCCTGCAGCAGGAGCCATCATCACGGTTTCGCCCTCGTAGTTGAAGTCGCGCAGGCACCAGGCACAGAACTCCTCTGCGTTGTCCACTGGCAGCTTGGCCACCGTGTAGAACGCACCCATCGGTATTGGGCTGTACACTCCTGGTATACGGTTCAAGCCGTCAATGAGGCACTTACGGCGCTCCACATACTCGTCGTACACATCCAGTGCATACTCGTCGCCTGCATCCAGCGATGCTTCTGCTGCTATCTGGCCTATCAGAGGCGGCGACAGGCGTGCCTGACAGAACTTCATCACTGCCTTGCGCACCTCGGAGTTCTTTGTGATGAGCGCGCCTATGCGAATGCCGCACTCGGAGTAGCGCTTCGACACGGAGTCTATCAGCACCACATTGTTCTCTATGCCTTCCAGATGGCAGGCCGAAATGTAGGGCGAACCCGTATAGATGAACTCGCGGTACACCTCGTCGGAGAACAGATAGAGGTCGTACTTCTTCACCAAATCGCGTATCTGGTTCATCTCGCGACGTGTGTAGAGGTAGCCTGTCGGGTTGTTGGGATTGCAGATCAGTATGGCACGTGTGCGCTCATTGATCAGCTCCTCGAACTTTTCTACTTTCGGCAGCGAGAAGCCTTCCTCTATGGTGGTCGTGACGGTACGTATCACAGCGCCTGCGCTGATGGCAAAGGCCATATAGTTGGCATAGGCGGGTTCCGGCACTATTATCTCATCGCCGGGATTAAGGCACGAGAGGAAGGCGAACAGCACAGCCTCCGAGCCGCCGCTGGTGATGATTATGTCGTCTGGCGTTACCGATATATTATACTTCGCATAGTAGCCCACCAGCTTCTCCCTGTAGCTCAGATAGCCCTGCGAAGGCGAGTACTCCAGTATGGTGCGGTCTATGCCGCGTATCGCATCCAGCGCAGCCTTCGGAGTCGGCAGGTCGGGCTGACCGATATTCAGATGATATACGTGTATGCCCCTGGCTTTGGCTGCATTGGCCAAAGGGGCGAGCTTTCGGATTGGAGAGGCGGGCATCTCGTGTCCGCGTACAGATATCTGTGGCATGATTGTGTGTTCTGTGTCGTTTCCGTATTTGGCCACAAAGGTAGGCAAAATGTGGTAAAAGTTTGCGTACCTCACCAATAATTCTGAACTTTGCACAAAATTATTACATTCCTATATTGTTATATTTTTACATTATTATACTGCTCAATGCCCAAACCAACTGCTATACTACTGCTTCACTGCCCTGATCAGCCGGGTATTATCTCTGAGATTACACGCTTCATCACCGACAACAACGGAAACATCGTTTATCTCGACCAGTATGTCGATCGCGAGGACGGAATGTTCTTCATGCGCATCGAGTGGGAGCTGGAAGGATTCCTCGTACCGAAGGACAAAATCAAGGAGTACCTCCTCACTCTCTATGTCCCGCGCTACACCATGACATTCAACCTCTACTTCTCCGATGAGCGCCCACGCATGGCTATCTTCGTAAGCCGCATGAGCCACTGTCTCTACGACCTGCTCGCACGCTACAAGGCTGGCGAGTGGAACGTCGACATTCCATGCATCGTCAGCAACCACGAGGACCTCCGCTATGTGGCCGAACAGTTCGACATCCCCTACCACGTCTGGTCAGTCAATAAGGACCACTCCAACAAGGCCGAGGTCGAAGCCGCCGAGATGGAGCTGCTCGAACGCGAGCACGTCACATTCATCGTCCTCGCACGCTACATGCAGATCATCAGCGACCAGATGATAGCCCGCTATCCTCACCACATCATCAACATCCACCACTCCTTCCTCCCTGCCTTCGTGGGAGCCAAGCCCTATCATCAGGCATGGGCCCGCGGCGTGAAGATCATCGGCGCCACAAGCCACTACGTCACAGCCGAGCTCGATGCCGGACCCATCATAGATCAAGATGTCGCACGCATAAGCCACAAGGACACCCCCGACAGCCTCGTGCTCAAAGGCAAAGACCTGGAGAAGATAGTCCTCTCACGTGCCGTCACCAAGCACATAGAGCGCAAGATCCTTACCTATAAGAACAAAACCATCATATTCAGCTAAGCAGCACCACCATGAAGTTCACCCCCCAAGGCGGCATCCGGCCCGACCAGATAGGACAGAACGCCATAGGCAGCCTCTCCCTGGAGCATATCGATGGTAAGTACACCATCGTACTTCGCCCCAACAGATACGCCGCTCAGAACGAGCGCTTCATGCAGCGCTTTCGCAACCTCGTAGACACCTGCTCCAATGTCACCAACGCCCACATCATGCGCCCCGAAGCCTACGTCGACGACGACCAGGGCGGCTATCTCGTCATAGGCCACACACGCTACATCCCCCTCGGCGAGCTCCTCGCCGAGAAACCCCAGATTGTAGCCGACGAAGCCTGGGTGCGCAACTTTATCGACGATCTCTTCGACGCCCTCCAGCACCTCCATGACCGCGACCTGGCAGCAGTGGAGCTCACCCCGCTCAGCGTACTCGTGCGCAAGTCCAGCCCTCACAGCTTGATGCTCATGCCTCCAGCCAACAGCTTCCTCGACATCAAATCCGAAGTCTGGACGCGCGAGACCGAATACCTCTCCCCACAGCTCTTCGCCCTCCCCTCGGACGACGAAGAAGCATCCTCCCTCCCCAGTGAGGGGCAGGGGCAGGAGGTGGACTCCACCCTTGACATCTACGCAGCAGCCCAGCTCATCAAGCGCCTGTTCAAGTTCAGCTCCATCCCAGCCGAATACCAGTCGTTCATCAGCCGCGCCACAGATTCTTCACGCTCCAATAATAATTTTTCATTCCGCATAGTCGATGCCCGCAAGCTTATCAGCAAGCAGCGCAACAGTGCTCGCGCACTCCGCACAGCCCTCGCCATACTTCTCGGCGTAGCCATCATTGGCATCTTCATCTGGAGCTCCCGCGAGCCAGAGGCACCCCAGTTCCAATTCACGCCAGAAGTGGCCCCCACTCTGCCAGCCGATAGCACCGACCCCTCATCCGTAACCGATCACATCGGTATGCTGGAGGATGAAGTCGAGACCATGCTGCTCGACTCCACCTACCTCATCGCCGACAGCGCACTCCACGTCTCCCCAGAGAGTCAGGCACAGCAACGCCAGCGCACCGAGATGTCCCTACGCGCCTTCCACTCCCGATTCAAGACCCTCGCCCGCGCATCCCTCTCCACCATCTACACCCGCGACAAGCTCCTCGGCAACGAAGAGCTCTTCCGCCGCGAGGTTACCGTTGCCGTAGCCCGCCTCCAGCAGCGTGTCGTCGAGTTGTCCGACCACTACCAGCTCGACTTCAGCTTGGCACAAGCCGAAGCCGTAAAGGTCATTCAGGAAGTAACCGACGAGCTGCGCACTCAAGCCATGAGTGAACCAGCCGCTACTACCACAGAGGAGCGGTAACAGGGGACACCTGCATAACCGCCCAGCAGGAAATCTTTAACCTTTAACCCCGAAATACTGCTGATGTTCAACCGCCGCTACCTCTATATCCTGTTGGGATGCTTCGCGGTGGCGGCTCCCCTTGGCTACTTGGTAGGCGTACACTGGCTCGAAGGCTTCGCCGTCCGCACCAGCATCTCGCCCTTGCTGTTCTTAGTGTCATTCTCCTATCGCCTGACGGTATTCAAGAACTGGGTTAGGCGCTTTGAGCGCACTAATAGTTGTTAATCTTTTCCCTGATTATCCCGTAAACAGGGAATTACGCAAAGCCTTCGGCATAGGCATTTTAATTTTTGTCCTTCATTCTTGGATATTTGATGTATGAGATATACGATTAATAAAGGGTTTTGCAAGTGCGCTCTAAGCGCCTAACCCAATTCAAGAATCTTGTTTTGTAGGTCGGCGTAGGCATCGGTGTGCTTGTCGCACGACTGCTGGTAGAGGAGCTGGGCTTCGAGGAGATTGGACATCTTGCAGGTGCCGGCGCGGTAGTAGTCGCGGTGGAGACGGAGGTTTTCTTCACTCTGCTCGATGCTGCGGCGGGCGATGGCGAGTTGTTGCTGCGATTCCACGACACTGTTCCAGGCGTTCTGCATACGGATGGTGAGCAGTTGGGCGTTGTCGGCGAGCTGGTCCTGCGCCTGCTGGTAGGCGATTTGCTTGCGACGGATGGCATGGGAGCCGCCCCACCAGTCGGAGATGGGGACGCTGACGGTGGCGAAGAGCATGGTATCGACTGTGACAGATGGAGGAACAGGGTGACAGTGGTGACAGAGAGACTAGAGGGAGAGGGACAGTTACCTGTCACGTTCGATTATTCATTCCTTGTATGACTTTCAACATAACTTGTCATTGTCGAAGGTTCTTGTGACAGGATCTGTTCCCATTGTCCTTGTATATCTGATTTGCGAAAATACGAAGAACTTCCCACATTACCGCCCTCCACCCCCAAAGGAGCGAAATGTAGGACATAAGAAGCGAAAATATGGCGCACTTTTTGTTCCTTTTTATTTGTTCACCGACTGATGATACCCCTCTTTCTTCGACTGTGGCACGAGGTAGGCGAAGCCATAGACCATCATGCTGGCCTGGGCGATGATGCCGACGATGATGCTCAGGATGTTTGCTCCCGTCGAGACAAGGCCGTTGGTGAGGAAGAACCAGATGGTGTAGATGCCGAGCGGGATGTTGAGCAGGATGCTGACCACG
>CALEPV010000047.1 GCA_937910905.1 uncultured Prevotellaceae bacterium
GCATTGCGGAAGATAATTTTTGCGCTTTTGACTTTTAGCGGACAGCAATAATTCTCTGTTAATTATCTGGTGAGCTTATTGGTGAGCTTTGGTGGGGTTAATGCCAAAATAAGGCTATTTCCATGCAGACAAATGACATTAAAACTCAATTTGACTTGTAAAAAGCCCACAAAATCCACCATAATTTGATATCAAAACTCATTTTCCGCTGTAAAAACACCCCGATTTTACCCCAAATTTATGCCAATTTTGCGTAAATTCACGTTTAAAAGCCCACCAAGGATTGTACGATTTGTGCTTACGATATAAAGAACGTGAATGTTCGAGAAACGTGAACGGTCGCGAATTGTGCGTGAATTATCTGTGAGCAGGGCGTGACTTATGCTTTGTGCTGCCAGCAGGCCATGAAAGAGGGCTGATAAATGTCAAACTACCACGAAAACGGCTTGATTTATCACAATTTGATTTGACGGAAGTCAATAATACTTACAGATTATCAACAAAACAACCACACGAGTGTACTTTATACACCGTAAAGACATTACCTTTGCAGCAACGAAGAGAGAGTTAAATCTCTACCACCTAAACACAAAAGCCGCTCTACAGCGGTAGACACGACATACGGTTTTTCATGGTATTAGGTTAGTTTTAAAGGTTTTCATCCCTAGAATTGTGGTTCAAACAATTCTGCTTTAGGTAAGTTAGTTAAGGTAATTGGATTTCAGAATAGCAGGCACGACGGGCGCAGTGATGCGGTTGAAAAAGCAAATAGCCGTCTACCAATGGTAGCGACTGAAATGTTATTCTGAGGAGATTAGACACAAGATTTGTTCATAGCTTGAGGCGGTTCTTCGTGAGAAGGGCCGCTTTTTTCAACTCTCAACTCTGACTTCGCAAGTAGGAATATGCAGACAATAAGCCACCCGGCGAAACTTGAATCTCTGAACTTTGCAATGTACACCGACTTGTTTATAGATTTCGACGATACGCTGTACGACACGCACGGCAATGCGGTGATAGCGCTGCGCGAGCTGTACGCTGCGCTGCAGCTGGGGCGCTGGTTCGACGATGCCAGCCTGTTCTACAACGAGTACTGGAAGGCTAACATCGACCTGTGGACACGCTATGCCAAGGGCAAGATCACCCGCGAGTACCTCATCGTGGAGCGCTTCCGCCGTCCGCTGAGCTTCGGGCGCGGGCTGGAGCCTACGGAGCAGTTTTGTTTAGCGGCCAGCGACCGCTTTCTGGAGCTGTGCTCATCGAAGCCGGGCTTGGTGGACGGCGCACGCGAGCTGATGGACTACCTGAAGGCTAAGGGCTACCGTATGCACATGTGCTCAAACGGCTTCCACGAGGTGCAGTACAAGAAGCTGCGTGCCTGCGGCCTGTACGACTACTTCGACACCATCGTACTGAGCGAGGACGCTGGTGCCAACAAACCCTCGCCGCAGTTTTTCGACTATGCCGTCGGATGCACGCACGCCCAAAAGGGCACAATCCTGATGATAGGCGACAACTTCCAGACGGACATCATCGGTGCCAAGCGCTACGGGCTGGACACTGCCTACTTCAACCGCTACCCCGAGTACCCCGCTCCTGAAGCGCCGACATACGTGGTGACGGCGCTGTGCGAGCTGATGGACATCCTGTGAATGTGCAGATGTAGCCAGCACAAAACCTGAATTATGGATTGGCTTGTTATGGCTACTTCTGGTCGTAGGCGTGCTTGGGGTAGTCTACGGTGTAGTGTAGGCCGCGGCTTTCCTTGCGCTCTATGGCCTGGCGGGTGATGAGGTAGCCTACGTTCACCATGTTGCGGAGCTCGCAGATGTCCTTGGAGGCCTTGACGCGCTTGAACAGCTCCTCGGTCTCCTCGTAGATGATGTCGAGGCGTGTCCAGGCACGGTGCAGACGCAGATTGGAGCGTACGATGCCCACGTAGTTGGACATAATCTGCCCAACCTCGCGCATGTCCTGAGCTATAAGCACCTTCTCCTCGTTGGTCATTGTGCCCTCGTCGTTCCACTCAGGTATCTGCTCATTGAAGACGTAGTTGTCGATGTTCTCTATGGCGTGCTTGGCTGCAGCGTCGGCATAGACGACAGCCTCGATGAGCGAGTTGCTGGCCAGGCGGTTGCCGCCGTGCAGTCCGGTGCAGGAGCATTCGCCCACGGCGTAGAGGCGGTGTATGGTGCTCTCGCCGTTGAGGTCCACCTTGATGCCGCCACACATATAGTGGGCGCAGGGCACCACGGGTATGTACTCCTTGGTGATGTCGATGCCTATGGAGAGGCACTTGGCGTAGATGTTGGGGAAGTGGTGGCGTGTCTCATCGGGGTCCTTGTGGGTGACGTCGAGGCAGACGTGGGTCAGGCCGTGGAGCTTCATCTCGCGGTCTATGGCGCGTGCCACAATGTCGCGCGGGGCGAGCGACAGGCGCTTGTCGTACTTCTGCATGAACTCTTCGCCGTTGGGCAGGCGCAGTATGCCACCATAGCCGCGCATGGCCTCGGTGATGAGGTAGGCAGGATGTGTCTCGGCGGGGTTGTAGAGGGCGGTGGGATGAAACTGCACGAACTCCATGTCCTTGACGATGCCCTTGGCGCGATAGACCATAGCGATGCCGTCGCCGGTAGCGATGTTGGGGTTGGTGGTGGTGGCATAGACGGCACCTGTGCCGCCGGTGGCCATGAGGGTCACTCGGCTGAGAAAGGTGTCAATCTTCTGCGTATCGGGGTCGAGGACGTAGGCACCGTAGCACTCGATGTCGGTCATGTGGCGGTTCACCTCGCGTCCCAAGTGGTGCTGGGTGATAATCTCCACAGCAAAATGGTTCTCAAGCAGGGTGATGTGCGGGTCGCGGCGCACGGCCTCTATCAGACCTCGCTGTATCTCATGGCCGGTATCGTCGGCGTGATGCAGTATGCGGAACTCGGAGTGACCGCCCTCGCGGTGCAGGTCGAACAGTCCGTCCTCGTTCTTGTCGAAGTTCACACCCCACTTCACTAGGTCGGCAATGCCCTTTGGCGCATTGCGCACCACCTGCTCTACGGCTGCAGGGTCGCTGATGAAGTCGCCAGCCACCATAGTGTCGTGAATGTGCTTCTCGAAGTTGTCGAGCTTCAGGTTGGTTACACTGGCCACACCGCCCTGTGCTTTATCGGTATTGGCCTCGTCGACGGTGGTTTTGCAGATGAGGGCTACCTTGCCCTTGCCGCTCTGTGCCACCTTCAAGGCGAAGCTCATCCCAGCCACGCCCGACCCAATAATCAGGAAATCAAATTTGCGTATCATTGTCTGGTTAACAGGTTAGCAGCTTATAAGGTAATCGTGCCGCAAAAGTACACCCTTTTGTCGGCACGGCCAAACCTGACCGTAAATAACGTTAAAGAATTTCCTGTGCGTCGTGATTTGCCGTACTTTTGCGCCTGCTTAAGAATGATAGGGCTTCAAGCGTCTAGGCGACAGAGAATGAGAAAGGCATTTATTTTAGCAGCTGCGGTGCTGATGTGGTGTTCTACGTCGGCATGGGCGCAGTATGAGGATATCGATGATGCCGAGCTCAATGCACCTGTGGAGCGGGTGCATTCGTACATAGAGACTACGATATACCGCTACGTGGAACCAGAGATGTACATGGGCGAGCTGATATACACGTACATCCTGCCTGAGCTACCCGTCTATCCCCCTATGAAGTTCAGGAACCAGCGTGAGCAGAAGAAGTTCAACCGCCTGGTGTACAACATCAAGAAGGTGCTGCCGCTGGCCAAGCAGGCGCGCCTGATGCTGATGGAGACCTACGAAGTGCTGGAGACGCTGCCTACCAAGGAGGAAAAGGATGCACACATAGTGGCTGTGGAGAAGGATCTTAAGCGTACGTTCACTCCGCAGATGAAGAAGCTCACCTACTCACAGGGCAAGCTGCTGATCAAGCTCATAGACCGCGAGTGCCACCAGTCGAGCTTCGAGATAGTTCAGGCCTTCCTTGGCCCCACACGTGCTACATTCTATCAGGTGTTTGCCTGGACTTTCAAGGCGAGCCTGAAGAAGACCTACGACCCCGAAGGCGATGACCGCCTGGTGGAGCGGATAGTCAGACAGATAGAGGCAGGGCAGCTGTAGTGCTGAGAATGCGGGTGGCAAGCTGCTCCATGCTGATACCCTTGGCTCCTGCTACCTGCTCGTACAGCGGTGCTATGGGCAGTGCGGTGTCGTCGCTTTCCAGAAACATACGGTCGAGGGGGCAGGCAAGCAGGCTGTCGCGGTTGTACTTGTAGCCGAAGCTGACGTACAGGCTGTGGCTAAGCAGTTGTGCCAGCTGCTGTGGGTTGCCGCGAAAGCCGTGTATGATCCACGGCTGTGCGGCTTGCCGATGCAGGCGCAGCAAGTCGTCAAATGCCTTGACGCAGTGCACAATCATAGGCACGCCCAGACGCTCGCTCAGTTGGATGTGAGCCTGCATTGCCTCCAGCTGCCACTCGTAGGTGGCGCGGTACAGCTTGTCGAGGCCGCACTCCCCAAGCATAAACGATCCACCGCGATGTGCAGCTACATCGCGCTCTACGTCAGCCATCCGCTCCTTCCAGTCGGCATCCACCAGCCAGGGGTGCAGACCATAGGCAGGTATGGTCTGTTCGCCGTCGTGAAGAGGGGTGTGAGTGTGTATGTTCAGGAGTGGAACCATGAGAAATGCTCTGGCACAGGGTCGTAGCCCGACCCACCCCACGGATGGCAACGCAGCAGTCGGCGTATGCCCAAGTACAGCCCCTTCAACGCCCCATGCCGCTGGATGGCCTCAACAGCATACTGCGAGCATGTGGGTGTGTAGCGGCACGACGGTGGCGTCAAGGGTGAGATGCACCTTTGATAAAAGCGTATGGGGAGAATCAGAAGCCACTTCATATTTGCTCGGTTATGCGGTGCAGCAGGTTCTTCATCTTGCGCTCCACAAGCGATGAAGGCTGAAGGTCGCGTGCGGTCCAGATGAATGCACATACGATGGTGCTGCCTGCAGGCATGGCACCGAGCACGATGTCGCTGTTCAGCCGCCAAGCCTCACGCATCTGCCGCTTGCAGCGGTTGCGGTCCACGGCGTGCTTGAACAGGCGCTTGGACACCGACATGAGTACCTGACAACGGGCTGCTACAGGCATCGCATCGGAGTTGCAGACCATAAAGATTGCACGCAGAGGGAAGGCCGACAATGTGCGGTTGCCGCTCGCAAAAAGTTGCTCTGTCAGCTTGCGGCTGCAGAGACGCTGCGCCTTGGGGAAGGTGTGACCAGCGCTGACCAAGGTGCTACTTCTTGTTGACCTCAGTGAGGTAGGCATTGAGTGCGGCTGTGATGCTTGGATATTGTGGCGATGGTGCCTCAAGGTCAAGACGCAGACCGGCATCGCGCACAGCCTTGGCCGTGGTAGGGCCAAAGGTGCCGATGGCAATCTTGTCCTGCTCGAAGTCGGGCATGTTCTTCAACAAGCTTTGTATACCAGAGGGGCTGAAGAAGATGACCATATCGAAGTCGAATGGCTCATCGCCCTGGAAGTCATTGGATACGGTACGGTACATCACGCCCTCACGATGGTGGAGTTTCTTCTCGTCGAGTGCGTTGGCAATCTCGTCGGTGTGCACATCGCTGAGTGGCACGAAGTAGCGCTCAGCCTTGTGCTTCACCATGAGCGGCACAAGGTCGGCAAACTTGCCGGTGGTTCCGAAGAACACCTTGCGCTTGCGGTACTGCACATACTTCTGGATGTACAGTGCCACCTGCTCTGTGATGCAGAAGTACTTCATATCTTCGGGCACGTTGAAGCGCAGCTCCTTACAGAGCTGGAAGAAATGGTCTATAGCATGGCGCGATGTGAAGACAATGGCAGTGAAGTTCGGAAGAGAAATCTTCTGCGACCGGAACTCCTTGCTGCTGATACCTTCAACTTTGATAAAAGGCCTGAAAACAAGCTCTACTTTGTGCTTGGCTGCTATGTCGTAGTATGGCGACTTGTCCGAAGAGGGTTTTGGCTGTGAGACCAGTATCTTCTTAATCATCTTGTGACGCACTTTCTAATTTCGGGGTGCAAAGGTAGACAAAATCGAGCATATGGCCATCTTTTTTGTCGAAAAACGCACTTTTAGCTACTTTTGCAGCGCTGAAACACTGACATATATGCACTCAACGCAACTCCCGCACCTCAACCCGCTATCGTACCCGGTGTATGTGATGTCCAAGCCTGCCGGTGCTGCCTGCAACCTGCGCTGTGACTACTGCTACTATCTGGAGAAGGCCAACCGCCGCGATGCAGGTACAGGCCATGCTGCCAGCCAGGTGATGAGCGATGCCGTGCTGGAAGACTTCATCAAGCAGTACATTGCGATGCAGACCACCGACACCGTGATGTTCACATGGCACGGCGGCGAGCCAATGCTGCGAGGGCTGGATTTCTACAAGCGTGTGGTGGCGTTGCAACAGTGCTATGCTGACGGGCGGCATATCGATAATGCGCTACAGACCAATGGCACGCTGCTCACACCCGAGTGGTGCCGCTTCCTGCGCGATGAGCAGTGGCTGGTGGGCATCAGCATCGACGGTCCCGAAGACCTGCACAATGCTTACCGCAAGGGACCGCATAGCGGTTCGTGGCAACAGGTGATGCGGGGCATCAGTCTCCTGCGACAGTACGATGTGGAATGGAACGCGATGGCCACCGTCAACCACCTTACTGCCGATAGCCCCGAAGCGTTCTACCGCTTCTTTCGCGATGATCTGCAATGCCGCTTCCTGCAGTTCACACCCGTGGTGGAGCGGCGCGACAGCAGCGGCCGTCTGGCGACGGTGCAGGGTGGTGGCGACATCGCACCGTGGAGTGTCACACCGGAGCAGTGGGGCAGGTTCCTCTGTGCTGTGTTCGACCAGTGGGTGCGGCGTGATGTGGGCGAGATGTTCGTGCAGATATTCGATGCTACGCTGGCCGCGTGGATGGGAGTGGTGCCAGGAGTGTGTACCCTTGCCGAGAAGTGCGGCCATGCTGCAGCCATCGAAGCCGACGGGACGGTGTACAGCTGCGACCACTTCGTGTTTCCGGAGTATCGTCTTGGGCATGTCAGCGAGGGGCTGATGCATCTGCTCTACAGTGAGGCACAGCAACGTTTCGGCCGCGACAAACACGATGCGCTGCCGCAACAGTGCCGCCAGTGCCAGTGGCTTTTTGCTTGTCACGGCGAGTGCCCGCGACTGCGCTTCAGCACAACCGCTGATGGCGAGCCTGGATTAAACTATCTGTGTAAGGGCTATCGCTGCTACTTCGAACATGTGGCAGCAGCGATGGATTTCATGCGGCAGGAGCTGCTTAATAATCGTTCTCCGTCAGCTGTGATGCGATGGCTTGCAGAGCCTCGTCAACGGTAAAGCCTCGTCCTACGATGAAGCGCAGCAGCTTGTTGCGCCGCTCGTGCACATTGTTGACCGAGGCCGTGCTGCGCAACTTCTGACTTACGGCTGCGTCGAGTGCTTCGGCGTACTCTTCCTCTGGCAAGGCATCCAGTGCAGCGCGAATGTCGCTCTTAGGCAGACGCTTCAGCCGGAGCGCCTGCTCAATCTTCAGCCTGCCCCAACGTGCAAACCGCAGCTTGTCGTGGGCGAAGGCCATGCAGTAGCGGCTGGTGTTCAAGAAGTCGTTGTCGTAGAGAAAGCCCACGACAGCATCTATGTCGGCACTGTCGAGCGCAGCCCTTTGCAGACGCTCCCTCACATCGCTTTCGCAATGCTCGGCAGTGCTACAAAGGGCTGTCATGCGGCTTTGTGCCTCTTCGCGAGTCATACAGTGCTGTCGGCTATAAAGCCTGTTGGGTACTACTCAGCGCTGAAATCTTCCTTGCCAACTCCGCAGATGGGGCATACCCAATCATCGGGCAGATCTTCAAAAGCTGTGCCGGGGGCTATGCCGTTGTCGGGATCGCCCAGCTCTGGGTCGTAAACGTAACCGCAAGGGTCGCAAACATACTTCTTCATAGTCGTTGTGAGTGTTAGTTTATAATAATGGTTATATTGTGGCTTGCTGCCTTAGTGCGGGCAAAGGTAATGAATCTTCTCAATTCGATACCACGATTGGGGCGATTTTATTTGGTGTCGGCCTCACTCACTGATTGCTGTGCAGATGATGTCCTGCAGGGCGCGGCCTTGAGAGCCTGTACGCACACCGTTGGTCAGCACGGCGAAAGCCAGCAGATGGCCTGTGGTGCGGCATGTCGTGAAGCCCGTCAGGGTCGATACGCCGTCCACAGTGCCCGTCTTGGCCCGCAGGTTGGAGGCTGCTGCGGTTGAGGCCATACGGTTTTTGAGCGTGCCGTCGACGGCGGCGATGGGCAGCGACTGCGTCAGCGCCTGATATGCGTTGGGCTTGGTGTAGATGTACCGCAGCAGCGATACGAAGGTGGCAGCTGTCTGGTAGTTGTAGAGCGACAATCCGCTGCCGTCGGCCACCTGCACGTGGTAGCTGTTGCCTCCAGCACGGTCAATCACTCCATTGATTAGACGTGCAATGTCAGAGTGCGACGGTGCGCGCCGTCCGGTGAGTGGCGACAGCTGGTAGAACACGCACTCTGCATAGAGGTTGTTGCTCTGCTTCATCATGGGCTCTAGCACTTCCTGCAGAGGGCGTTGCAGCTGTGTCAGCTCTACAGCAGCCGCAGGCAGTACACCCGTCTTCACGGCTGTGCGCTTCAGCGTGATGCCGGCAGCCTTGAGCTGTGATGCCAGCGAGTTGGTGAACTTGGGCTTGCCATCGAGCAGTAGCGGGCTGAGCGTGGAGTTCTTGTCGTCCCAGCACCATCCCCATCCATACTGGTTATCGTCCTTCAACCCAAGGTCCACACATACTGAGCCTTCCACTCGCTGCACTCCGGCACGGCGTATGCTCTGGCACAGCGTCCTCAGGTCAGCAGCCGACAGCAGAGGGTCCATGGCTCCTACTATCCACAGGTCGCCATTGAGCACGCCTCCACGCAATGTGCCGCTGGCCAGCACGCGGGTGTTGAACGAATAGTCGGGACCTAGCAGGTCGAGTACCGATATGGCCGTTACGAGCTTCTCGGTCGATGCCGGTCGCATTCGCACATTCTCGTTGAGGCTGTACACCGACTGTCCTGATGTGATATCGTAGATACTTATGGCTGTATTGAAGCGGCAGCAGGCGGTGTCGGCCAGTGCCTCACCGATGCGCTGGGTCACGCGCAGTTGCCACTGTTCGTAGGCAGACAGCTGACGTTGCTGCCCGGCAGTCTGTGATGACGTGATGGCCCGTGCCGCAGCTTGAGCCTGCTCGCGGGCCATGTCGCGCATAGCGTCGCGGTAGGCCTGCTCTTCGATGCTTCGACGGCTCGCACAGCCGCTGAGTAGTGCGGCTACCAACAGAGCAAGTAGTACGTGATTGTGTTTCATTGGCAGTGTTATCCTAAATACTGGTGATTCCCATGCCGTTAATGTTGCGATACAGGTCCAGTGCATAGACATCGGTCATGCCTGAGATATAGTCGAGCACCGACATGATGCGGTCGTAGAGCCTAGGCGCATGTATCTGGTACTGTGAGCTCACTCGACGCAGCAGCAGTTGCGAGTAGGCTCGGTCGGGATGCATTACAGCTTCGATAAAGGTATCTACGAGCGAGGTCAGCACACGGAAGCCGGCCAGCTCGATGTCCACTACGTCCTTGCTGTGGTATATGCTGCGGTGACTCACACGCTCACACTCCTCATAGGCAGAGCGTGGTAGCGGGTCGATGTGCTGGAGCAGCGAGCCCTCGAAGGTACCGTTCAGTATGCTCTCCTCACTGTCTACGAAGACTCGCACGCACTGGTTCTCCAGCAGGTTGATGACCGATGAGCGGAGGAATACCACCTGCTCGTTGACGTCATCCACGCGGCTGTTGTGCATCACCTGGAGCATCTGGTCGCGCTTGTCGGGCGTGAAGTAGGCCAGCAGCAGTTCGATGGTCTCGGCCGTAGACAGTATCTTCAGCTTGTGTGCATCCTCTATATCCATTATCTCATAGCAGATATCGTCGGCTGCCTCGACCAGATATACCAGCGGGTAGCGCTGGCCCCCTATGGCCCCCTGAGGGGGGGTGTCACATGCCTCGCCCGCTATGGCCGTTCCAGAGTGAGTGGCAACTCCCTCATCCCGCAGGGTCGTCCCCCACTTGGGGGATGTGAGTGGCACACCCAGTTCCCTCGCAATCCTCAAGTACGTCCCCTTCTCGGCCTCGAAGAAGCCGAATTTCTGCTTGTCGCCAGCCAGGGTGCTACTGTATGGGTACTTGACGATGCTGGCCAGAGTGCTGTATGTCATCACGAAACCGCCCGGCCTGCGACCACGGAACTGGTGGGTGAGCAGGCGGAATGCATTGGCGTTGCCCTCGTAGTGTGTCAGGTCGGCCCACTCTGCAGGCGACAGTCTTTCGCCCGTGGCTGCATCCTCATAGGCGCGCAGGTAGCGGCCGTTGCCCTCGCTGAAGTAGGTAGCTATCGCCGTCTCGCCCGAATGCCCGAACGGTGGGTTGCCCAGGTCGTGAGCCAGACATGCGGCGCTGACTATGCTGCCCATCTCCGTGAGGTGGGTGTCGGTCAGCTCTGGATGCCGCTCCAGCAGGAGGCGAGCGCTGTCGTTGCCCAGTGAACGGCCCACACTGGACACCTCCAGGCTGTGGGTCAGGCGGTTGTGCACAAAGATGCTGTGTGGCAGCGGAAAGACCTGAGTCTTGTTCTGCAGCCGGCGAAAAGGTGCGGAGAAGATGAGACGGTCGTAGTCGCGCTGGAACTCCGTGCGGTCGTCGTCGCGCGTAGGTTGCCCCTCCATGCCGAGGCGCTTGTTGCTGAGTAGTTGTTTCCAGTTCATGCCGCAAAGGTAGGCATAATCGCACAAAAGCCGATGCGCTTTAATTGAATTTAGGTACTATTCCCACCTGAATGCCGTCAAAAAACCCTTTGCAGGCTCACTATAATTGAGTAATTACACTTTCCCCTTTTGACCGTAACATTATTTAACCTATCTTTGCAGCCGTTTAATAATAACCTTCCACGTCAATGGCGTTTTCCAGACATTATATCGCCTTGTGCACAGTAGCCATGTGTTGTACTGCAACGTTGGCGCAGAGCACAGACAACGACTATCAGAAATTCCGCATAGGCGGCTATGGCGAGATGGTGGCCAACTTCAAGAACTACGGCACCACACGCTTCAACGGCACCACGACCGGCAGCAGCTATGAGCGCCGCAACACTATCAGCATACCACGTTTCGTGCTGGCTGGCGACTATCGGTTCGACCGCCATTGGCAGCTGGGCGCAGAAATTGAGTTCGAGAGCGGCGGCGTAGGTATAGAGACAGAGCTCGAAGCATCTGAGAACGGTGAGTACGAGACTGAGATGGAGAAGGGTGGTGAGGTAGCTTTGGAGCAGTTCCATATCACCTACACCCTCAATCCCGCATTCAATGTGCGTGCCGGCCACATGGTGCTACCTATAGGCCTAACAAATGCCCACCACGAGCCAATACTCTTCTTCGGTACGACCCGACCGGAGGGCGAGACCACCATCATACCATCCACATGGCACGAGACTGGCATGAGCATCTTCGGTAAGCTGGGTTGTGACTACTACCGCTTCAGCTACGAGGCATACGTCACAGCAGGTCTTAATGCCGACGGCTTCGGTCGCGACCACTGGGTGGCCGACGGCAAGCAGGGGCTGTTCGAGGAGGACAACTTCAGTAGCCCGGCCTACACGGTACGCATAGACTACGAGGGCGTACCCGGCTTGCGCGTGGGCGCATCGTACTATTATTGTAATGATGTCACGGCCAACGTAGACAAGACCTACAAGTACAGCACCATCGGAGCATCGAGCGTGCAGATATTCACTGCCGATGCGCAGTATCGCAACCGCTACGTCACAGCCCGCGCCAACTACATGATGGGCACGCTGGAGCACTCACAGCAAATCAGTGGAGTGAACCTGTCGAACCTCTCCAACTACCACCACGGAGCCATGCGCCGTGTGGCCAAGAAAGCTATGGCCTACGGTGTTGAGGCCGGCATTAACCTGCACAATGTGGTGGGCAACTACCGCGTGCCTGTCATTTACCCGTTTGCCCGCTACGAGTACTTCAATCCGCAGGAGGAAGGCGAGGGCACACAGGTAATGGACAAGCGTTGTCAAGTGAGCAAGTGGACAGTAGGAATCAACTGGTTCGTACTGCCCAATCTGGTAGTGAAGCTCGACTATGCCACACGTGCACTGGGCACATCGCACATCTTCGGCTCGACGCCCTACAACCGCGAGAACGAGGTGGCCATTGGCGTGGCCTATGCTGGTTGGTTCAGCAAGAAATGAAAATAACAATCCATTAACAAAGTAAAGTATTATCCAATTCATTAACAAAGTAAAGTATTATCAAAATGAAGAAGTATTTCCTAATGGCATCTATGATGCTTGCTGCATGCATGGGCTTCACAGCTTGTGGTGACGACGATGACGACCCGGTAGTGCCTGTCAACGACTCCACCCAACCTGCACTGGTGTGTGTGGAGCAGATTATTGACGGTTGCGTGGACATTGCCAACGAAGTTGGCGTGGCCAAGATTGGCGACCCCTACGACCTCTATAACGAAGGCAAGACCACAGAAGCCCTTTATGCTGTAGAGAGCTGGTACAGCTGGCACTCTATCGACGACTACAGCAACAACATCCTCTCTATCCGCAACTCCTACTATGGCACACGCAACGGCAAGATAGCCGCCTCATCACTGGCAACTCTTATCGCAGGCAACAATGCATCGCTTGACCAGCAGGTGAGAGAAGCCATCACAGCAGCCTACGATGCTATCCGAGCTATTCCGGCACCATTCCGCAACAACATTGGTGCACCGGAGGTGACGGTAGCTATGGAGGCTTGCGCAGACCTCGTTGAAGTGCTGGAAAGTCTCAAGGGCTATATCCAGCGTACTGACGCTATCAACACAGACGATGTGCTGCAGCCAATCCTTTCGACTTATGTCAACGCCGTAGTGCTGCCCACTTACACCGATCTCAAGAGTGCCAATGCCGCTCTCTATGCAGCAGCACAGGCATTCGCCAAGAACCCATCGGACGAGGCTTTCAAGGCATGCTGCAATGCATGGCTCAATGCCCGCGAACCGTGGGAGACCAGCGAAGCATTCCTGTTCGGCCCTGTTGACGCCCTCGGTCTTGACCCCAACATGGACAGCTGGCCTCTCGACCAGAACCAGATTGTGGAGATTCTCAACTCCGGCAAGTTCGACAACCTGACGTGGGGTGACGGCGACAGCGACGATGAGATAGAAGCTGTGCAGAGCGTACGTGGCTTCCACACAATGGAGTTCCTCATCTTCAAGGACGGACAGGCACGTAAGGTCGACGGTGGCAACAGCACTGAGGCTGCCAGCCTCGACTACACACAGCGCAACGCTGCCAGCTGGGGTAACTATATGGTGCAGGTAGGCAAGCTGCTCCAGGAAGATGCCAACAGCCTCTACAACTCATGGACAGTAAGCTATGAGGGTGGCAAGGCATATAAGGACATATTCCTCAGCCACGAGCTGGACAGCGAGGACGACGAGGAGTAATAATAGACTCTATAGGCAGGGACAGCGTCCCTGCAGAAGCCACATAACTACGTGCGAGCGTAGCAAGCTCACAACAGCTACAGAAGTAAAGGCGCAGACGTCTCTGTCTGCACTTTACTTCTTTGGCGTCTAAAACCACCAGGAAATACTTTACACATTCAACTATGACCAAATACACTCATTACTACCTACTTGCAGCCCTCGCCATTACAGGTCTCACGGCTTGTTCCGACGATGATGACGGCCTCACCGAAGCCGACCTCACACCGCCGACAGGCTATGCTATGTCAGCTGGCACATCAACCATTTATACTACGTCATCGTTTGCCTTCGACACTGAGGCCGACTGGGTGACGGGCGACTTGAAGAAGCGATTCACGCGTGGCGACAAGCTCTACGACGATGCCCGCACCAGCGACAACGGCTATGGCGGCGGACTGGGGCCTGTGTATGCAGGCTATAGCTGCGGCAGCTGCCACCGCAATGCAGGCCGCACCAAGCCAGCCCTGTGGGAGGACTCTGAGGGCAGCGGCCCTTATGGATTCTCTGCCCAGCTGGTGTACATCACCCGCAAGAACGGTGTGTTCTTCCGCGACTACGGCCGAGTGGTGCACGACCAGGCCATCTACGGCGTGCAGCCGGAAGGCAAGCTGCATGTGAACAAGCGCTATCAGACATTCCAGTTCCCCGATGGCACATCCTACGAGCTGGTGGTGCCGGAGTACACCATCACCGAATGGTATGCCGACAGCATAGCACCCGAGGACCTGTTCTGCACTGTGCGCATACCGCTGCGTCACGTAGGCATGGGCCAGATCATGGCGCTCGACCCCAGCGAGATTGAGGCACTGGCTCGCAAGAGCAACTACCCGGAGTGGGGCATCAGCGGCCGCTGCAACTACATTGTGGAGCGCGGCCAAAAGCGACTGGGCGTGGGAGGCAACAAGGCCCACCACTCCGACCTGACTGTCGAGCTGGGCTTCAGCAGCGACATGGGCGTGACCAACAGCCGCTTCCCCGAGGAGATATGCGAGGGGCAGGCGCAGATGGTGCAGGGTGCCAGCATGATGGGCCTGCTGTACGATGAGCTTGACATCAGCACGGCCGACATGGAGGATGTCGACCTGTACCTACAGTGCCTGGGCGTTCCGGCACGCCGCAATGTGAACAACGCCACAGTGCGTCGCGGCGAGCAGATGTTCTACGAAGCCGGATGCCATCTGTGTCACGTGACCACACTGCACACCCGCACACGCGGCACCGTGCTGCTCAACGGCACGCAGCTGCCACAGCTGGGCCGCCAGACCATACACCCCTACTCTGACTTCCTGCTGCACGACATGGGCAGCGAGATTATGGGCGTGGGGCTGAACGACAATTTCGTCAGCGGATTGGCACGCGGCAACGAGTGGCGCACCACACCGCTATGGGGCATAGGCCTACAGCAGAAGGTGAACGGCCACACATACTTCCTGCACGATGGCCGTGCACGCAACTTCACGGAAGCCATCATGTGGCACGGCGGCGAGGCCGAGGCCAGTAAGAACAAGTTTGCCAACATGCCGAAGGAGGACCGCTCGGCACTCATCAAATTCCTACAATCGCTATAACAAAATCACTCAATATGAAAAGAATACTACTTGCAGCCTCACTGCTGGCTACAATCACCCTCCCGATGGTGGCACAAGAGCCACACCTCGACATGCAAAACGGCGTAGTGCCTATCGCTGACAACCGCGGCTTTACGCTGCAGAGCAACGACGGCAGCTTCGTGTTCAAGCCCTACCTGATGCTGCAGACCACGGGCAACTTCAACTGGTACGACAGCGAAGGACTGGACCGCGCCTACAATCAGGACAACGTGGCCAACTCCGGCTTCGCCATTCCCAATGCCATACTGGGCTTCACAGGCCGTGCATTCGGTAACATCGACTACAACCTGTGCATCAACGCCGCTGCCAGTGGCTCGGCCATACTGCAGCAGGCCTGGATAGACTATGGCATCAACCAGCAGGCACACTTCCGCGTAGGTAAGTTCAAGACCCCATTCAGCCACGCCTACCTCACCACTCTGGGCGAGACGCTGATGCCCTCACTGCCCAACAGCATGACCCAGCAGGTGATACTGCCATATTCGCTCAACGCCGTGACTCCATCGTTTGCCACAGGCTTCGACCTCGGCGTGGAGTTCCACGGCATGACCAAGAGCAACATAGGCTACGAGGTAGGACTGTTCAACGGCACAGGCATCAACAACAACAGCGCCACCAAGACGCTGTCCGACGACATTCACATCCCATCGCTGCTCTATGCCGGACGCCTCACCTACCAGCCCTACGGTGCTATGCCTACATCGCAGGGTAACCCCCGCCTGCTGGGTGAGAAGCGTATGCTGTTCGGCCTGTCGGCCAACTACAACGTGGAGAGCGAGAGCGAAAGTACCAACGACCTGCGCATCGGAGCCGAGTTCGCCATGCTGTGGAAGCGTCTGTACGTGGCTGCCGAGGCCTACTACATGCAGATGGACTTCACCAAGCGACAGAAGATACACAACGAGTACAACTACTTCGGCGGCTATGTGCAGGCCGGCTACTTCGTGACAAAGAACCTGCAGCCAGCCATACGCTACGACTTCTTCGACCGCAACGGATTCGGCAGCACAGGTGCCGACGGCTTCCTCAACTGCCCGGCCATAGGCCTCAACTACTTCATCCCCGACTGCAACCTGAAGCTCTCGGCCATGTACGAGTACGTGGGCCGTTGGGGTCACGACACCCAGCTGGACCGCGACATCGACGACCTGGGCGTCGCTACCCACAAGGCTGTGGTCATGCTGCAATACTCCTTCTAGAACCCTCCACAAACGCACCTACGATGAGACAATTACATATTTGTGGCCTGGGCCTGATGTGTCTGGCCGGCGTGCTGACCAGCTGCGACGAGGGCGACATCACCGAGGCGGAGCTCAGCGGCGCTACCGAGGGTATGGTGGCCGAGCTCACAGCCGACATCACAGGTCTGGACACATGGAGCTCGCAGTACACGCTGGTGCTGGCAGCCTTCAACAGCGAGAGCGACTATGCCGTGACGCAGAAGCAGGTGACAGACGACGGCAGCGGGCGTGTCAGGGTCACCATGAAGCTCACGCAGAGCAACATTGAGACGCTGGAACTGTGCGTCACCAACCGTCTGCGCCAGCGCGTGGTGAGCTTCGCTTCCGTCGACATGAGCAGCGCCAGCGGCGATACACTTCGCCTAAATGCCGGCTCGGTGGACGTAGGCATGTACAGCACAATACAGGAACTGGTGTTCAACAGCACCTGCGCCCGCTGCCACGGACTCGGCAATACCCCCGCCGCAGGCCTGTCGCTGGTGACTGGAGAGAGCTATGACAACCTCGTGAACCACGCTGCCAGCAAGCCTGAGAGAGGCACTCGTGTGGTGCCGGGCGATGCCAGCAACAGCCTGCTGCACAAGGTGATACACGGCGACGAAGCCGCCGGAGTGTCCTTCGACCATAGCAACATGATCAAGGAGACTGCCGTGGTCAGCCTAATTGATAACTGGATAAACTCATTAGAGCCGTGACAAAAGACAAACTATACTTTGACGACCTGGGTGTGAGCATCGAGCTCTCGACCTTCCGTCCCGGCGACGGCATCTGCGAGCAGCACGCCATCTTGCACGTTGAACCGCGCGGACAGCTGTTCATGGGACAGTATGAGCGTATCTTACAGGCTGAACAGCAGCTGCTGGCCATGCCCCAGATGAATGGCTACCAGACGATATTCAAGCGCTACTTCCTCAGCGACAGCACCAACCAGCAACCACTGATAGAGGTGAACCACGAGACGATGAACAGCGAACAGTGCTGCTCGGTGAGCTGCATACAGCAGGCTCCGTTAGACGGCTCGAAGATAGCAGCCTGGCTATACATCGTTCACGACATGGACGTAGTGAACCACGACGGCCTCGTGATAGCCTCACACAACGGCTACCGCCATCTATGGAAGATGGGTATGCATGAGCATAAGGGCGATAGCGCATGGCAGACAGAGTCCCTGCTCATTGACTACGAAGAGACTCTGCAGCGCTACGGTGCCACGCTGGCCGACAACTGCATACGCACGTGGTTCTACGTCCGCGACGTAGACACACAGTATGCAGGCATGGTCAAGGCGCGCCGCGAGAACTTCATGGAGCAGGGTCTGACGCAAGACACGCACTATATAACCAGCACCGGCATAGGTGGCCTGCCTGCCGACACACGTGTCTTGGTGCAGTTGGGCACGTATGCGCTGATAGGCTTCGAACCGCAGCAACAACGCTACCTCTATGCCAAGACCCACCTGAACTCCACCTACGAGTACGGCGTGACTTTCGAGCGCGGCACGGTAATGGAGTATGGCGACCGCTCGCACGTGTACATCAGCGGCACTGCCAGCATCAACAACAAGGGCGAAGTGGTGCACGTAGGCGACATCGTGAAGCAGACACAGCGCATGTGGGAGAATGTGGAAGCACTGCTCACAGAGGCTGGTACAACGATGGACGACATCGCACAGATCATAGTCTACCTGCGCGACGCTGCCGACTATGCCACAGTCAAGGCCATGTTCGAGCAGCGATTCCCCACCACACCATTCGTCATAACGCTGGCTCCCGTGTGCCGTCCCACATGGCTCATCGAGATGGAGTGTGTGGCTCTGCGAGAGCGCCAGAACCCCGACTACAGGAATTTCTGATTCGTTCACCGCGGCGAAAGCCTTGCTGCATCGCGTGTACGACCCTCTTCATCGCGGTGCACGACTAAAATCACAAGTGTGAAACATAGAAATCACAAGTGTGAATTACAAAAATCACAAGTGTGATTTTAGTCTTCCACCGTGGTGACGCAACTCATTAGCCAATGTACAGAACCAAGTCATACATACTGTCTATGGTGCTCGCGCTGGTCTGCTCTGCCCAGTTGTGTGCATCGTCCATACCCGTTGTACCTCGTGCCGAGGCCGACAGCCTGCGCCGCACAGTGGTGGTGTGGAACGGTCGCGCATGTCCCTACGGCGCCATGGCTCACGATGTGGTGCTGAAGCTCTATGGCAGCACGCAGCCACGCGGCTACACAGCCGAGCAGGTGGTGGCCTCATGGCAGCGTGACCCCGATGTGTGGAACCGCGCCCCGCTGATTCTTATCAAGGACCGCCGCATACGCAAGGCCCTGGGCCTGACCGCAGGCAAGCACACTTCAGTAAACTATCTGATAGGGCACCGAGCCGAGATACAGCGCCTATGGGATGCCGAGCCGAACAAGAACAGCAAGCTGGCCACTGCGCTGCTGGAGACCGACGAGCGTGCAGGCATAGCCCTGATGCTGGCCGAAGGCGACCTCTACGAGCAGCCCGCACCCGATACCCCGCAACTGTCCGAGAGCCGCATCACGGCCGAGCTGCTGCTGGTATGCACGCCCTTCACCACCGTGCTGTTCATTGGCAACCTGGTGTTCGGCATACTGGTGCTCATCCGCGCGCTTGGCGGAGGCCCCAAGCGGTTGTCATGGGCCACAGCTGCCAACGCATGTATCTGGCTGCTGCTGGTGGCATCAATACTGACCATGTGTCTGGTGTTCGGCCTGCGATGGTACGTGCAGGGCTACATTCCGCTGACCAACGGCTATGAAACCATGCTGGTGTGGGCACTGGCCATGCAGATGGTCATGGCTTGGCTATCGGCCTTCTCCCTGCGCGGCAAGGGCGGAGACGGCTCCGTGTATCTGGCCTTCGCGTTCCTGCTGCCAGGCTTCTTCCTGCTGGTGGCCCACCTCGGCGAGATGTCGCCGCAGATCACCCCGCTCATGCCGGCGCTCCACTCGCCTTGGCTCAGCAGCCATGTGAGCACCATAATGATAGCCTATGCCCTGCTGACCATCACGTTCATACTGGCCCTGCTGGCGCTGCTAACGTCCAGGAGCAACATAGACCGTCGCGAGCAGCTGACGCGGCTCAACCGTCGCCTGCTGTGGCCCGCTGTAGTGCTGTTGGCGGCAGGCATCGTGCTGGGCTCTGTCTGGGCCAAGACAGCATGGGGTGCCTACTGGAGCTGGGACCCCAAGGAGACGTGGGCGCTCATCACGTTCATCGTCTATCTGCTGCCGCTGATAGTCGTCGTTGCAGGCCGCCTGTCGCAGCTCCCGCAATGGCTGCAGAGCTCGCGCGCGTACAATATATATATATTGTGCGCCTTCGCGTCTGTGCTGATGACCTACTTTGGCGTGAACTACTTCCTGGGCGGTATGCACAGCTATGCAGGTTGAAACATTGAATGATTGAAACATTGAAAGTCGCACAGCGCAGCCCAATTTTACATTATACCTTGTTCAGTTTACATTAGAGTATGCGTTCTCTCTTCGATATAAGCATAGGGCAGACGGTTACCATCGAGCATCTGGGTGGTAGCGGAGCTTTCCATACACGTCTTGGCGAGCTGGGCTTCGTGCCCGGCCAGCAGGTGACGAAGCTGTACAGCACCCCGCTTGGCGACCCGCAGGTGTTCGAACTGATGGGGACTCAGGTCAGCCTCAGGGCTGTCGAGGCGAGGAGCATATATGTGCAGGCCCCCTCTACCCCCTCGGCGGGGGGCGACAAGGCCAGCAGCGAAGAGCCCAGCTCACTAAGCACGCCCCCCACCGGGGAGCCACGGGGGACTTCAGGGGAGACCTCACGGGAGGCATTATCGTACATCTCCCACCACCACTGTACAGGCTTCAACGGCAATCCCGCCTGCATGTACTGCCACCACGACGGACGCATGAGCACAGAGGAACCGCCGCAGAAGGGCGAACTGACACTTGCTCTGGTGGGCAATCCCAACAGCGGCAAGACATCGCTGTTCAATGCCGCCTCCGGTGGTCACGAGCGTACAGGCAACTATTCGGGTGTGACGGTCCACAGCGTAGTGGGGCACATGGAGTTTGAGGGCAGGAAGCTGCGCATCATCGACCTGCCTGGCACATACTCCCTGCGAGCCTACAGCCCAGAGGAGGCCTATGTGGCATCCGAGCTGGAGACAGGCCACATCGATGCCATAATCAATGTGCTGGACAGCGGTAATCTGGAGCGCAACCTGCTGCTCACCCTGCAGTTGCGCCGCCGCGGGCTGGCTGTGGTGGGAGCGCTGAACATGTACGACGAGCTGGAGGAGAGCGGCTCGCGCCTCGATGTTGAGGAGCTGTCGCGCCGCATGGACATGCCCATGGTGCCAACCGTGGCCCGCAGCGGGCGCGGCATCGATGAGATGCTGCGTGCAGCCATTGCCTTGGCCGAGGAGCGGCAGGCCAATCCAGTGCCTATGAGTACCGACTGTCTGGCCGACGACGACGAGCAGGACGACACCGAGCGCTATGCCACCATACGGCAGCTGCTGGACGGTATATACGAGCACCGCGAGGGCGACACCTCGCGCCGCACAGCATTCATTGACCGACTGCTGGCACACGGGCTGCACAGCTACGTGCTCTTCATAGGCATCATGGCCTTCATGTTCTGGCTCACATTCACCATCGGCCAGTACCCGATGGACTGGCTCGATGCACTCATCGGCTGGAGCGGCCAGCAGCTGGCGTCCGTACTGCCCGATGGCTTTATGACCGACCTGCTGGCCGACGGCGTCATTGGCGGCGTGGGGGCTGTGATAGTGTTCCTTCCGAACATACTGATACTCTACTTCCTCATATCGCTGCTTGAGGACTCGGGCTATCTGGCGCGAGCTGCTATGCTGGCCGACCCGCTGTTCTCGCGTGTGGGGCTGCACGGCAAGTCATTCATACCGCTACTCATGGGCTTCGGGTGCAACGTTCCGGCTGTGCTGGGCACCCGCATCATCGAGAACTCCAAGAGCCGTATGCTCACCATGCTGGTGCTGCCGCTGATGTCCTGCTCAGCACGCATACCTATATACGTACTCTTTGCTGGAACGTTCTTCCCCGACCATGCGGTGTGGGTGATGCTGGGCCTGTACCTGACGGGCATCGTGACGTCCATGATAGCAGCTGCCGTGCTGTCGCGCTTCTATCGCCGCGACATGGAGACCCACTTCGTGATGGAGCTGCCGCCCTACCGCCGTCCCACATGGAACAGCGTGGTGCACCACACGTGGGAGCAGGGCCGCCAGTATCTGCACAAGATGGGTACCGTGATACTCGGTGCCAGCATCATAGTGTTCCTGTTGGGCTACTTCCCGCGCGGCACAGAGGATATGAGCCGCAGCGAGCAGCAGGAGCAGAGCTACCTGGGTCGTATGGGGCATGCACTGGAGCCAGTGTTCGCACCACAAGGCTTCGACTGGCGCATGGACATGGGCATCATAGCCGGCATGGGTGCCAAGGAGATGATGGTGGGTACGTTGGGCGTGATATACAATGCTGAGGATGAGGCTTTCGAAGACCTCAGCATAGGCGACCTGGGCACCGTGGAGGCCAACTCCTCGCGTGTGCAGGCAGCATTGCGCGAGCACACCACACCACGTGCGGCACTGGCCTATCTGGTCTTCGCCCTGCTCTACTTCCCTTGCATTGCCACCATCATGGCCATTCGCGCCGAGAGCGGGTCGTGGAAATACGCCCTCTTCGTAGCCGCCTACACCACAGCACTGGCCTATGTAGCCTCCGCGCTGGTGGGCATTCTGTAGTTTCTTTTGCCTTTTCACGTTTTTTAACCACGCGATGTGACATATCGCGTGGCTTTGCGGCGTATATATATGTAGAACGTCAGAACGTGATGGAGGACAACGACAAGGAAATCATAGCAGCGGTGCTGCGAGGCGAGCGCACGGCATTCAGGACGCTGGTGCAGCGGCACGGGCTGAGTGTACAGCGCGTAGTGGCACGCATGGTAGGCAAGCCCGAGGACGTGGAGGAGCTGGTTCAAGACGTGCTGGTCAGAGCCTACCAAGCCTTGCATACCTTCGACAGCTCGCGCGCCAGCCTCCGCACGTGGCTGTGCCGGATAGCCTACAATGCGGCTGTGAGCCACCTGCGGGCCAACGCCAAGAGTGCCGACCTGCTGCGTGCAGAGTACAACGAGGAGGCGCTGTCAAGGCTCGATGCCAGCGACGTGGCGTCACAGCCAGAGGTGGATGCAGTGCTTGATGAGGCCGATGCCGACCGCCTGTCGCTGCTGCGAGAAGCCATCGAGCTGCTGCCCGCCACCGACCAGCAGCTGTTGCAGCTGCGATACACCGACGAGATGACCATGAACGAGATAGCCTACGTCACCGACCATCGGCCCGACTATGTGGCCACACGACTGGCCCGGCTGCGTCAGCGCATATACCATTATATAATAGACAATGAACAACATGGGAAACAACAATCATAGCGACCGTGCTCTGCGTAGCGCACTGAGCACTATGGACGATGAGCTACGGGCGCGTATGCCGATGACTGCCGACATTGAGCAGAGGGTGATGCAGCGCATTGAAGTCAGCTCTGCACGCAGCAGGCGGCTGGTGTGGTATCGTCGCATTGCGGCTATAGGCGCCGTTGCAGCAGTGATTGCAGGCCTGGCCGTAGTCATGGGTAATAGGGAAGAGCAGACGGTAGCAGTGGCACCCGTCCGGCAGGTGGCTGTGGTGACAGAGCCTGCCACACCCGCAGAACCACTGACACAGAAACCCGATGCGCCTGCCATAGAGCCCACGCCGCACATTGCTGCGCCACGCCAGAAGGCTTCATCCAAGCCAATACCAGCAGAGGCTGTACTCAATGAGCGGCTCGCGATGAATGCCTCCAGCGATGCAGCAGATGAGCCAAGCAACACACCAGACGAGTCTGAACCTGCAGTTGAAGCGGCAGCAGTGACAGCTGAAGTGCTGCCGGAAGCAGAACGGGCAGCCCTAATCACCCTGGCGCGTCAACGGGCGCGACAAGCCGAATGCGTGATCATAGATGCCATCATACAGCATCAGGCCATGCAGCAAAAGCTGTTGGAGAACTGCTCAATCGACAGCTGCGACCAGAACCGATACATATACATATAAACTTAATACACAATGAAACACCTCGTAACACTTATTGCAATCATGATCTGTGCCATTGACGCAGTAGCACAGACCAACATCAAGGCCGGCATAGCCGACTTCGTAGGCAATGCCGATGCCCACGTGACACGCAGCTTCAGCGAAGACCGCACACCCTCGGACACCTCTGCGCGAGTGACCAGCAAGTGCGACATCTACACGTTCAGCCTCAAGCAGAAACACCGCCAGCTACTGACCACGCTGCTCTCACGCTTCGAGGCCGACCGCGAAAGCACAAACTGCTACAGCATAATCAGCCACACAGGCGGGTACGGAGTGCAGCGCAATGAGCGCCAGCTGCTCATCGGCGACAATCCCAACAATTATATAAGCATAGGCAACA
The DNA here is from genome assembly GCA_937910905.1 of uncultured Prevotellaceae bacterium. Classification (GTDB taxonomy): domain Bacteria; phylum Bacteroidota; class Bacteroidia; order Bacteroidales; family Bacteroidaceae; genus Physcousia. Next base: position 24,050 of record CALEPV010000047.1, read on the forward strand.
CGCAGGAGGAGAACTATATGCTATTGTGCTTCACAGACCCCGAAGAGACGGAGCTGCAACACCGCTATGCCTACGTGGTGGCGTGGTATGAAGAGGACAAAGAAATCTATGGCCGTATCATCGTGACCTACTCACGCATACCCGACCACATATTGCAGCAGAGGTCCCACAGCATTGAAAGCAGTATTAAGGCCGAGTTCGGCTTGGGTCACATCAACAGCAAGGCCGACTTCATGGTGGCTTTTGCCATGCTGAAGAGAGCGTTCATGGAAGAACAGACCAGGCTGCTCATAGCGATGGCCATATACAAGATGATGACTGAGGGCTGTGAAGAGGCGGGCGCCATCGCATTGCGCAACGAGGAAGTAGCGTTCCTGCGTTCAGAGTTGCAGGAGATGATAGATGCCACAGATCCAACCCTACAGAGTGCACCGCTGAGTAAGGACGACATCACGGCGGGCAACTACCTGCGCCTTGCAAAAGCACAGTTGAAGTAGTGAGAAGCACAGTAATACTATGCATAGTTTAACCTGAATCGGTCATTAGGATTTATGTCAGATTGGTATTTGTTTCGAGCAGATTGGCTGC
>CALEPV010000048.1 GCA_937910905.1 uncultured Prevotellaceae bacterium
CATACTGTAAAGAGTCAACTGGCAAGTGCAATTACAGTGCGAACTTAGGCACAATGGTTGAAGAAGGCCTCATTAGGTGTGCAGCAACTGCACCTCTATCTTGGAGGTTTAGGCATGATGGGGTAGGAGTATTGAGTCTCCAAAAAGAGAAGACGCATCACAGAGTTGTGGTGCGTCTTCGGACTTGTAGCGGGAATGAGGATTGAACTCATGACCTCATGATTATGAATCATGCGCTCTAACCAGCTGAGCTATCCCGCCAGCACTGTTTTGAATGCGGGTGCAAAGGTACGCCTTTTCGCCTAAAGCTCCAAACTTTAGTCGCAACTTTTCGCAGCGTGCATATAAAATTGAGCCTCCGCATGAGAGAATGCAGAGGCTCATTGTCGATCGAACTTAAGACTGCCGATAGAATCAGGGCAGGCTGATAGCGCCAGATGGGCAAGCGTCAGCGCATGTGCCGCACTCTGTGCACTCGTCAGGGTTGATGCTGTAGATGTCGCCTTCGGAGATTGCTCCTACTGGACATTCGTCTATGCAAGTGCCGCAAGCGACACAGTCGTTACCAATTACGTAAGCCATTGTAAATTCGTTTTGAAATGATGTGTTGTTAATGATGTTTGCGGGGCAAAGGTAATTACATTTAGTGATACGTGCAAGCATTTGTCATAAAAACAAGTGCTGTCCAATACCTAAGTGATGGTTAAAAAATAACTTGGGACGATTTTATAGGAAAGGATTATCACTCATCTTTTTGGCTTCTTTGCCTCCACTCATCAGTCACGTAGCCCGCTACGCTCCTTCTTCGTGAAGACAAATAAGCTCAAAAATATGAGTCAAATCGTCCCAACTTATTATTTAATCATCACTAAAAGTAGTGATTGTGCCGTAACTATTGCACTACGGTGAGGCGATAGATCTGCTGAGAGGACATGCCCTTGTATGCTCGCGACATGTTCTGAAGGGTGATGTCTATCTCGCGGTTTAGCGAGCGCTCTTCGTCTTCGAGGGTGTGCTCGAACAGCCAGTCGTAGGCTTCTGGCATGTAGAAGATACGTGCCAGAGCACCGTGCGATGCGCCGGGCAGCCAGTCGTAGCGCAGGCGGTTGGACTGCTTGCGGGCTATCATCCCCTCCACCACCACCTTGGAGTAGCGCACGGGAATGGCGCGGTCGGCAGTGCCGTGCATGATCCATAGCGGCAGCTCGCCCAGGCGCGACTGGTCCTTCAGTGTGCAGCCGCCGCACAGGGCTATTGCTGCTGCAATTTTGTCGGGGTATGTGCCAGCCAGGTCGAGGGTGCCGTAGCCGCCCAAACTCATGCCTATGGAGTAGACGCGGGCTGTGTCCACGAGGTAGTTTTCCTCGGTCCAATCCAGTATGTCGATGATCTTGCGCGGGCTCCACGCGCCTCCCGGGTTCTGCGGAGCGATGATGATGGCGGGTATGGAGCGCCCCTTGGCTACAGCGTCCAGTGGGCCATACTTGCGCACGCGCTCCAAGTTGCGTCCGCAGAGGCTGGCTCCGTGCAGGAATATCACCACAGGTACTGGTTGCGAGATGGTGTCGTAGCCTTCGGGCGTATAAATCCAGAAGTTGTATCCTTGCGGTATGACATTGCGGTAGGCCTTCAACATGTGCCCCTTGGAGGTGCGGCGATGAACTGTCTGTGCGTATACAGCCTGTCCGCCCAAGAGGACCGACAGACAGAACATTATGAGCAGCAGGCGCGTTTTCATTCCGTATTATTCATTCATCATTCATTCATTCATTCATCCTTCATCCTTCATCCTTCATCCTTCATCCCTCATCCCTCATCCCTCATTCAACAGCCAGCTTAAAGATGCCGTTGCCTCGTGAACCGACAATAGCAGTGTTGCCCACCACTACTGGCGATGACTCGAAGTTGTAGCCTACCTGCTCCTCAGCCAGCACCTCGCCTGTCCGACCTCGCATCAGGTAGACCTTTCCTGTGGCATCGCCTGTGAGTACGAACAGTTCGCCGCTCTCGTTGGTGAAGCTCACCGGCGACGACCAAGCCCAAGCACGCAGCGGCACGCGGTAGCTGATGCTGCCGTCGTGGGTGTTCAGAGCTAGCGTTTCGCCCTGCACGGATGCAGCCGAATTGCGACAGATGTTCAGGAACAGCAGGCTGTCGCAGTCGCCGCTACCCAGCAGCAGGGTGCCATAGACGCCACCGTCGAGGGTCTTGCCAGGAAACTCCTTGCGTGTGCAGGGCACTTGCTGTTCCCACACCAGCTGGCCGTCGAGTGCGCAGAGCTTCACTATGTGACTCTGGCCTTCATCACCCTGCTTGTCCACCTCGCACGCACTATATATATAAGGAACACCATTCTCCTCTCTGCACACTACGGTGGCATCGGTGTCATCGTGGTTGCTGTAGAGCCATACGGGGTGTAGGGTATTGAGGTTCACGCATACGATGTTGCCGTGGTTGTCGGCGAAGTAGCCGTAGTTGCGGTACACGCAGAGGCTCGATTCGATGCCTGGTGCAGCTCCGTTCACACGATAGCGCAACACTCGAACCATACGCAAGCTGCCCTTCTCGCGCACGAACTGATGCAGGCTGCCGTTCTCACCTGGCCAGAACAGGAAGCCGCCAGCCACTATGGGCGACGAGTCAAAGGCGTTCCATCCGCGCCAGGCGCGATGATCCTGGGGGAAGAAGTACACCCGCTCGTGGCGCAGAAGGTCGAATGCCTGACAGCCGAATGGGGTGGTGCGTGGCACGCCCTGGCCTACGTATAGGTTCATGTACTCAGGGTCGAGCGACATCGTGCCCTTCACCACATTGCCTGCGTCGAGGGGCTGGCGCGAGCGCTTGCCTGTGTCGTAGTTGATGAAGTACACTTCGCCGCACAGCGATGCTACCATCACCTCGCGGTTGCCGAAGTCGGCGGTGAGCTGTGCAGAGCTGTCGGAGCGAAAATGCGCCATTTCATCGGATGTCCATTCGGCGTAGAGGGGCTGCCCTGTCCATCCTGTGCCTCCGCCCCATTGCCCGTACTTCGTCACCACGGTGTCAAACTCGGTTTCAAAGCGCCAAACTATGGTGATGCTTGAAGGTGTGCCCTTCACCCTGCCGCCGAAGGAAGCGTTGCGCAGCTGGTTGGCGCGGAATGTGCGGACTCCGTGCTTGGCGGGATAGGGGTCGTTGAGATACTGTAGCTGCATGTCGATGCTGTCCAGTGTGTCCACAACGAAGTGTATGGATTGTGCCGATGCGTATACGGTGTCTGGTAGCGGCATGAGGGGCTTCGCAGCCTGCTCCGGCTCGATGGAATCGGCCAAAATGGTACTGTCGGCCTCCCGGCTGGCTGCTGATGAGGCCTTGCCACCGCATGCGCAGAAAGTTAGGCCGGCGGCTGCAAGGCAGATAATAGTGTATGATGTTTTGTTCATAGTAATCACTTACAAAGGTAGGGCTTTTACGGTTTGCGACACAAAAAAGTTGAACATTTTGGCTATAATGCTGTTGTTTTAACATAAAAACACCTACCTTTGCAGCCGTCTAACGGGTGACGTCACCCCTGCAAGATGCGCCTGTGGTGGAATTGGTAGACACGCTAGACTTAGGATCTAGTGCCGCGAGGCGTGTAAGTTCGAGTCTTATCAGGCGTACAATGTAGATTCAAGAGTAGAGAAGATGGTAGTGGTTTCCTGCCATCTTTTTTATTATCCCCTTCATCTCCAGTGTCATCAGCGTGGATGTCAGCCTTGCGCTGGGCAGTGCCGTAGCCATAATCAGCTCGGAGAAGTCGGCATCTTGATGGGTTGTCATCGTGGCCATTACCAGTCGCTCGCTGTCGCTCAGCTCCGGGAACAGCTCTTTCTGCGCAGGTGCGGATGCTGCTGTGCCGGTAATCTGCCAGTTAAGGTCGGTGATTACATCGCTGATGGATGTTGTCAGCGTGGCTATGTGATGCCGTATCAGATTGTTACAGCCGCGGGACATGGCATCGGTGCTGCGTCCCGGATATGCGTAGACGCTGCGGTTGTAGCCGTTGGCTATGTTGGCGGTGATGAGCGAACCGCCCTTCTCCGCTGACTCTACCACGATGGTGGCATCGGCCAGACCTGCCACTATGCGGTTGCGCTGCACAAAGTTGATTTTGTCGATGTGGCTGTAGCTCATCAGCTCGGTGAGCAATCCGCCATTTCGTACCATTTCAACGGCTACGGGGCGGTGCATTCGCGGGTATATCTCATCCAGGCCGCTGGCCAATACGCCTACTGTGTTCAGCCCGTTCGACAGTGCCGCCCGGTGTGCTGCGATGTCAATGCCGTAGGCCAGTCCGCTGACGATGATGGCGTCCGGCAACATCTCACGCAGCTCTTCGGCTATGCGCTGACACTGGTTGCGTCCGTACTCTGTGCAGCGGCGTGTACCCACGATGCTGATGATGTGCGCGGCGTTCAGGTCGGCTGTGCCAAGGTAGTACAGGATGGTCGGAGCGTCGTCGCATTGTCGCAGGCGGGCAGGGTAGACAGCGCTGTCCTGTATGGGCAGGATGCGTATGTGGTGATTCTGGGCATACAGCAATTCCTCCTCGCATCGGCTCATCTCGCCTTCCAAGCGGTCCAGCATCTGCTCAGCACGTGGCGCGAGCTCAGGTATAAGAGCTGTGATGTCGTGGCGCTGCTTGTAGATGGCTGCTGCGCTCCCCGCACGTTCCAGCATCTGCCGTTGCAGCGTGCTGTTGTAGGGGAACACGCGTGTCAGCGCCATTGTGCATAGCAGCTCTTGTTCGTTTATGGTGGTGGCGATGGTGCTCACGGCTCGTCCTGATTGGCAATTTTGTCCAGTATGTCTATGCCTGCACTCAGCTTGCCGTTCACCACACACACGGTGGTTACCTCGGCGCGGTTGCACAGCTCGTAGTCCGGCAGGCGATAGATGTCTTGATAGAATATGTACTTCACTCCCTTCTTCTCCACGTTGAGGCACGATAGAAACTCGTCGCCGCTGTGCAGCGGCTGCTTGAACGAGATGGTGATGCGTGCCACTACGGCATCGATGCCTTGCTCGTGCAGTTGTGCGAAGCTCACTCTCTCTGCCAGCAGGAACTCGTGGCGGGTGTGCTCGGTGTAGTGCAGGTAGTTGGCATTGTTGACTATCCCCTGCAGGTCGCATTCGTAGTCGCGCACCTTCATGCGCAGGGTGTAGCGGTACTTTGGTGTCGGGCCTGTTTTCATGTCCGTTTCATGTATTCGTATCCGAAGCGGCACCGCAGGCAGTTGTAGCGGTCGCAGTACTCGCGCTTCAGTTGTATTAGTGCTTGGCTGTCGGCAGCGGTGTCCACCCCGATTCCGCAGCGCTTCCACAGTGTCAGTATGTGGTTGCGCTCAGCTGGCAGGCTTTCCAGCAGGGTGAGCGCACGTTCCTGCTCCTGCATGTCGGCATGCTCCAGCCCGTGGGCGAACAGCATGGGGCAGATGGTGTTGATGATTAGCAGGTCGCGTGTGGCTATAGAGAGCGGTAGACCGTTGAAGGCTGAGTGTAGCTCCTCACGTGATGCACACTGCATCAGGCGGCTGAAGTCGGCGCTGCGCTGGTGGTACAGCCTGGCCAGCTGGAGGATCCGCACATGCGGAAAGTTCTGCGGACGTAGGCGCAGGTAGCGCCATCGGGCTTTGTCCGCAGGCTCTGTCAGCTGGAACTTGTGCTTCAAGTAGTTCCATTCCTTCTGGTGCTTGCCGAAGTGTTCATCGTCAATCATGCCTGCAACTCCCAGGAACAGCGTCTCAATCTGAAACAGGTTGTCGCGTTGCTTGGCTGCCGCATATAGAGGCAGGCGCTTGGCCCAGAGCTCGAAAGCATCGCCATTCACGCTGAAGCCGAAGTTGCGCGACAGGGCTATGAACAGCGTGTGCTCCCAGTCGCCGTCGTTCTGGTGCAGCCACTCCAGACAGCGCCGAGCACGCTGTGCTATCCGCTCGTGGAGCAGCGATGACAGCCAGGAGTGGCATGCGAACTGCGATAGCTGTGGGATGATGGCCCAGCATCGCGGGTAGTCGTCAGTCATTTGTAGCTGGGTGTAGTTGCGTTCCACCGCCTCCGGTATGGGCAACACTAGTGTGGGCAGTGTCTTGCCGTCGGCAGTGTTGACTTCGGCATCTGCCTGCTCAACTACGTGTAGCACCACGTTGTTGTAGGTGGCATCGGTATGGTGGTTGTGGCGCATCCAGTCGCTTGCCCGCAGATGAATCTCGACATTGCCCACCCATAGCACTCCGTCTATACGCACCTTCGCGTTGAAGAAGTCGGGGCCGGCATCGTTGTTGTGCAGGCCGGCATCAATGACTTCCACACTCCTGCCGTCGGTGGTCAACAGCGGTTGGAGCGGGAAAATACGGTGCTTCCAGACGTAATGCAGTAGCTGTTCCATGTGCCTGTGCATAGTTTTTCTGCCCACAAAGGTACGAAAACCTCGCTTACAATGTGTCTACTTGTCTTTTTTATGTAACTTTGCGGGCGTAATTAACATGCTGGAATATGAAGATTGCATTGATAGGGTATGGCAAGATGGGGCGTATGATAGAGCAGATAGCCATCGGCCGAGGCCATGAGATTGTGTGTAGGATAGACATAGACAACCAACAGGACTTCGACAGCGATGCCTTCCGATCGGCAGATGTAGCCATTGAGTTCACGGCTCCTGCTGTGGCCTACGGCAACGTGCAGCGTTGCTTTGAACGCAACATGAAGGTGGTATCGGGCAGCACGGGCTGGATGCAGCAGCATGCAGCCGAGGTCAAGGCGCAGTGTGAGCAGGGCAAGACACTCTTTTGGAGCAGCAACTTCAGCGTGGGTGTGTACCTCTTCGGGCTGGTGAACCGCTATCTGGCACGACTGATGAACCGCTTTGCCGACTACGATGTCAGCATGGAGGAGGTGCACCATATCCACAAGCTTGACCACCCCAGCGGCACTGCCATAACGCTGGCAGGGCAGATACTGGACGAGCTGGAGCGCAAGCACGATTGGCAGGCTGTGCTCGATGGAGAAATGCAGGCAGAGAGCCAGAAGTCCGATACGTTGGTCATCAAGAGCATACGCCGCGGCGAGGTGCCAGGCATACACAGTATCTGCTACGACAGCACTGCCGACAGCATCACCATCACTCACGATGCGCATTCGCGTCAGGGATTCGCACTTGGTGCGGTGCTGGCGGCTGAGTTCACAGCATCGCACACAGGTCTGCTCAGCATGGACCAACTATTTGAAGCATAGTAACCGCCGTTCCGAATATGAAACGCATTGACAAGAAACCATTGACGCGACGCGACTACATCAAGTGCGCCGTTGTCCTTACCTTATATATTATATTCCTCATCTGGGCACAGGCGTGGTGGGGCATAGTGGTGATACCGTTCATCTTCGATGCCTACATCACCCGCTGGATACGCTGGTCGTGGTGGAAGGACCTGGAGAATCCAGTGACGCGTACCATTATGTCGTGGGTTGATGCCATAGTGTTTGCACTCGTGGTTGTGTACTTCGTCAACATATACTTCTTCCAGAACTACACCATACCATCGTCGTCGATGGAGAAAAGCCTGCTTGTAGGCGATTACCTGTTTGTCTCGAAGACGAGCTATGGCCCGCGTGTGCCGCAGACGCCGCTCCACATGCCGCTCACCCAGAACACGCTCCCCACTGGCGGCAAGAGCTATCTGGAGTGGATACGCTGGGACTACAAGCGTGTGCATCCCAAGCCTATCAAGCAGAACGACATCGTAGTGTTCAACTATCCGTCGGGCGACACCGTGGTGTGCAATCCTCTGCTGCAGGCTCAGGACTTTTATATTGTGGCCTATTCCATCGGGCAGGAGCTGATGGAGCAGCTGGCAGCGCAGAATGCAGAGACGCTGCCCAACGTCAAGAGCTTGACACCGCTGGAGCAGCGCAAGTACTATCAGAAGGTCTATGCGCTGGGCCGGCAGTATATCAATGAGGACCCGCAACGCCAGTTCCAGGGCACGATGACGCGACCCGTGGACCGCCGCGAGAACTATGTGAAGCGCTGTGTGGGCCTGCCCGGACAGACGCTGGAAATACGCAAGCGCCAGCTGTACATAGACAACAAGCCCGTGCCGTTCCCCAAGGAGGTGCAGTTCAACTACGTTGTGGATCTGAAGCAGTACCTGCCCGATGCGCTTGTGCGCGAGCTGGGCATATCGCAGGAGCAGCTCGCCATGCAGCGTCAGCTGGGCTATATGCCGCTCACCTTCGAAAATGCCAAGCGCCTGAGCGAGGCCACCGACTATGTGGACACGCTGTATATTGACGAGACAGCATCTACTGCCGATATATATCCACTCAACGGCTATACCGGTTGGACTCGCGACAACTATGGCCCTGTGTGGATACCGGCAAAAGGTGAAACCATAGAGCTGACGCTGGAGAAGCTGCCTGTCTACGAGCGTGCCATACGCGTCTACGAGGGCAACGACCTGCAGGTCACCGACGATGGACGCATCATCATCAACGGACAGGAGACAACTACGTACACCTTCAAGATGGACTACTACTGGATGATGGGTGACAATCGCCACAATAGCGCGGACAGCCGGTACTGGGGCTTCGTGCCAGAGGACCACATCGTGGGCAAGCCCATTATGGTTTGGCTCTCGCTCGACAAGGACCGTGGCTGGTTTAGCGGCAAGATACTCTGGAGCCGTATGTTCCGTTGGGTGGATAACATTAGATGATAACTCACAATTCAAACTTCACAATTCATAATTACTAACCACTATGAATCCTTATCTTAATTTCTCACTGGAGGGCAAGGTAGCCCTCGTGACAGGTGCTTCCTATGGTATCGGTTTCGCAATCGCAAGCGCTTTCGCTGAGCAGGGTGCAACAATCTGCTTCAACGACATCAACCAAGAGCTCGTGGACCGTGGCTTGAAGAGCTACGAGGAGAAGGGCATCAAGGCACACGGCTATGTATGCGACGTGACCGACGAGCCTTCTGTTCAGGCACTCGTTGCAAAGATCAAGGCAGAGGTAGGCACTATCGACATCCTCGTGAACAACGCAGGTATCATCCGTCGCATTCCGATGCACGAGATGGAGGCTGCCGACTTCCGTCGTGTCATTGACATCGACCTCAACGCTCCATTCATCGTAGCAAAGGCAGTTCTGCCCGACATGATGGCAAAGCGCAGCGGTAAGATTATCAACATATGCTCCATGATGTCAGAGCTCGGCCGCGAGACAGTGAGTGCCTACGCCGCAGCCAAGGGCGGTCTGAAGATGCTCACACGCAACATCTGCTCCGAGTACGGCGAGTACAATATCCAGTGCAACGGCATTGGTCCGGGCTACATCGCTACACCTCAGACAGCACCTCTGCGCGAGCGTCAGGCCGACGGCAGCCGTCACCCATTCGACAGCTTCATCTGCGCAAAGACACCTGCCGGCCGCTGGCTCGACCCACAGGAGCTCACCGGTCCTGCTGTGTTCCTCGCTTCCGAGGCTTCAAACGCAGTCAATGGCCACATCCTCTACGTGGATGGTGGTATCCTGGCTTACATCGGCAAGCAGCCTAAGTAGTAAGGTTGCATAGCGCTGAACGAGGGAGATGACGCTCTCTCATGCCTCTGAATAGTTGCATCGCATGGTCCCGTCGTGGTTCCGCGATGCAACATTTGTATTGTAGAAACTTCACCACTCAGAACGTCACTCCGGGCTACTCGCGGGCAGACATTACAGACACAGAAATGCTCGATTCCATCGATACGATGCTGCAAAAATCGTCCTACTTCACTACTGCCGACTTCGCCAAGCAGCTGGGCCTGACTGCCAGTACCGCACGCCGTAGCTTAAAGGCTCTGGTGGAGCGGGGTGTCATAGTGAACAACGGTACGCGTGCCAAAGCCATCTACTGCAAGCCGCAGTAGGTCCCGCGGCAGGCTGCGGCAGCATTTTGCTGCAATTCGCAGTA
>CALEPV010000049.1 GCA_937910905.1 uncultured Prevotellaceae bacterium
GCAACCGCTCATACGGTACTATGCAGCAATACATGTAACCGCGACAGCTACAGTCTGTAGTGACGTAGCTGCCGCGGTTGAATGGTATGGGTTGCGTCTTCGACGCTACTTATCCTAGTCCTGAATCAAGCACTTGCCAGTCATGTCGGCTGGCTGCTCGAGTCCCATGATGTGGAGAAGGGAGGGAGCGACATCGGCCAGGATGCCGTCCTGGACGCGTGCCTGCTTGTTGGTGGTGACGTAGATGAACGGCACGGGGTTGAGCGAGTGGGCTGTGTTGGGGGTGCCGTCGGGGTTGAGGGCATTGTCGGCATTGCCGTGGTCGGCGATGATGATTACCTCGTAGTCGGTGGCCTTGGCTGTCTCAACAACTTCGCCTACGCACTTGTCTACAGCTACGACTGCCTTCTCAATAGCCTCGTAGACTCCGGTGTGGCCCACCATGTCGCCATTGGCGAAGTTCACGACGATGAAGTCGTACTTGTCCTCCTTGATGGCTGCCACGAGCTTGTCCTTCACCTCGAAGGCGGACATCTCGGGCTTGAGGTCGTAGGTAGCAACCTTGGGGGATGCCACGAGTATGCGGTCCTCGCCCTCGAATGGTGCCTCGCGGCCGCCGTTGAAGAAGAATGTCACGTGGGCATACTTCTCGGTCTCGGCGGTGTGGAGCTGGGTGAGGCCCTTGCGGGAGAGGTACTCGCCGAGGGTGTCCTCGACGTTCTCCTTCGGGAATAGTATATGCACACCCTTGAAGGATGCATCGTATGGGGTCATGCAGTAGTACTGCAGGCCGGGTATGGTGTGCATTCCCTGCTCGGGCATGTCCTGCTGTGTGAGCACTATGGTGAGCTCCTTGGCGCGGTCGTTGCGGTAGTTGAAGAATATTACCACATCGCCCTCCTTGATGGTACCGTCGACATTGGCGTTGTTGATGGGCTTCACGAACTCGTCGGTCACGCCGTCGGCGTAGCTCATCTCCATGGCGTCGACCATATCCTTGGCCTGCACGCCCTCGCCGGAGATCAGCAGGTCGTAGGCTATCTTGACGCGCTCCCAGCGCTTATCACGGTCCATGGCGTAGAAGCGGCCTATGATAGAGGCTATGTGGGCACCTGTCTCGTTGCACTTCTCCTGCAGCTGGGCTATGAAGCCCTTACCGCTCTTGGGGTCTGTGTCGCGGCCATCCATGAAGCAATGGACGTAGGTCTCACGCACGTTGTAGGCCTTCGAGATGTCGCAGAGCTTGAACAGGTGGTCGAGCGAGCTGTGCACGCCGCCGTTGGATGTGAGGCCCATGAAGTGTACGGCCTTGCCCTCGCGCACAGCATACTCGAATGCGCTCTTCACCTCGGCGTTCTCCATGATGGAGTTGTCGCGGCAGGCGCGGTTGATCTTCACGAGGTCCTGGTACACCACGCGGCCTGCGCCGATGTTGAGGTGACCTACCTCGGAGTTGCCCATCTGTCCGTCGGGCAGGCCTACGTTCTCGCCGCTGGCCTGCAGCTGGGAGTGAGGGTAGTTCTCGTTAAGGTAATCCATGTAGGGAGTGGGTGTCTGATAGATGACATCGCCCCTGCCCTTATTGCCGATGCCCCATCCGTCGAGGATCATCAGCATAGCTTTCTTTGCCATATCTTGAAAATGTATAATGTGAAACGTAAAATGGATAATTAGGATAGGGCGAGCTCCACGAACTTGTCGAGTGCTGCGCTCAGGCCGTCGGAGTTCCTGCCTCCGGCTGTTGCGAAGTGGGGTTGTCCGCCGCCACCACCCTGGATGAGCTTGGCTGCCTCGCGTATGCACAGGCCTACGTTCACTCCGTGCTCCTTGACCAGCGCATCGCTGGCAGCACAGGTGAGCATGGGCTTGCCCTCGCTGACGGAGCCCAGGGCTACAAGGGCATTGTCGGCATCGGCACGAAGCTGGAAGGCTATGTCCTTCACGGCATCGGCCGGCAGGGGTGACACCCCCTTGAACAGCTTCACGCCGTCGCGCTCGACAGCCGCCCGGATGAGCGTCTGCTTCCATTGCTGAGCCTTCTCGTACATGAACGCCTCGACCTGATGCTTCATGTCGTTATTGTCGAGCACCAAGCGCTCCACAGCTGCCTTGATATCGGGGGCGCCATTGAACATGGAGCGGAGGGCATCGCCGAGATCCTGCATCTGGTACATCAGGTTCTCCACCTTCTCGCCCGTCACGGCCTCGATGCGGCGTATGCCGGCGGCCACGCTACTCTCGCCGACGATCTTCAGCATACCTATCTGGCCCGTGGCTTTCACGTGGCAGCCGCCGCAGAACTCAACGCTCGTGCCGAACTGCACCACGCGCACCTTGTCGCCATACTTCTCGCCGAAGAGGGCTATGGCACCCAGCTTCTTGGCTTCCTCAACGGGCACGTCGCGATGGTCCTGAAGAGGTATGTTCTGGCGTATGCGCTCGTTGACTATGCGCTCCACCTGGCGCAGCTCCTCGGGGGTCACCTTCTGGAAGTGGCTGAAGTCGAAGCGCAGGCCTTCGGGTCCTACGAGCGAGCCTTTCTGCTCGACGTGTGTGCCAAGCACCTCGCGCAGGGCCTGGTCGAGCAGGTGGGTGGCACTATGGTTGGCCTCGCTGGCACGGCGGCGATCGGTATCGACGCAGGCCATGAACTCGGCTTCGGGATGCTCGGGCAGCTTCTTGGCGATATGTACGGTCAGGCCGTTCTCGCTCTTGGTGTCTATGATGTCTATGGTCTCAGCCTCGTTGACCAGCACACCCTGATCGCCTACCTGTCCGCCCATCTCGGCATAGAACGGTGTCTGGTCGAGCACGAGCTGGTAGTAGGTCTGCTTCTTCTGCACCACCTTGCGGTAGCGGAGTATGTGGCAGTTGCACTCGGTGGTGTCCCAGCCGAGGAAGAGGGTGGAACCCTCGGCGGGTGAACCGCCAGGCACGGTCTGCCAGTCGTCGGTCTCCACCTTGGCGGCACCACGGGCGCGCTCCTTCTGCTTCTGCATCTCGATGTTGAAGGTAGTCTCGTCGACGGTCAAGCCCTGCTCGCGGCAGATGAGCTCCGTCAGGTCGAGCGGGAAGCCGTAGGTGTCGAAGAGCGTGAAGGCCTGCACGCCGTCTATCTGCGTCTTGCCGCCAGCCTTGGTGTCGGCTATCACGCCGTCCAGGAGGCGTATGCCCGTCTCCAGCGTGCGCAGGAAGCTCTCTTCCTCCTCCTTCATCACCTTGCCGATGAGCTCCCGCTGGGCAACGAGCTCGGGGTAGGCTCCGCCCATCTCCTCAACGAGTGTGGGCAGCAGCTGGTACATAAAGGCCTTCTTCTGACCAAGGAACGTATAGGCGTAGCGCACGGCACGGCGCAGGATGCGGCGTATCACGTAGCCAGCCTTGGCGTTGCCGGGCAGCTGGCCGTCGGCAATGGAGAAGCTGACGGCACGGATGTGGTCGGCAATCACGCGCATGGCAACATCCACGTCCTCGGTCTCGCCATACTTCCTGCCCGACAGACGCTCTATGGCCTTAATCATGGGCTGGAATACGTCGGTATCATAGTTGGAATGCTTGCCCTGCAACGCGCGCACCAGGCGCTCGAAGCCCATGCCGGTATCAATCACATTCATGCCCAGAGGCACAAGCGAGCCGTCGGCCTTGCGCTCGTACTGCATGAACACGATGTTCCATATCTCAATGACCTGCGGGTCGTCCTTGTTCACCAACTCGCGTCCGGGCACCTTGGCCTTCTCCTCGGGCGTGCGGCTGTCGAGGTGTATCTCCGAGCAGGGACCACATGGGCCTGTGTCGCCCATCTCCCAGAAGTTGTCGTGCTTGTTGCCGTTGATGATGTGGTCGGCAGGCACATGCTTCAGCCAGTAGCCGGCAGCCTCGTCGTCGCGCTCCAGGCCTTCCTCCTTCGAACCCTCGAAGACCGTCACATAGAGGTCCTTGGGGTCGAGGCCGATTACATCTACGAGGTACTCCCATGCCATGTCGATGGCTCCCTCCTTGAAGTAGTCGCCAAACGACCAGTTGCCGAGCATCTCGAACATGGTGTGGTGGTATGTGTCGTGGCCCACCTCCTCAAGGTCGTTGTGCTTGCCCGACACGCGCAGGCACTTCTGCGAGTCGGCACGGCGGCGCGGTTCGGGGTCCTTCTGCCCCAGTATGATGTCCTTCCACTGGTTCATACCGGCATTGGTGAACATCAGCGTGGGGTCGTCCTTGACCACCATCGGAGCCGATGGCACAATGGTGTGTCCATGCTGCTCAAAGTACTTCTTGAATGATTCGCGGATTTCGTTTGCTGTTCTCAACATGATGTATTTACTATTTGACTATTTACGATTTGTTGTCTGCAGATTATCGGTTTGGCATCTGCGGATTAACGGTTTGGCGTGCAAAAGTAATGATTTCCACGCGAATGGCGGCACTTTTCAGGCATCATTCTTCACTCATGCCTCATCATTGCCCCACTCCAGCGTCCTGGCCTGGGTGGTGCCATCGTGACGTATGGTCACATATACCGTCTCGTCCGGCAGGAAGGGGGCGGCCAGCTCAGGCCACTCCATGAAGCAATAGGCATCGTCGGCAAAGTACTCGTCAATGCCCAGCGCCAGCACATCGTCGGGGTTGCGCAGACGGTAGAAATCGAAGTGGAACACGCGGCGCGGCGCCTCAGGCGATGCCGGTCGGGCTATCCTGTACTCATTAATTATGGCAAAGGAGGGCGACGTCACGGTCTCCTCCACACCCAGCTGACGGCACAGGGCACGGATGAATGTTGTCTTGCCGGCACCCATGTCGGCATCGAATGCGAACCAGCGGGCACCAGCATTGAGGCGCAGGAACTCGCTTGCGGCCTGCCCGATTGTGTCTAGTGATGATATCGTGAGTGTCATATCTTATATGAGCTGTGACTACTTATGCCAACAGGGACTTCAGGGCGAAGAAGACTATGGGTACGAACAGAGAGGGGATAAGGTTGAGCGTACGGCAGTCCTTGATGTTCAGCAGGCTGAGGCCAGAGGCCACGATGAGCGTGCCGCCCACCGTGATGATTTCGGAGATAAGCGCATCGGGGATGACGGGGCCGCACAGCCGGGCCACAAGGTAGAACATGCCCTGCCAGCAGAACAGCACAGGAGCCGCCCACACCATGCCTATGCCATAGGTGGTGGCCAGCACGGCGCTGGTGATAAGGTCTAGCGTGGCGTTGGTGTAGAGGAAGGTGTTGTCGCCCTCCAGAGCACTGAGCATAGGTCCGACGATGCTGAACGTGCCTATGCAGTAGAGCAGTATGCCCGTGCTGAGACCGTGGGCCAGGCCTTCGCCCCGCTTGCCTTTGCCCTCCACCAGCTTCTTGAACCGCCCATCCAGGTCCAATGCAGTACCCGCGAGGCCGCCTATGGCCAAGCTTACGATGAAGAGCACAGGGTACTGGCTCTGCGGCATGGTGCGCGCCACAGCATTGAAGCCCAGGGCCAGCGATGCCAGTCCCATGGCTGTGAATAGCACCGACTGCACCTGCGGCTTGATGCCGCGGCGCAATGTTGCTCCGGCTACAGAGCCGAGAACGATGGTGGCTGTGTTGACTATTGTTCCAAGCATACGGTTGTGAATGATGTCGAGTGTGTTTGTGTATGTGCTGTAATTTGGCGGCAAAGGTACACATTATTGCAGAAATGCGCTACCTTTGCAGCGTTGAGTGTAAACAAAACAACGAAGCGCACAGCCAAGCCGCCCTACTTCGACAGTATGAGGACAGGCGGGCAGTACGATGCCACAATCTACGACGGAGCTTTCGGCTATACCGTCATCCTATGGTTCGGAGAAGAGAAGGTATCTCCTGCGGAGTAGCAGCCAGCATTGTGGCGCCGCTCGCCAGCAGGAAGTCGCGGTCGCGGAATCCCCACAGCACCGAGATGCAGGGCAGAGAGCAGTTGCGAGCCGTGAGGATGTCCACATCGGAGTCGCCCACATAGACGCACTCGCCTGCCTGAACGCCCAGCTCATGCATGGCCGCCTCGACCATATCGGGGGCAGGCTTGCGACGCACACCCTCGCGCTCGCCCACAGCCACATCTATCAGTCCGTCGAAGTAATGCCGATGCAGCTCCATCACGCCGGCCTGCAGCTTGTTGCTCACTATAGCCAGCTTCATGCCGGCTGCACGCAGCTGTCGCAGCAGGTCCTCGATGCCGTCGTAGAGACGTGTGTGAACCTCACAATGGTTTATGTAGTACGACTTAAAGAGCGACAGGGTTTGCTCGCAGGCCTGTGAACCGGCATCGGTAGGCAGGGCACGTTCTATCAGCTTGCCCACACCATTGCCTACCATCATGCGTATCTCCTCAACCGAATGCTCTGCATAGCCACCTTGCCGCAGAGCCCAGTTGGTAGCCTCGGCAAGGTCAAGCAGAGTGTCGAGCAGAGTACCGTCGAGGTCGAAGATTACTGCCCGTATAGCGATATCTGGTTCTCGCTCTTTCACCACATCCATTCGCCGTCGTCGGCATCATTGAAACTTGACTGCTTGACCAGGGCGTCTTCAGGCGAGAGGTCGTCGTCACTGTCGGCATAGACGTTGAGGTCGGTCATAGGCGAGGCCGCAAGCAGAGAGGCTGCATGAAGCTCAGCGCTGACCGTGAAGGGGGCTTTATATTGTTTTCTCATTGTTCTGGCTGGTTTATAGGGTGATTCGTGCACAACTGCCTGGGTGGATTAGCGCACAACTGTCTTGTGTCCGTCTACGATATAGACACCCTTGCGTGCTGTGTCGGCGCTGACGCTACGGCCCTGCAGGTCGTACCATTGCGCACTCGCGGCCGGCATCAGCGGCCTGCCATCAAGCCCCACGGTTGTGTCGTCGAAGTTCATGCCTATGGCCTTCACCTCCGCCAGCTGAGCCGATGGGAGGCTCAGATAGGCCCTGCCAGCAGCTATCGTGCCGCTGCGCTTGAGCGGATAGAACCCTATGCCGTTGCTGCCGTTGGCCAGGATAAAGTTGGTGTTGCCTCCAGCTGTTGCCTCTATGACTGTTGCTTCCGTGGCAGCCACAAGGAGGTTAGTCACAGCGGCTGGTGTCGTTGCGGCAAACGGCACCTCATAGTCGCCGGCTTCGCCCTTGATGACCACGCCCGTGCTGCTCTTGAGCGAAGTCACGCCACTCATCTGCACCACGCCATCGTTGAAGCTCGTGGCCACGTAGGGCGTAATGCCCTCAACGCCGCTGAAGTCGAGGTCGCTGGCGGAGCTGAACGTAGCATACTGTCCCTTGAGGCTGAGCACAACACCCTCGCCGGCGTAGGACTCGCTATGCGATGCCGTGTTAACCTCAGAGCGTAGCCGGGTAGTGAGGCCGTCGGTTATGGCTGGTGTCAGGGCGTAGTTGTCGTATATGTACCATTGGCTGCCCTGATCGCTGGTCGTCCAGTAGCCCAAGGCTTTGCCTTCATCGCTCTGCGGCGCTGCACACAGATAGTCGGTCGAACTCGGTGCCGTGTTCAGCGAGAACACGAAGCCGCGTCCGCTGAGGCTGATCAGCGTCGGCACAGGTGTGTCGCTCAGCGTGCTGTATGCGCTGAAGTTGAGGTACTTGCCCGCACCTATATTATATAGGTAATAGTAGCCAGGGTATTCCTCGCTGGTGATGATGCGCCATCCAGCAAGCTCGTCGGTCACAGACATGCTCTGCTTGTACACATCCTTGCATGTGCTCTCCTTGGCAGAGCCGGCCTCAGGTGCAGCGTTGCGAAGGGTGGGATAGGTGGCATCTGCCGATGCTGCTACCATAGCACCGAAGCCATAGGCATTGGTGATATAGTACACATGGTCGGTGCTGAAGTCCTTGACGCTCTGCGCCTTGCCATACTTCAGCATCTTGCCGTTCTCGGCCAACGTATTTAGAGCTGTGACGTACTGTTCTAAGGTGCTCGAATCGTCGCTTAGCAGATTGCGCAGCACATTGAGACATAGCGCGGTCTGCGTGTCGTTGGCATCGTAGCCATTGAACTGCCCGGCATCGTCGACATACTGCTGTGCCAGCGCCTTGATTTCAGTAAGGTTGTGCTGGTAGAATGCTATCTCGTCTATCACCAGATACGGCTGTCCATTGCCTTCGGTGAAGTCCAGCTTGAGGTATGTGGTGGTCACATCGCTGGCGAAGCTGATGGCCTGCGTGGAAGCTGCATCGAGAGTATAGCTACCCACCTCTGTCCATGCGCTACCGTCGTTGCTGCGGCTCACAGTCACGCGCTTCGCGCTGTAAGTTGTTGCGCGCCCAGAGGGAAGGCTCAGCGTCAGCTGGTTCAGCGTCACAGCTCCATTGTGGAGCAGGGTGAGCGAGTGTGGATAGTTGGAGCTGGCACTCCACCAAGCCGTGTGCCAGTAGGTGGAAGCGTCGCCGTCGATAGCATGGGCAGCACGGCCTGTGTCGCCCTCGCCGCTTGTCTCCTCCGACGACGATGCCACCACACTCCATTCGCCACTCGGCACCTTGGTCTGTGTGGCATTGATGGCAACGGCCATGCGTTGCTCGTCTTGAGTCTGTATGGCAGTAGCGACATACGCCTGGTACAGATTCTGCAACGTGGCATCAGTAGGCACGATGCCATCGGGCTCGCGATAAGCCATCGTGCTGGTGCCTATCTCACGCTCGTTCCTGCGGTAACCGCCTGACTCCATATATACAGCAGGCTCGCCGTCGAAGCTGTCCAGAGTGGTCTGATAGGTGTCGTTGCGTGCGCCGTCGGTGGTGCCGCCATCGGTGTGAGTATAGCTGAAGATATTGCGGTTGTACCACGTGCCCGTCTGCATGGAGCGCGTGAAGTAGCGACGGTAGTAGCCCTTATGGGCCTTGTTGCCCTGCGAGGTATTGTAGCGTGTGAACTCCTCAATGAAGGAGTTGCCGGGTGCGATGTACTGCGACAGTCCGGCCAGACGTATCGTGCCTATGTACTGCCACTCTGTGTCCACGTCCTCGGCCATGTACCATGCAGATACCAGCGTATTGTCGAAGGTGGAACCATCGGGCAGCAGAATCTGCTCGGGACGGGTGTTGAGCAGGAAGCGCACCCATTGTCCAGGCTTCCACAGGTCACCATACATCATTATATGGCTACCTGTGCCTTCACCCGCGAAACGCTCGGCTACAACGCTCTCGGCCGTGCCTGTAGCCACCACGCCGCTGCGCTTGTAGTCGGCCAACTCCGGGTCGCTGTCGGTATCGCCGTTGTCCCATCCTGCGAAGATGACTATACGCTTGAACTCGCCGGCGCTGTTCGTGCTGTTCTGTATGCCCAGATAGCCGGAGCCGTAGTCGATGGCTTCGATGTACGTGCCCAGGAAGTCGGCATCCGTAGGCATCAGCACCTCATCGTAGAACCAGTCGTAGGCTGCTCCCGAAGGCATCTGCGTGTTGGTGGAGCCAAAGCCCGATATGTGGAGCGACGGCACGCATCGCCAATCGGCCAGCCACACATTCGTGTTGGTGCCCGTAAGTGCGGATGTTGCATTGACGGTGAAATCGCTCAGCACCGTGCTGCCGGCTGTGCCGCCCGACAGACGCCAGCGGTACCAGCCCTCCTGCGGAGCCGTGAAAGAAAAGCCTGTTGCAGCTGCCGAGGTCAGCAGGTCCTGTTCTGTTGTCATGTCGCGTACATCAACCTTCACGGCGGCGGCATTGCTGCTCACCACGCTGAACGAGCCTGCAGGACAATGCACATAGAATGTAGGATACAAGTCGCCTGTAGGCCATGTTGTGGAATAAGGCACGGCGGTCTGCGAGGCGCCACTGGCTGTCTCGAAGTATCCGCCCATTGAAGCATTGGGTGCAACGGCTATGGTCCACGGAGTGTCGTCGGCCCAAGCGACGATACTAGTTAGGGCGACCAGCACAGCCACAATAGTCTTTCTATACATAAGTCAGGTTAGTTAGTTCATGGTATCATCATGCGCAGGAACTTACTTTATGTACATTCGAAGGCAAGAAGAGTCTCGGACATACACAAAGTAAGTCCCTGCAGTATTACGTATCTATTTATGCTTCAGCAGCTGGTTCAGCAGCACGGAAGCTCTTGAGGTCGGCAGCGTTGAAGGCCTTCACGTAGGCAGCCTTGCCCACCACATCCTCCTCGGCCATACGCACATACACGTTGGCGCTCTTGGAGAACTCTGCAGCAAGTTCCTCATTGCCTTCGGCCTTGGCACGAGTGGCATCGTCGAGGATGAGGAGCGACATCACTATCTCGGCTGTCATGTCGTACAGGCGGCGTGCCAGATAGTCGTGTGCCTCCTGGTTGTTCAGCTCCTTGACATATGCCAATGCGTCCTCGTAGATGGCGATGAGCTTATCTACGCGGGTCTTGAGGGCTGCCAGCTCATCGGAGACTGTAGCCTCAGCCATATCCTTGATGATGCTCAGCATGGTGCCGTTGGTGATGTAGCGTATGGCTGCCACCACCTGTAGCTGTGTGGTACCCTCGTATATGCTGAAGATGCGGGCATCGCGGTAGAGGCGCTGGCTCTTGTACTCCATGATGAAGCCTGAACCGCCGTGGATGCTGATGGCATCGTAGGCATTCTGGTTGGCGTACTCGGAGTTCATGCCCTTTGCCAGCGGAGTGAAGGCATCGGCCAGGCGGGCATACTTCTTCATCTCTGCGCGTTCCTCGGCTGTCAGCTGACGCTCACGCTGGATGTCCTCCAAGCACTTGTAGATATCTACATAGCGGGCTGTCTGATAGAGCAGCGAGCGACCTGCGTCGAGCTTGGCCTTCATGCGGGCCAGCATGTCATAGACAGCGGGGAACTCGATAATCTTCTTGCCGAACTGTGCGCGCTCGCGGGCGTACTTCAGTCCTTCGTTGTAGGCTTCCTGCTCCACGCCCACGCTCTGTGCGGCGATGCCGAGACGGGCACCGTTCATCAGCGCCATCACATACTTGATGAGGCCCAGCTTGCGCGAGCCGCAGAGCTCTGCCTTGGCGTTCTTGTAGGTCAGCTCGCAGGTGGGCGAGCCGTGGATGCCGAGCTTATGCTCTATGTGGCGCACGTTGACGCCTCCCTGACGCTTGTCGTAGATGAACATCGACAGGCCGCGGCCGTCCTTGGTGCCTTCCTCCGAGCGGGCCAGCACGAGGTGTATGTCGCTGTCGCCGTTGGTGATGAAGCGCTTCACGCCGTTCAGTAGCCAGCAGCCTTCTTCCTCGCTGTAGGTAGCCTTGAGCATCACGCGCTGGAGGTCGGAACCAGCGTCAGGCTCTGTCAGGTCCATAGACATGGTTTCGCCTGCGCAGATGCGTGGTATGTACTTCTGGCGCTGCTCCTCGCTGCCGAACTCGTAGAGAGTGTCGATACAGCTCTGCAGGCTCCACACGTTCTGGAAGCCGGCATCGGCAGCAGCGATGAGCTCGCTGGCCATTGAGAACGTCACGTTTGGCACGTTCAGGCCGCCATAGCGACGCGGCATGGACAGTCCCCAGAGACCGGCCTTGCGTGTGGCATCGAGGTTCTCGAAGGTCTTGCTTGCGTATATCATGCGGCCGTTCTCGAGATGCGGCCCTTCGAGGTCCACGCTTTCGGAGTTGGGCTCGATGATGTTGGCGCATACGTCGCCTGTTATCTCCAGCAGGCGGTTGTAGTTCTCTATGGTGTCCTCGTAGTCAACGGGGGCGTAGTCATACTCCTTCGCATCGGCGAAGTCGCGTTCCTTCAGCTCCACGATGCGCTTCATCAGGGGGTGCGTCAGGTGGAAGGCGAGGGACGGGTGGTCGGTATAGTAGTTTGCCATTATTATGGAAGCCCCCCTCTTATCCCCCCTGGGGGGGGAAGACCGTTGCAGGGGCATGGGTCTTTAGTAATTATCTCCTCCCCCTTGGGGGGGAGGCTGGGAGGGGGCTTTTATTATTTGCTGTTCTGCTTATAATACTTGATGAGCTTCGGCACAACCTCTTCCACTGTGCCTACTATCACGTAGTCGGCAATGCGGTTGATAGGCGCATCGGGGTCGCTGTTCACGCTGATGATGATGCCCGAGTCCTGCATACCTGCTATGTGCTGTATCTGCCCGCTGATGCCGCAGGCGATGTACACCTTCGGGTGAACGGTCACACCTGTCTGACCTATCTGGCGGTCGTGGTCGCAGAAGCCTGCATCCACGGCGGCGCGGCTGGCACCTACCTCACCGTGCAGCACCTTGGCCAGCTGGAACAGCATGTCGAAGCCTTCCTTCGAACCCATGCCGTAGCCGCCGGCCACGACGATTGGTGCGCCCTTGAGGTTGTGCTTGGCTGCCTCCACGTGGTGGTCGAGCACGCGCACTACGTAAGCCTCCGGCGATACGTACTTGGCTACTTCCGGATACACCACCTCGTTCCGCGCCACGGGGTTTCCCCCCGTGGCCTCATACACGGCCTTCTGCATCACCCCGCTGCGCACGGTGGCCATCTGTGGACGGTGGTCGGGGTTCACGATGGTGGCCACGATGTTACCACCGAAGGCGGGACGGATCTGGTAGAGCAGCTGGTCGTAGTGCTTGCCGCTCTTCTTGTCGTCGTACTCGCCAATCTCCAACTCTGTGCAGTCGGCGGTGAGGCCGCTGGTCAGCGATGAGCTGACGCGAGGGCCGAGGTCGCGTCCTATCACTGTGGCACCCATGAGGCAAATCTGCGGCTGCTCCTCCTTGAAGAGGTTCACGAGGATGTCTGTGTGAGGTGCTGAGGTGTAGGGGAAGAGGCCTTCACCGTCGAACACGAAGAGCTTGTCCACGCCGTAAGGCAGAATCTCTGCTTCCACCTTGCCCTTGATGCCTGTGCCAGCAACGACAGCGTGCAGTTCCACACCCAGCTCATTGGCGAGCTTGCGACCCTTGGTCAGCAACTCCTGAGATACTTCCTGTACCTGCGTACCTTCTATCTCAACATATACAAATACATTATTCATATCTCTTAGCCAATAATCTTTTCGTCCAACAATTCCTTTATCATGCCCTCAACATCTGCATCGTTGGCTGTGAGGGTTTTGCTCTCCTTCGCCTGGAACACGATGTTCTTCACCGCCTTCACCTTTGTGGGCGAGCCGCTCAAGCCGCATTGGTTGGCATCGCCGTCTACGTCGGCCACGCTCCATTGGTTGAGGGTAGTCCCCCTTTCGTCACCCGAGAGCGTCACGAACGACTCAGCCTCAAGCGGGCAGTGGTCCCATTTGTGCGCCATCACCAGCTTGGCGTTCTGCGGGCGGCAGGGAGCCGCGCTTCCGTTCACGGTGATTACCACAGGCAGCGGAGCCTCAACGGTCTCCACACCGCCGTCGATGACCCTGCGCACGATGGTTTTCCCGTCGCGAACATCAAGTATCTCCTCGGCGTAGGTCACCTGGTTCAATCCCAGCTTCTGAGCCACCTGCGGGCCTACCTGAGCCGTGTCGCCGTCGATGGCCTGACGTCCGCCTATCACGATGTCCACGTCGCCTATCTTCTTGATGGCTGTGGCCAGCGCATAGCTGGTGGCCAGCGTGTCGGCACCGGCGAAGAGGCGGTCGGTGAGCAGCCAGCCCGTGTCAGCGCCGCGATACAGGCCCTGACGGATGATCTCGCCTGCACGTGGAGGGCCCATCGTCAGCACGCCCACGGTCGAGCCAGGGTTCTGCTCCTTCAGTCGCAGAGCCTGCTCCAGGGCATTAAGGTCTTCAGGGTTAAAAATAGCGGGCAGCGCAGCGCGGTTGACGGTGCCCTCGGCAGTCATCGCGTCCTTGCCCACATTGCGGGTGTCTGGCACTTGCTTGGCCAGCACAACGATTTTCAAACTCATAATAATATAAGTATTAATGCTATTTACACTTTTCGCGGGCAAAGGTACGGCATTTCTTCCGACTGGCAAAGGAAATAGGTCAAGAACGCACAATTCACCCCGTTGTGTGCATTCGCTGCCGTCCATCCATCAATATGGATGCCGTTCTGCGCCCATGCGGATGCCATCTTTCGCCCATGCAGATACCCTCCTATACCTTATATATAATAGGGCACCTGAAACGCGCGCTGCGCCCAACGTGCCGCAAAGCCGCTCTGGATGCGGTGTCCAAGGGTGTTCACCGCGATGCGGATGAAAAAACATGCGCGTGTTAAATAAATGACACGCGCGTGTTAAATAAAAAACATGCGCGTGTCATTTATTTAACACGCGCATGTTTTTCTCGCTGCAATGCGATGCAGGGGATGTTACACCACGACATAGGACATCGTGCACCACGACATTGCTCATCTGGCACCGCATCTGCCACCTCTGCGCGGAATCATGCAAATATGTCGCAGATTCAGTAGCGATTGTCGCAGAAAATACCCAACTTTGCGGAGCAAAAGGACATCACACTACACATCGCACCTTTTACATCAGTATGAGACACCTCCCTTCCCTCGCGCTGCTGCTTGGCCTGTCGCTGAGCACGGCTGCCAAGAGCCCCGACGTGCAGGCAACAGTAGAAGTGACCGACGCGCTGACGGTGAACAACCGTCCTGCTGTGGCCGACAGGCTGTTCCGCTCGAAGGCGGTGGAGCGCAAGATAGAGCAGATAGCTGGCCAGCTTACGAACAGGCGGCTGGCGTGGATGTTCGTCAACTGCTTCCCCAACACGCTGGACACCACCGTGCACTACGAGGAGAGCGGTGCCGATGGGCTGCCCGACACATTCGTATACACAGGCGACATTCACGCCATGTGGCTGCGCGACAGCGGAGCTCAGGTGTTCCCCTACGTGCGGCTGGCTCCGCAGGATGCCCACCTGCAGCGTATGCTGGCTGGTGTGATTCTGCGCCAGCTGAAGTGCATCAACCTGGACCCATACGCCAACGCCTTCAACAAGGAGCCCAACCCCAACGGCGACTGGATGCACGACATGACGGCGATGCGGCCCGAGCTGCACGAGCGCAAGTGGGAGATCGACTCGCTGTGCTACGTGCTGCGACTGGCCTACGAGTACTGGCGTGTGACGGGCGATACCAGCGTGCTGAGCGACCTGTGGATTGACGCCGTGCAGAAGATATTGGCCACCTTCCACGACCAGCAGCGCCGCGACGGACGCGGCAGCTACCGGTTCCAGCGCCGCACAGAGCGCCAGCTGGACACGATGAGCAACGACGGATGGGGTGCGCCGGTGAAGCCCGTGGGTCTCATCGCCTCAGCTTTCCGCCCGAGCGACGACGCCACCACCCTGCTCTTCCTCGTGCCAAGCAACTTCATGGCTGTGCACCAGCTACGCAACGCGGCCGAGATACTCTCCACTGTGAACCATCGCAACGACCTGGCCGACGAGTGCCGCGTCCTGGCCAGCGAGGTGGAGACAGCTCTGCGCACCTATGCCATACACGAGCACCCGAAGTACGGACAAATCTACGCCTTCGAGGTGGACGGCTTCGGCAATCAGATGCTGATGGACGATGCCAACGTGCCTTCGCTGCTGGCCATGGCCTACTTGGGCGATGTGCCAGCCGACGACCCTATTTATCAGAACACGCGCCGCTTCGTGTGGAGCGAGGACAACCCCTACTTCTTCCGCGGAACAGCCGGCGAGGGCATAGGCGGCCCGCACATAGGCTACAATATGCCTTGGCCCATGTCCATCATGATGAAGGCCTTCACCAGCCAGGACGATGCCGAAATCAAGGGTTGCATAGAGATGCTGATGCGCACAGACGCGGGCACGGGCTTCATGCACGAATCGTTCCACAAGGACGATGCCACCCGCTTCACCCGCGAGTGGTTCGCCTGGCAGAACACTCTGTTCGGCGAGCTGATAGTAAAGCTCGTGGACGAGGGCAAGCTGGAGCTGCTGAATAGTATTGAAGTATAACCCTAATATACCAACCAATCCCCCCAGCTGCATTTGCTTCCTCCCCCCCTTGGGGGAGGTTAGGAGGGGGCTAAATAACTATATGGACTACTTACCACAAGAACATGCGATACTGGTATCAAGCGTGAACATGCTGCTGCGCGACGAGGAGTACGACTCGCTGGAGTCGCTATGCTACGCCTTCGACAAGGAACCTGCCGACTTAAAGGCCTACCTGCAGGAGCATGGATACGTATGGAGCGAAGAGCAGAAGCAGTTCCGCCCAGCAGGCTATGACGAATGACAAATGACGAATGATTAGCCGCGACAGCATAGAGACCGCCTACAGCTTCATGCACCAGAAGCGAAACGTGTACATACACTCACGCATGGAATGGCAGCGCGATGACATAGAGTATGCCATCGCATCGTATGTCGACAACATGAACCCGGAGCTGCTCGCCGCCATATCCGACGGCAGAGCAGACTTCCTGAAGGACCACCGCTGCTTCGAGGACGACATCACAACAGCAGTGGAGCGGCTCGGAAATGCGATGGGAATGAAGAATGATGAATGATGAATGAAGAATGATTCAACTTTCGCAAGCAATGAACATGCTGAAAACAAGCCCCATAGGGGCGAAAGAACATTATTTATTACGCCCTTACAGGGCGGCATTGTTTGTGTAACACCTACATCCAGCGCTTTGCCCTGGGCTATGTTATCATCGGCCTTACAGACCGTTTAGGTTACCCAGCAAAACTTGAAAGAATAATATCTACCACTTCAATGCATGGGGCACTCTTCATTCATCATTCTTCACATTCTGCGCATTCTTCATTCATCACTCTTCACTCTTCGTTCAATAAAGCAGGCTCACACCTGCTGACAGCCCGTTCAGCCGTGGGCCGTACTCTGTCTGCAGCACGTTGCAGGGGCTGTACTTGAAGTACAGGCCATAGCCCTTGTAGCTTACATTGGCAAAGAGGTCGGCACTCAACGACACATGGCTGATGTCGTTGCTGGTGTCCTTGTAGTTGTGACCGTCCAGCTTGTAGCGGGTCTTGAGGCTACCGTGAGGCGTGTAGTTCACGATTGCGCCTGCCACGAAGCGCACCTGGGCCTTTGTGCGGAAGTGCACCAGCAGCGGCAACTCAAGGCTGAAGAAGTGCAGACGCGAGAACTTGATGTCCGCTCCATCGGGATAGGGTGCTATCACGATGTCGGCATCCTGCTTCAAGAAGCGCGTGCGCCCTGTGGTGCGATAGTTCTTCCAGTTGAGCCACAGGCCCGTGCTGGCTGCCACCCACTTTAAGTGAGGCGTGAAGTTGAAGTTCAGCATGTGCCACGTCACCTCGATGGACTGACCGAAGTTGCTGCTGAAGCTGGGCGATGTGTTCAGGGCTGAGACACAGCCCAAGCTCACTCCGCTGATGTTCAGGGAGTAGCACTCATCGGAGTCGCGCGAGGAGCGAGTGAATGGCAGGGAGAAGTCGACCATGGCGTGGAAGTCGCGCGACACAACGATGGTGTCGCTGTCGTTGGCCACGATGATTGACTTAGTGGAGGCGCTGACCACAGTCGTGGTGTCGGCCTCGTGCGCTGCTACACACATTGCTATCATAGAGCAGCACAGCATAAGGAGCTTTCTCATAGTAGGTTCTATATTGCTATTGTTATTATTCATTTGCGCTTGAACAGCTGTTTCAGGCCATCCATAGTGGTTGTGCCCTCCATATATACTATGGTGGCTTCGGGGCTGCCGCCCTTGCGGAGCGACAGGTTGCGGTAGAACACGTAGCGATAGCGGCCTGGCCGCTGGCGGTGCGGCGTGTCGTTGCGCAGGCAGATGAAGGCGTAGTAGAGCCGTCCCTGTATGTGCCCCAGCTCCTTGCTGAGGGCATACAGCGTATCAGCCATCACCGCCGTTTCCATCTCGGCGAAGGCCTCAGGGTTGTCCTTCACGGTGATGCTCTTGTAGAGCGTCAGCTTATACGGCTTTAGCTCCTCGCCCTCCACCCACACGCGGGTGGCGGTCTCATAGTATGGCTTCGAGCCGTCGAACTGCGACTCGATGGCCAGCCGCCGCTGTGCGCAGGCCGGTGACAGCCCCAGACAGCAGGCTATCACTGCCACCAGGCACCTGATGTACGGTATCTGTAAGGTCATTGTACAATGTATCATATCGGTATTAGTTTAGTTCGTTGAACATGTCCTGTAGCGTTGCTCTCACATTGTCATCGTCCGATGAGTAGTCGATGTTGCCCCACGACTGCCGCATGGCCGCCATCACGAGCTCTCGTTCCTTCACCTCCTGGCCATCGATATAGGCTATGTGGATGTCGTCGCTGTACCACTGGCGAAGCCCGATGATGAACGCAGCACCCACCAAGCAGGCCGCTGCAGCTACGGCTATGGCCCTGCGCAGGATGCGAAGCCGTGAGCCTGAATGCTCCGCGGATGCTTCAGCACGAGCCAGCGCACGCTGCGTTGCAGCTATGCCCATCACAGCCCGTGCCTCATCGAAGCAGGCTTGCTGCTCGGCGGTGAGCCCTGTGCGGCTGGCATCCGATGCCAGGTAGCGCAGCAGCCGTGCCTCTTCACTCTCGGTGGTCTGGGCATCGAAGTAGCGTTCTACCAGCGTCAGCCAATATGTAAGATCGTTGTCGGTCATATCATATAGTGTTTCGTTTGCGATACTCGTCTCTCAATGCGCGCCGCGCACGTGACAGTTGCATTCGCACTGCCGTCTCCTTCATCTCAAGCGCAGTCGCTATCTCAGCATAGCTGCGACCCTCGTACTCGCGCATACGAAGTATGTCCTGCTGCAGCGGGCTCAGCAGCTGGCACATCATCTGCTCCACCTCTGCCAGCACCACCCTGGCCTCAACAGCATTGGCGGCATCTGCGGCCAATCGTGCATCATGCGCTGGTGTGAGCGGCTGTGTGGCGTGCAACGAGCGGTGGAGGTCGATGCTCAGATGGCGCAGGGTGGTCACTGCGAGAGCCTCGGCATCGCTGCTTGTGGCTATGTCGTCGGCGTGTGGCCACATCCTGACAAAAGCATCCTGCAGCGCATCCTCGGCGTCCTCCAGCGACGGGAACATACCACGAGATTGCCGCATATACCGCTTATGCAACCTGGTGAATGTGGATATAAGGATGTCTTGGCTCATCTATGCTCGAATGCCTCTCTAATATAACAAACTATTGCTGTCCGCTAAAAGTCAAAAGCGCAAAAATTATCTTCCGCAATGCCTTTA
>CALEPV010000050.1 GCA_937910905.1 uncultured Prevotellaceae bacterium
CCTCGCCGACCAGCTGGATGAGTGGGCAGAGGAAACTTTGACTCCTGCTTACGAGGACGGTACTTATACCGCTGATGACATCGCAGCTGCCGAACTGAGGATGCCTGAGATAATACGCGAGTTCATAGCCGAACCGGGCAACATACAGGCTGGCGACAAGCTGACACTGCTCATCGAGAATGCCGACTTCTCAAGCGGCAGCGGTGCCACCAACATCCCGGGCTGGACCATCAAGAGTGGTGCTATCACCGAGCTCTCTGCCAGCTACCACAACATCGAGGCCTACCACAAGACCTTCGACTTCTCGCAGACAATCCAGAACATGCCTAAGGGTGCTTATAAGTTGAAGGTTCAGGGCTTTGTACGTTTGGACGGTACCAACACAGCCGACCACATGGTGCTGTATGCAGGTATCAACAAGACAGCCTTCAAGACCATCAAGGACGAGTACAGCCTCTATCCTCTGCTGGGTACCACCAAGGATGAGGAGACAGGTCTCTACACCGAGTCCACCGGTGCTTGGCCATACGACAGCTATTTCACCACCGATGATGGCGAGACAGCCTACGTTCCCAACTCTATGCAGGGTGCCAACGAATACTTCAGTGCTGTGAACCCGATGACAGGCCAGCCTTTCTACCTCAACGAGGTGACGGTGATTCTTGCTGAAGACGGAGATCTGGTAATCGGTGTGAGCTGCGATGTTACAGATATGTGGATACTGTGGGATAACTTCGAGCTTGAGTATGTAGGTAATGAAGCAAACCTCTATGAGGAGACAATCAATACTATGGTTGAAGAGCTACAAGACCTCGCAACTGCCGATGATGCATTCATCACAGCCAAGGCTGCTCAGCTGATTGACGAGCTGCCAGCTCAGGCAGAGACAGTGATTGGTAACGATGATGCCGATGAGTGCATAGCATTCATCCAGACTCTACAGGAAGCTATTGCTTATGTAGAGGAGGGCAACACAAAGGGTGCTCAGCTCATCACACAGGCTTCTATCTTCCAGGATTATCTGGTGGATGAGATTACATCCGGTTACAACGACTTCCTCGACTTGCTTGATAACATCGCAGGCTATGTTGACGATGCTACCGTTGTGGCCGACAACGATGCTATCGATGCAATCTCTGCCAGCTTGAAGGCTGAGTGGGGCAAGTTCGTGATGTACGACGTGACAGACGCCTCTGAGGAGGCTCCTGTTGACGTAACACCTGTAATCTTGAACTACGACTACACCAACTACGGAATCACATCTTCTAACGCTAACTATTGGACAACTGACTCTGTATCAGCTCCTGGCTTCCAGAGCTTCGCTGAGGCTGAGTTCTTCAACTGCAACTATCGCCACTCACAGAAGCTCGAAGGTCTGAAGGCTGGTTACTACACACTGAGCGTTGACGGCTTCTATCGTGCTGGCTATCCTGCCGACTACACTGACAGCCTGGCTGCTGTATGCAACGCTGTGCTCTTCGCAGAGTCTGCCGAGGGTACATTCACCACTCCTATGCTGAACGCTATCGTTGGCGCTCTGTCAGAGGAAGAGAGCCTCGGCGTAGGCAGCACTTCAACTATTGAGGGTCTGACCGTTGCCAACGGCCTCATTCCGAATAACATGGAAGCTGCATTTGCTTACATCGAAGCAGGTCTCTACTCTGACAACGCTGTTGTTGCAGCTGTAGGTGAGGACGGCGTGCTGACCATCGGTCTGAAGAAGAGCAACAAGATTGACGGTGACTGGACAATCTTCACCAACTGGAAGCTCGCATACCTCGGTACAGAAGCTCCTACGGCTGTTAAGGATATCACCAGCGCTGCTGCAGCTGGCCAGATGAAGATATACAGCATCAACGGTACTGAGCAGACCACTCTGCGTCGCGGCGTGAACATCATCCGCATGACCGACGGTTCTGTTCGCAAGGTGCTGGTGAAGTAATGAAGATGTACATTGTATAATAGTACAGAATAAACGACAAAAAGCCCTGCCGCCAACTACGGCAGGGCTTTTTGTCGTATTTATTTGCCTGCTCGCTAAAATCTCCTTACTTTTGCAACCGGATTCATATAAATAATAAGGATAATGAAACGTACAGGCCTATTCAGTTCATTGACCGCGATGTGTGTGGCAGCAGTGCTGACATCGTGTGTCAGCTCCGAAAAGATAGTATACTTCCAGGGCTCAGAGGATATGTTCCGTGAGCCACGACCCATCACGCAGACCTACGAGATGCGCATCAAGCCAGCCGACCAAGTATATATCAAGGTTACCTGTGCTGAGCCAGAGCTTCTGCAACCCTTCAGCCAGGATGTCATTGTCGGTAATACCAACATGACGGGCTCTTACTCCAGCTACAGCGTCAACTCTGGCATGGGCTCGGTGTACGGTTACATAGTGGACAATCAGGGCTACATCCACCTGCCGGTGCTGGGCAAAGTGCGCGTGGCCGATATGACCTGCGAGGAGGCATCGGTGGTGCTGGAGCAAAGCATCACAGATAAGATGCAGATCAAGGACCCCGACGTGACTATCAAGTTGCTCAATGCACGTGTCAGCGTGCTGGGTGCTGCCAAGTCGCCGCGAGTGGTGAGCCTCAGCTCAGAGCGCAACACCATACTGGATGTGCTGGCTCAATGCGGTGATGTAGACCCATCTGCACTGCGCAAGAAGGTGTTGCTGTTCCGTGAGACCGACGGTATGCGTACACGCTATGAGCTGGACCTCACTCAGGCTGATATCTTCGAGAGCCCTGCATTCTACGTTCAGCAGAACGACCTCATCTATATCCAGCACAACAAGAGCGAGAACGTGAAGAGCTCTGCATTCAGCACATTCCTCAGCACAGGTGCCAGCATCATTGGCGTTATCTCCAGCATCGTTGCGCTGACCATCG
>CALEPV010000051.1 GCA_937910905.1 uncultured Prevotellaceae bacterium
AATGGGATAGATGACGTAGTTTTCAGCCTGATAGTGATACTCTTTCGCAGCCTGCTGGAAGCAGTTATAGGTCTTCTCTATGCGGTTGTCGAGGATGTCGGGGAAGCGTACCAGCACAGGAGTAGCGATGTCGCGCAGCGACAGCTCGTCAATCAGCTCCTTTAGGTCCACATGCACACCGTCCTTGCGTGGTGTGACATAGACATGTCCGCGGTCGTTGATACCGAAGTAGTTGACTCCCCAACCGGTTATGTTGTACAGTTCCTCGGAGTCTTCAATTCGCCATTTTCTCATGAATCTATTGTGCTTGTGAGGTTATGAGTGTATGGTGCGCTACAGGCCAATTGTCTCACGTATCAGCCGGACACTCTCCTTAATCTTGGTGAAGTTCTCCAGCAACGATACATCGAGGGTATATTTAGCCTTTGAGTAGAATGGTTCGCGCTCTACAAGAGCTTGGCGTATGTACTCATTGAGCTCTTCCGGTGTCTTGCCCTGTATGAGCGGACGCACACCCTTGCCCATTTTGAGGTGCATGGCCAGCACTTCAGGGTCGGCCTTCAGGTACACCGTGTCGGCCAGCGAGTTCATGTAGTCCATATTGTCGAAGAAGCATGGCGTGCCGCCTCCGCAGCTCAGTACTATGTTCTCGAACTCTGCAGCCTCGTGCAACATGCGTCGCTCCAGGTCGCGGAACCCGTCTTCACCACGCTCGTCGAATATCTGCTTCACTGTACGATGATAGCGTTCAGTAATATACCAGTCCAGGTCGTAGAACGGTACACCGAGGTCGGCAGCCAGGGCCTTGCCCACTGTGGTCTTGCCTGACCCCATGAATCCAATCAGTATGATTCTTATCATTTGCGTCGTGCGTATGAACGTTTAGACGTTGACTTAGCCTTGGTTGCTTGCTGTTGAACTATCTCCATGCACTGCTCGTAGGTCAGTTCCGCAGCCTTGCTGTGCATGACTTTCGGCAGACGGTAGTTCTCACCCTTATAGGCCACGTAGGGTCCGTAGCGGCCGTTCATCACCTCCAGTTCAGCGTCTTCGGCGAATGTCTTGAGGTGTCGCTGCTGCTCCTCTTCCCGCTTCTGGTTGATCAGCTCTATGGCTTCCTCCAGGCTTATGGTGAGTGGATCTTGGTCCTTGGGTATGCTCACGTACTTCTGCTGGTTCAGTACGTAGTACCCGAAGCGGCCGGTGCCCACAATCACTGAGTCGCCATCGTAGTCGCCCAGGTTGCGTGGCAGCTTGAACAGATCCAGCGCCTCCTCCAGCGTCAGCGACTCTATGCTCTGGCCCTTGCGCAGCTGTGCGAACAGCGGCTTGTCGTCGTCGCCGGCCACACCTATCTGCACAACAGGGCCGTAGCGACCTATCTTCACGCTCACGGTCTTGCCTGTCTTGGGGTCTTTGCCCAGCACACGCTCGCCCGTGCGCAGCTCTGTCTTAGTGTTGCTCACCTCCTCCACACGCGGTTCAAACTCCTCGTAGAAGTGGCGTATCATGCCGTCCCACTGCTCCTTTCCCTCTGCTATCGAGTCGAATTCCTTCTCCACCTCAGCCGTGAAGTTGTAGTCCATGATGGTTGGGAAGGCCTTCTGCAGGAACTCCGTCACCACAAGTCCGGTGTCGGTAGGTATCAGACGAGCACGCTCAGCGCCCAGCACCATGGTGCGACGCTCGCTCCTGATGCCGTTATCGTCCATTGTCAGCACATCGTATGGCTGCTCCACGCCGGCCTTGTCGCCGCGCACCACATATTCGCGCTGCTGTATGGTGCTGATTGTAGGAGCGTAGGTCGACGGACGGCCTATGCCCAGCTCCTCCAGCTTCTTCACCAGCGAAGCCTCGTTGTAGCGAGCCGGATGCAGCGTGAAGCGCTCTGTAGCCTGTATCTCTATGCGGGTCAGGTCCTGTCCGACAGTCATTGGGGGCAGTATCGTAGCGCCCTCACCGCCGTTCAGGGTATCACTGTTTTCCTCGTCGCCCTCGGTGTCGCGGTACACCTTCAAGAATCCGTCGAACTTCACGACCTCGCCTGTAGCCACAAACTGCTCCTCGCGTCCGCAGATGCTTATCGTTGCGGTGGTCTTCTCCATCTCTGCATCAGCCATCTGCGATGCCACTGTGCGCTTCCAAATGAGGTCATACAGACGACGCTCCTGCACGTTGTCCGTAGACAGCTCGGTGCGGCTCATGTATGTCGGGCGTATGGCTTCGTGGGCCTCCTGTGCGCCCTTGCTGGCTGTCTGATACTGGCGTGTCTTGACGTACTCCTTGCCCATCAGCTCTGTGATTACGTCGCGGCTTGTGCCCAGTGCCAGCGAGCTGAGGTTCACGCTGTCGGTACGCATATATGTGATGAGACCGTTCTCGTAGAGGTGCTGCGCCACCAGCATGGTCTGTGCTACCGGGAAGCCGAGCTTGTGTGCGGCCTCCTGCTGTAGCGTGCTGGTGGTGAAGGGTGGGGCAGGGGTGCGGTGCACTGGCTTCGTCTGCAGGTCGGTGATGGTAAGCTTAGCCTTGGCTACATCCTTCAGGAATGCCTCAGCCTCGCTGCGAGTAGCAAAGCGACGGTTCAGCTCTGCCTTGATCTCGCCACCGTTCTGTGTCTGCATCACGGCTGTCACGCGGTACGAGGCCTCGCTCTGGAAGGCCTGTATCTCGCGCTCGCGCTCAACAATCAGTCTCACGGCAACGCTCTGCACACGTCCGGCGCTGAGGCCAGGCTTCACCTTGCGCCACAGCACAGGCGACAGCTTGAAGCCCACTATGCGATCCAGCACGCGGCGAGCCTGCTGCGCATTCACCAGCGCCATATCCACAGTACGCGGATGCTCTATGGCGTTGAGGATTGCCATCTTGGTTATCTCATGGAACACGATTCGGCGTGTACGCTCCGGCTTGAGCTTCAGCACTTCCTGCAAGTGCCACGATATGGCTTCTCCCTCGCGGTCTTCATCGGATGCCAGCCACACCATGTCGCTCTGTTTTGCCTTCATCTTCAGCTCACTCACCACCTTGGTCTTGTCAGTAGGAATCTCATACTGCGGCTGGAAGTTGGTAGTATTGATACTGAATGTTTTCTTCTTGAGGTCGCGTATGTGTCCATACGATGACATCACCGTGTAGTCCTTGCCTAAAAACTTCTCTATGGTCTTCGCCTTGGCTGGCGACTCAACGATAACTAGGTTCTGTGCCATATCTCTCAGTATAGTCTTTTGATTTTGGCGGCAAAGGTACACAATGTTTAGGAAATACACCTTTTTTATATCGAAAAACAGCCCGTTGCTCACTATCAACGCCATAACAGAGCTTGCCGTGAAATTATTTAGGCTCTATGTTGAATCGTGTGGGTAGATATTTGGTGGTATAGTAGATTATTTGTAAATTTGCAGTCATGGATACAAATATGCTGTTTTCGCTTGGCCTTAACTTGACTTCACCTTGGAAGGTAGTCAAGAGCGAGTTCATAGTTCCCGAGACAAGTACTGTCCGTGAGTTGCATCTATGGATAGATTTTGAGCGTGGTTCACGTTTTATGTCATCCAAGGGGACATTGCTGTCACCCCATGACACTGTAGACAAGGTGTGGCGCCACCTGAATTTCTTCGAGCATCCCTGCTATCTTCATGCCCGCGTTCCCAGACTGAGGACGGATGCAGGCTCCATAGAGATGGTGGAGGTACCCTGGGCGAGGCTGAACTCAGGCTTCACTC
>CALEPV010000052.1 GCA_937910905.1 uncultured Prevotellaceae bacterium
AGATGTCAAAGCGAGCTAATTGGACATTTTTGGTTTTTGGTTGCGGATTTTAGGTTTACCAAAAACGAAGAGAACAACAACGAATAATCAATAAACGTAAAACCATACAACTATGTCAGAACTAAAGAACAGAATCGATTTCGTTTACATCTTTGATGTACAAGACGGTAACCCCAATGGCGACCCCGACGCAGGCAATCTTCCTCGTGTAGATGCTGAGACAGGCATGGGGCTTGTAACCGACGTTTGCCTGAAACGTAAAGTCAGAAATTATGTACAAGTGGCAAAAGGCTGTGCCGACGGCTATGACATTTTCATCAAGGAGAAGGCCGTACTCAACACGCTCATCGATGCAGCTCATGAAGAAGAGACGGTAAAGCAAGCAGCCGAGAAAGACAAGACTGCGGAAGCCAGAACCGTGATGTGTCGCAAGTACTATGACATACGCACCTTTGGCGCAGTGATGTCTACGGGAAAGAACGCCGGGCAGGTGCGCGGACCTATCCAGTTCACCTTCGCCCGCTCCGTTGACCCGATTGCGGCAATGGAACACTCCATCACCCGTATGGCTGTTGCTACGGAGAAGGAAGCCGAGAAGCAGGGTGGCGACAACCGTACCATGGGCCGTAAGGCCACCGTTCCCTACGGCCTCTACGTCTGTCATGGGTTTATCTCTGCCAGCCTCGCGCAGCAGACGGGATTCTCAGAAGAAGATCTCTCCCTGTTCTGGGATGCGCTGAAGAACATGTTCGACATGGACCGCTCTGCTGCCCGCGGATTGATGAGTGCTCAGAAGCTGATTGTGTTCAAACACGACACGGTATTGGGCTGTGCTCCTGCCAACAAGCTCTTCGACCTGGTGAAGGTAGAGAAACAATGCGATGGCGCGCCGCGTAGGTTCGAGGATTACAGGGTGACTATAGACCGTGCAGGCGTTCCTGCCAACGTCACGGTCGAAGAACTCATATAACCTCATCTGATAAAGGCGTGTACTACGACGATGACCAGATGCTCATGTTGTCGGGGATTCAGCACATCATGTTCTGTCCCCGGCAATGGGCATTGATACATATCGAGCAGCAATGGGCCGACAACCGCCTGACGATTGAGGGAGATTTGTTGCACAGGAATGTGGACAATCCGGCTTACCGACAGAAGAATGGCGACACCATCACGCTGCGCTCCGTACACATAGCCTCCCACACCTTGGGGCTGTACGGTATCAGCGATGCTGTAGAGCTCTTGCCATCCGACACCAGTGATGATGCCATCACGCATCCTAAGTATCCAGGCTTCTGGAAGCCCTACCCTGTAGAATACAAACGAGGCCACAGGAAGCCCGACGAACGGGATGAGGTACAGCTCTGTGCACAGGCCATCTGTCTGGAAGAGATGTACAAGGTGCATATTCCTGAGGCTGCGCTCTTCTACCACGAGACACGTCATCGTGAGGTTGTGGAGATCGATGACCACCTGCGACAGCTGACCTATCAGCTGAGCGAGGAGATGCACAAGATTTTCGACAGCGGGTATACGCCAAGGGCGGTCGAGAACAAAGGTTGCCGAAACTGTTCGCTCATTGATGTATGCGCGCCAGAGCTTACGAGGAAAACGAGCGTTGCCTATTACCTAAAAAGAATGCTGGATGAGGAAACTGCTTAACACACTGTATGTCACAACGCCCGAAGCCTATCTGAGCAAAGACGGGCTGAATGTCGTCGTGTCCGTAAATAAAGAAGAGCGATTCCGCATCCCCATAATGAACGTGGAAGGCATCGTGACGTTTGGTTATATGGGTGCTAGCCCAGGGCTGATGAAGCTGTGTATGGAGAACAACGTATCACTGGTCTTCATGTCACCACAAGGACGCTTCATTGGCCGCATCCAAGGACCGACCAAGGGCAATGTTCTTTTGCGTAAGAAGCAATACACACTCTCAGAGGACGAGAACGTATCGCTGCACTTGGCCAAGCTCTTCATCACAGGAAAGGTGTTCAACTGCCGGAGCATTCTCCAACGCTATATCCGTGACAATGGGGCAAACGAAGAAATAGAGTATGCTATAAAGCAACTGGAATGGCGTAGAAAATGTGTGATGGAGGCGGACAATATGGACATCCTTAGGGGTGAGGAAGGTCGTGCGGCCAATGTCTATTTCAGCGTATTTGACCACCTGATCCTTCATCAGAAAGATGACTTCTCTTTCAATGGACGTTCCCGCCGGCCACCAAAGGATGAAGTCAATGCCATGCTGTCATTCGTATATACTCTAATCGCCAACGACGTAGCAGCAGCCCTGGAGTCTGTAGGCTTGGATCCTTACGTTGGGTTCATGCATACGATACGACCCGGACGCACTTCATTAGCGCTGGATATGATGGAAGAACTGCGAGCATATTTGGGCGACAGGCTCGTCTTATCAATGATCAACCGGAAGCAAATCACTAAGCGGGATTTCATCCGCCAAAGTGATGAAAGTTTCGCGATGACAGACAACAGCCGCAAAGAACTGATAACAACATGGCAGAAGCGC
This sequence comes from uncultured Prevotellaceae bacterium, assembly GCA_937910905.1. GTDB lineage: Bacteria > Bacteroidota > Bacteroidia > Bacteroidales > Bacteroidaceae > Physcousia. The sequence continues at coordinate 2,534 of CALEPV010000052.1, forward strand.
AAGAAAGAAATGATTGAGCACCCATATCTGAAAGAGAAGATTCCTATCGGTTTGTTGCCATACGTGCAAACTATGCTACTTTCACGTTTTCTCCGCGACGACTTAGATGATTATCCTGTGTTTCTAATGAGATAGACTATGCTGATACTTATAACTTACGATGTAGATACAACAACCAAATCTGGCGAGAAGAGATTGCGCAAGGTGTCCAAAGAGTGCGTCAACTATGGACAGCGCGTCCAGAACTCCGTCTTTGAGTGTCTGCTTACTGAAGCTCAGTTCGTAGGCCTAAAAGCCACGTTATCATCCATAATCAACAATACAACCGATAGCATCCGCTTCTATTTCCTTGGCAACAACTGGCAACATAAGATAGAACAAATAGGTCGTCAGACCTCATTTGACCCGACAGACACGTTGATTATATAAAAGCGAACCGACTGCATTGCAATAAATCGACACGTTTCGCGTTATCTGAATACCAAGGTATTATTACTGAAATGTCTTTACAGCCTTTATCATGCACGCCTCAAACATATAGGTTCGCAAAAATACGGGAATGGTAGACTCAATATCAATAATCTACCTTTTATGAGTCGCCCCCCCTGCGGGGGCGTGGATTGAAACTTTATCTATGTGCAAAGGTACAAATAAGTATTGACGTCGCCCCCCCTGCGGGGGCGTGGATTGAAACACGATTTTGCTTTTTGCATATAGCGTGGATGGCGTCGCCCCCCCTGCGGGGGCGTGGATTGAAACAGCACCTCACCGCATTGCCCCAATGACAACGGCAGTCGCCCCCCCTGCGGGGGCGTGGATTGAAACGAGCAGCGACACAAGCCGATTGATGGTGTCACCTGGTCGCCCCCCCTGCGGGGGCGTGGATTGAAACATGTGGATTTAGGCGTAACGCCTGAATTGGTGGCGTCGCCCCCCCTGCGGGGGCGTGGATTGAAACACGGGCAAGGGACTCGACCAGCGCACGATGGGCACCGTCGCCCCCCCTGCGGGGGCGTGGATTGAAACCTAACATCAGTTGGGAACGAATAGAGAACAGGGCAGTCGCCCCCCCTGCGGGGGCGTGGATTGAAACGCAGCATGCAGGTCGCGGTCGTGGTGACGATGGGTCGCCCCCCCTGCGGGGGCGTGGATTGAAACTGTATGTGCTGGAAGAAACGCTGGTAGGACTTGGTCGCCCCCCCTGCGGGGGCGTGGATTGAAACACCAAATCATAATAATGAGTACGCCGCAAGGCAGTCGCCCCCCCTGCGGGGGCGTGGATTGAAACAGGTAGCGGGGCGACTGTATGCGCTCGCCGGTGGGTCGCCCCCCCTGCGGGGGCGTGGATTGAAACCTCAACTCGCGCCTGATGGTCGAGACGGCATGCCGTCGCCCCCCCTGCGGGGGCGTGGATTGAAACAGTTGGACGAGGAAAGGCGCGACAAGGTGGTGACGTCGCCCCCCCTGCGGGGGCGTGGATTGAAACACGCCCCAGTCGTAGGGCATGACGAATATCGGGTGTCGCCCCCCCTGCGGGGGCGTGGATTGAAACAAGCACTTGGGCATGAACATAGACAATCCCTGCGTCGCCCCCCCTGCGGGGGCGTGGATTGAAACTATCTTTGCAGTGCTTAAAAGATTGCGCGGTACGTCGCCCCCCCTGCGGGGGCGTGGATTGAAACTCTCTGAGCCGCCCGTATGTCGGAGTCGGCAAGAGTCGCCCCCCCTGCGGGGGCGTGGATTGAAACCCGCCGGGCAAACCGGCGGGCGCGGAACCGGCGGGCGTCGCCCCCCCTGCGGGGGCGTGGATTGAAACCTGTGTGCCTTAGTCCAAACCTTGCCTGATTGCGTCGCCCCCCCTGCGGGGGCGTGGATTGAAACAGGCCGAAGTCGATGCCCACGGATGCACCATTATGTCGCCCCCCCTGCGGGGGCGTGGATTGAAACCAGGCTCCCGCGTCTTACCAGGACTCCCCAACGAGGTCGCCCCCCCTGCGGGGGCGTGGATTGAAACCTTGATTGCATCCATAGCTTTGATGGTTTTTAGGGTCGCCCCCCCTGCGGGGGCGTGGATTGAAACAGCGAGTAGCCTCCCTGCTTGAAAACGAAGCTCTGTCGCCCCCCCTGCGGGGGCGTGGATTGAAACCGTGTGCAAAGTAATATAAAAATTATCATACGAGGTCGCCCCCCCTGCGGGGGCGTGGATTGAAACGCGCATCCCTCTCAACCATCTTATACAATAAACAAGTCGCCCCCCCTGCGGGGGCGTGGATTGAAACCAAAGTAGGCGGTACCCCGCCACTGTGCCGCTACCCGTCGCCCCCCCTGCGGGGGCGTGGATTGAAACCCTGTCATAGTAATGTGTGATAACAATAAGCCCCGTCGCCCCCCCTGCGGGGGCGTGGATTGAAACAGATACCTCTTCATTCTCACATCGCCCGCCATACGTCGCCCCCCCTGCGGGGGCGTGGATTGAAACGACGGTGATGTGATTATCTGGGCATACGGTATGGTCGTCCCCCCTGCGGGGGCGTGGATTGAAACCTTACGTCATGCTTGCTACAGGCTATGTATCAAGGCGCTACCACAGTTCGTCGACATACTCGGCGAGGCGGCGGTAGAAGGGGTGGCGAGACAGGGTGCTGCGGGATCCGATGAGGAAGAGCTTCATGCGGGCTCGGGTGATGGCTACATTGATGCGGCGCAGGTCGCGCAGGAAGCCGACCTCGCCATCGTCGTTGGAGCGCACCAGGCTGATCACGATGATGTCGCGCTCCTGCCCCTGGAAGCCATCTACGGTGGCTACGGTGATGGCTCGGCGCAGCGACTTCCACTTGCGGTCGCTGCGCAACATGCGGCGCAGCAGGTTGACCTGAGCTTTGTAGGGCGAGATGATGCCCACGTCGATACGTTCCTCTTTGATGCGATCCATGCCGATGCGGTCGAAGTAGTTCCACAGGGTGTTGAGTGTGAGCTGCGCCTCTACGGGGTTGACACGCGACACGCCGTCCATGGCCTCAGAAGCCCACCCCCCATCTGTATCCACCCACTCCATAGCTGTGTCCCAGTCCAGTATGCCACGATACTTCACGTCGGGTGCGCTCTGCAGTTGGCCGCCGTAGAACTCGCGGTTGGGGAACTGCATGATGGCATCGCACATGCGGTACTGAACGGTGAGCAGCGATACGGCCTGCGGCTTCTGGTCTACTATGGCCTGCATGAGTGTGCGGTCCAGACCGCTGCGCAAGGCCTCGGGCGACTTGATGGTGGGTGGCAGCTGACGATGGTCGCCAGCGAGGATGACGCGATGTACCTTGCGTATGGCTATCCAGCAGGCAGCCTCCAGCGCCTGTGCAGCCTCGTCGATGAACAGCGTGCCGAACTTCATGCGGGAGAGCAGACGGTTGGCTGAGCCTGCCAGCGTGCAGGCCACGACGCGTGTGTTGTCGAACAGGGACTGGTTGATGGTGTACTCCAGCTCGGTGATGCGGTCTTTGAGGCGGGCTATCTTCTGGTGGCGGCTGTCCGAGCTGCCGCCGTGGGAGGCGTAGACATCGCGCAGCGCCTTGCGCACGCTCCACAGCTCGGTGTAGAGCGGATGGCTCTCGAAGCGGCGCTCGTAGGTGAACGACAGCATCTTGTCGGTGACGCGCGTGGGGTTGCCTATGCGCAGCACGCTGAGGCCGCGGTCCACGAGCTTCTCGGAGATCCAGTCGACAGCCATGTTGGACTGTGCGCAGACGAGCACCTGCTGTTCGCGCCGCAGCGTCTCGTAGATAGCTTCCACGAGGGTCGTGGTCTTGCCCGTACCTGGCGGGCCGTGAATCACAGCCACATCCTTGGCCCACAGCACCTCGTTGACAGCTGCCTGCTGCGACGTGTTGAGCCAGGGGAAGAGCGTGGGAGCGAAGGTGAACTTCGATGCAGGAGCCGTGCCGTGACAGATGTCGCGCAGCTCGGCCAGCCGTCCGCTCTTGGCATTGATTACGTCGTCGAGTGCCTCGAACATCAGCCGGTATGTCAGTTCGTCGAAGTAGAGCTGCACACCCAGGCGATAGGCGGCCTTCAGCTGCTCCAGCGCGCCGGCATCGGGCAGGACGATGACCATACGGTCAGCCTCCACGTAGCTAACGTGAGCCACGAACTTCATGTAGTGCAGCATACCGCCCGTGCCATGCCTGTAGCCCGATGCGTCCTCGGTGAAGAAGCACACGGGCTTGTTGGGCTCGAACTGGTGGTCGGTATCAAGGGTGGAGGGAAGATCTGTGCTGCGATAGACCTCCACCACAAGCTGGTCGAGCGAGTTGTTGTAGCTGCGGCCCACGGTGAGCGGGAACCATGCCAGCCCGCGGCGCACCTTGTGCTCTATGCCTGTAGCCTCGGTGAGGCGCTGGAACTGTTCTTTCTCATAGGCATACTCAGCCTGCAATGCCAGCCGCTGAGTGTATAGTACAGACTTTATTCCGCCACAATCCTGCATATATTCACTACGGTGTGCATGGCCTTGACCATCGACTGGATGGGGACGAACTCATGGCGTCCGTGGAAGTTGAGTCCGCCGGCGAAGATGTTGGGGCACGGCAGTCCCTTGAACGACAGCTGGGCACCGTCGGTGCCTCCGCGTATGGGCAGCTCCTTGCACTCCATGCCAGCCTCCTCGATGGCGCGACGGGCTATGTCGATGACGTGCTCCTTGCCCTCCAGCTGCTGCTTCATGTTGTAGTAGCTGTCGTTGATGTCGGCCTGGATGCTGCCTGCGCCGTAGCGGGCGGCGAACTGTGCGGCCAGCTCTGCGACGAACTGCTTGCGCTCCTCGAAGCGCTGACGGTCGTGGTCGCGAATGATGTACGACAGCGTGGCCTCCTCCACGGTGGCCTTGATGCCTGTGAGATGATAGAAGCCTTCGTAGCCCTCGGTCTGCTCCGGCACCTCGCTGGCAGGCATGGCCTGGGCAAAGGCTGTGGCGATGGTGGCGGCGTTGAGCATCTTGCCCTTGGCATAGCCGGGATGCACGCTCAGGCCACGCACATGTATGGTGGCACTGGCGGCATTGAAGTTCTCATACTCCAGCTCGCCTACCTCCGAGCCGTCCATCGTGTAGGCCCACTCTGCGCCGAAGCGCTCCACATCAAACTGGTGTGCGCCGCGGCCTATCTCCTCATCGGGATTGAAGGCTATGCGAACTGTGCCGTGCGGTATCTCGGGGTGCTCCATCAGGTAGAGCATGGCCTCCACTATCTCAGCTATGCCGGCCTTGTCGTCGGCACCCAGCAGGGTGTGTCCGTCGGTGACTATGAGGTCCTCGCCCACATGGTGGAGCATCTCAGGGAACTGCTTAGGCGATGACACGATACGATCCTCGGCTGATAGCACGATGTCGCCGCCATCGTAGTTGTGCACTATGCGTGGCTTGATGTCGGCTCCGGAGCAGTCGGGGCTGGTGTCGTAGTGGGATATGAATCCTATTGTCGGCACATTGGACGGCACATTGGACGGCAGGGTGGCATAGATGTAGCCCATATCGTCCATCACCACATCGTCGAGCCCCAGCTCCTCGAGCTGGTGGGCAAGATGGCGTGCGAACACAAGTTGTTTAGGCGAACTGGGACAATCATCGCATTCCTCGCTCGACTGTGTATCGAAGCTCACATAGTCGAGGAAGCGGTTTACTAAGCGTTGGATTTCATCCGACCCTTTCCTTGCCTCGGCATAGCCCAAGCAAGCTTGGTCTCTGCTCTCGGCTGCATGAAAACGTTCCATAGAATCTTGAATTAAACATCAGCAAGCCCACCCCGGCCCCTCCCTGTGGAGGGGAGAGAATATCAAGACTGCCTGTGGTTAGGAATATGTCAATTTCAAACTTGTAATTAGAGTCTCATGCTGCATAGCGGCGTACAAAGGTAAGGTCTTTAGTCTGTTCGCACAAACAAACAAGGGGAAATTAGAGTTTAGAGTTTAGAGTTTAGAGTTTAAAGGTTAGAGGTTAGAGGTTAAAGGTTAAAGGTTAGAGTTGTTTCAAGTTTCAAGTTTCAAGTTTCATGTTTCAAGATTCAAGATTCAAGATTCAAGATTCAAGGGTCTTAGCATCTGGAGAAGCGTTGAGACTCAATTCATAAAAAAAGCCTATGGCCTGCTTGCTAAAGTGCATGAAACTCACTTATTTTGCACTCGCAAATGATTAAGGTCGCGCACAACAACAAGTTCATGCTACTTCTGGCACTGGCGGTGGGCATACTCACAGCCTGCGCCGGCCTGCTGCTGAAGTGGCTCATACATCTGATACAACACGTGCTGACCTACCAGTTCACCGACACGGGTGCCAACTGGCTGTACCTGTTATATCCTGTGCTGGGCATTGTGATTACAGGACTGTTCGTGCGCCATGTGGTGCGCGACGACATAGGGCACGGCATCACCAAGATACTTTATGCAATAGCTCGCAAGAAGAGCTTCATCAAGCCGCACAACACGTGGTCCAGCGTGGTGGCATCGGCCATCACCATCGGCTTCGGTGGATCGGTCGGTGCCGAGGCACCTATCGTGCTCACAGGCTCGGCCATAGGCAGCAACCTGGGTCGCCTGTTCCACCTGAACAACAAGCAGCTGATGTTGCTCGTAGGCTGCGGTGCAGCAGGTGCCGTGAGCGGTATATTCAAGGCTCCCATAGCGGGACTGGTGTTCACGCTGGAGGTGCTGATGCTCGACTTCACGCTGGGCAGCCTGTTGCCGCTGCTGGTGTCGTGCGTCACGGCAGCGGCTCTGACATTCATCGTCACCGGCACCGACACCATCTTCGAGTTCCACCTGACCAACGCCTTCAGCGTGGACCGCATTCCGGCCTACGCGCTGCTGGGAGTGTTCTGCGGCGTGGTGTCGCTATACTTCACGCGGGTGATGAACTGGCTGGAGGACATCTTCCGTCGGCTGGGCAAGCCCTGGCGCCGCCTGCTGCTGGCAGCGCCGATGCTGAGCATACTCATATTCCTCTTCCCCTCGCTCTACGGTGAGGGCTACGACCTGATACACCTCATACTCAACGGCCACAGCAAGATGGAGTGGTCCGAGGCGCTGGCAGGCTCGGTTTTTGCCGGCTCGACAGGTCTGCTGCTGCTCTATCTGGGCGGCGTGATGCTGTTCAAGGTGTTCGCCACCACAGCCACCAACGGCGGCGGAGGCTGCGGCGGTACGTTTGCACCCAGCCTGTTCCTGGGGTGCGTGTCGGGTTTCTTCTTCGCGCTGGTATGGAACGACATCCCCGGCCAGAGCATCATCGTGCCGGAGAACAACTTTGCCCTGCTGGGCATGGCAGGCCTGATGAGCGGTGTGATGCACGCCCCGCTCACCGGCATCTTCCTCATTGCCGAGCTCACCGGCGGCTACGGTCTGTTCCTGCCGCTGATGATAGTAGCCGTGGGTTCCTACCTGACCATCATAGGCTTTGAGCCTCACAGCATCTACACCATGCGTCTGGCTCGCAAGGGCGAGCTGGTGACCCACAACAAGGATCACGCCATACTGACACTCATGTCGATGGACTCGGTGATTGAGCGCTACGAGGAGCACCTGCATCCCGACGACGACTTGGGCGAGATTGTACGGCAGCTGGCGGCCTCGCGCCGCGATGTGTTCCCCGTGGTGGACAAGTCGCAGCGGCTGCTGGGTGTCCTGTACCTCGACGGCGTGCGGCATGTGATGTTCCGCACCGAGCTCTACCACCGGCTGCACGTGTCCGACCTCATGGTAGAGTCTCCTGCACGCCTCAAGGCCGGCGACCCGATGGACATCGTTATGTCCACATTCGACGACACCAAGGCCTGGACGCTGCCGGTGACCGACGACAGCGGAACCTTCATCGGCTTCATACGCCGCTCCCATGTCTTCCAGACCTACCGCACAATGATGCAGGACCTCAGCGAAGAGTGATTGTCTCCCTCAGGTCGTGGGCAAAGATGGCGGAGAAAAGGCGGGCTGCATCGCCGCACAGATGGGCCTCGTCGCGGAAGTACTCCAGATGGTCGCAGAAGAGATTGGAGGTGTCGTAGTCAAGTAGCGGGATGCCCTGCTCGGCGGCAATGTCACGAATCACGCCGTAGTATGTGCTGTCCACCTGCGCCAGGCTGGGCGATATGGACAGCACCAGCTGTATGCCTTTGCTGCGGCACAGGCCGATGAAGCGATGAAACATATCCACCTTGCGATGGTCGGTAACCAGAGCCGGCGGGTAGATAAACCCCGCAGGCGGCGTGCTGACTGCGGGCAGGGGGTGGAAGCCGCAGTCCTCGTCGGGGTCGGGGGCGGCAAACAGTCCGCCCAGCACCAAGTCGGCATTGGAGTGATACCTATATAAATGCGACAGCTGGTAGAACGCCGACGTGCCTGCCACGCCGAACATCGAGTCGGCTGCAGCGCAATGCCCGTACAGCGGAGCGAAGATGCCTATTTGGTCGAAGTCGATGCCGGCCTCGCTCTCGGCGAACTCCGATTCGCCTGTATCCAGACACACGACCTTCGGGCGGTAGTGCTGCAACAGGTAGCTGAGCACCATGTACTGCGAGTAGATATTTGACGAGGCATCTATGCCGGCGTTGTACACACTCATGCCCATCGTGTCTGCTATGACGGACGGCACGTAGTGGAACTCGCAGCGCGATGTGCCGAGCAGCACCACATCGGCATCCACAGCATCGGCTATCTCGCGGATCTTCTGCACCTTCGTGTAGTGCGTATGCCTGAACGCCCAGGCCATGCCCCAGCTGCCCAGACGGTCCACGGCCAGCCATGCCGCCGCTATTACGGCGAGGCTACAAGCAAAACGTATGATGGCGCGCTTCTGCATAGGGCATCAGAACTGAAAATATATGAATTGGCTGCTGTCGAACATGCCGAACAGCACTATGTAGGCGATGAGGAGTGCCAGACCGATGTGAGTGGCAGCATAGCGCATCCGCGGCTGCAGGCGCAGGTGCGGATGCCACTCGCAGCAGCAGTCCACCAGCACTACGAGCAGCAGGCTCATGCTGATTATAGCCATCTCCATGCGGCCGAACAGCGGAGCGCTGAGGTCTGTAGCTATGCCTGCGAAGATGGTAGCGGCATCGGCCATCGAGTTGGCACGGAACAGCACCCATGCCGCACACACCAGCGTGAACGTTAGCGCCCAGCAGCCCCAGCGCCACCGTCCGTGCCCTGGCCGGCTCAATCCCAACGCCCGCTCCAGGCATAGCAGCACGCCGTGTAGCACTCCCCAGCACACGAAGGTCCACGCCGCGCCGTGCCAGATGCCGCTCACCGTGAATGTGACCATCAGGTTCCAGTAGGTGCGGCCCCGACCGGCGCGGTTGCCGCCCAGCGGTATGTAGACATAGTCCTTGAACCACGTGGAGAGCGACACGTGCCAGCGATGCCAGAACTCGCCCACCGACTGCGAGAGATATGGCTGCCGGAAGTTGGCCATGAGGCGGAAACCCATGATGCGTGCTGCGCCGATGGCTATCAGCGAGTAGCCTGCAAAGTCGCCATATATCTGCCAGGGGAATAGCATCGAGGCCAGCAGGTAGGACCCGCCGTTGTGCTGCTCCAGGTTGTTGAACACCGCATCCACGTAGATGCCGCAGCGGTCGGCCACCACCAGCTTCAGGAAGTAGCCCCACACCATGAGCCGAAGCCCCTGCATGGCCAGCGGATAGCTGAAGCGGTGCCAGCGCTTAAACTGCGGCAGCAGGCGCGACGAGCGCTCTATGGGACCTGCCACCAGCTGCGGAAAGAATGCCACGAAGAGGGCGTAGGTCACGAAGTCGCGCTCCACCCGTGTGGTGCCGCGATACACGTCTATCGAGTAGCCCAGCGCCTGGAATATGTAGAAGGAGATGCCCACAGGCAGCAGCACGCTCATCAGCGGCAGCTCCAGCTTGAGTCCCGCGGCACGCAGCGCCCACTCGATGTTGCTGGTGGCGAAGTTGTAGTACTTGAACAGCAGCAGCACCGCGAGGTTCAGCACTATGCTTGTTGCCAGCCAGCGGCGCCGGCCCGAGGCCGTACTGCTGCGACCGATGCCGATGGCTGCCGCGTAGGTCACCACCGTGCTGCCCAGCAGCAGAAGCGCATATATGGGCTGCCAGTTCATGTAGAAGTAGTAGCTGGCTGCCAGCAGCATGAGCCTTCGCGCCTGCAACCGGCTGGCGGGTATGGCATAGTAGATGCATACCACCAGCGGGAAGAACAGTACGAATGCCAGCGAGTTGAACAGCATGGTGCAGGTGTGTGCTTACGTTTCGAGCCACAAAGATAGCACATATCTGCCACACAAACGTCCACTACCGCTTAGAATTGTTGCCCTACGCCACACCTGTCTGCGCATTATTTCCTAACTTTGCGGCACAGAACGAAATATCACGATGAAAGATTTGCGAATAGTATTCATGGGAACACCGGAGTTTGCAGTAGAGACTCTGCGGGCATTGGTGGAGAACAACTATAATGTAGTGGCTGTGGTGACGATGCCCGACAAGCCTGTAGGCCGGCACCACGACACCCTGCAGGCATCACCTGTCAAGCAGTATGCCCTGCTGCACGGACTGCCTGTGCTGCAGCCGGAGCGCCTCAAGGACGAGGTTTTCCTGGACGAGCTGCGCAGCTACAAAGCCGACATACAGGTGGTGGTGGCCTTTCGTATGCTGCCCGAGGTGGTATGGGCCATGCCGCCAAAGGGTACATTCAATCTGCACGCCGCCCTGCTGCCGCAGTACCGAGGTGCAGCACCCATCAACTGGGCCATCATCAACGGTGAGACACACACGGGTGTGACGACATTCTTTCTGGATCACGATATCGACACCGGCCGTATCATACATCAGCAGGCGTGCGACATTGCAGAGACCGACAATGTTGAGGACGTCTACGACCGGCTGATGCACATGGGTGCCAAGCTGGTGATGCAGACGCTCGACGACGTGGAAGCCGGCTGTGTGCAACCCATAGCACAGGACGACATGCCGCACGGCCAGCTGCACCCTGCCCCCAAGATATTCAAGGACACATGCCGAATCGTCTGGAGCAGACACACGGTGAAAAGCGCCTACGACTTCATACGCGGCCTGTCGCCATACCCTGGCGCGTGGACCATGCTGCGCGATGCCAAGGGCAGGGAGGCTGTGCTGAAGGTGTACGGCAGCTGCCGAGAGGTACAGAAAGGCAGCGCGGCCATCCCCGTAACGCTCTCCGACGGCACTCTATATCTGACCGACATACAGCTCGCAGGCAAGCGCAGAATGAGTGCAGCGGACTTCCTGCGAGGCTTCAGCATGGAGGGAGCGACGATTTTTTAGTGAAAAATTATGTTCTAAGCTTGCACACATCTGATAAAATAACTTTCTTTGCAGCGTCAAACCTTAAAATTCATTGCCTATCGAAGCATTATTACTCCTAAACCATCACATTTAGATAGTAATGCATACATATCATCTCGAAGCCGATGACGTGCTTGTACGGCTTTACGAAGAAGGCGATGACCTGGCGTTTGACATTCTGTTGGAGCGTCACCAGCAACGCATATACAATTATATATTAACTATGGTACACAACGAGGACGAGGCCAATGACCTCTTCCAAGATGTGTTTATCAAAGCTGTGACACGCATACGTTCACACCGCTACGTGGAGAGTGGACGCTTCGGGTCGTGGCTGCTGCGTATAGCACACAACCTGGTCATCGACTCCTTCCGCCAACACAAAAGCGTGATGACCATAAGCCGCGACACCACCGAAGGTGCCAACATGGAGAACAAGACCTGTCTGAGCGACTTCTCTGTAGAGCAGTTCATATCCAACGAGCAAACCTACACTGACCTGGAGCTGATGGTAAAGAAGCTGCCACAATCCCAGCAGCAGATAGTGAAGATGCGCATGTACGAAGGGCTGTCGTTCAAGGAGATTGCAGCGCAGACCAACTGCAGCATCAACACCGCTCTGGGACGTATGCGCTACGCCATACTCAACCTGCGCAAGATGGCTGCACGGCGCGACCTAACCATTGCAGTATAGTGATGGTTAACCATCACATAAAGCTGCAACGGCGCAGACTACTTATGCTGCTCGTAGTACTCCAAGCCCCGACGTACATTCTCCTTCACGGCATTGGAGGAATAGGTGGCACCTGTCACAGCATCCACATTAGCACGCTTTAGTTCCTTCACCGTCTTGCCATTATAGAACGGCAGGAGCTGTTCCCTCACCATAGCGAAGTAGCGTGGTGTCTCATTGTTGCGCAGGGCGGTGACGCTGACAACCCGATTCTTCTTGATGCGTATCTCCAGCGGTGTGGGACCACGATAGCCACGGAAGTCATAGCCCAAGAGTGTTGTGTTGATCACGTATGTGCCGCCAGCCTCACGCGTAAGGGTCTGTACCCCTGTGGTATCTATTGGTTGAACAGCTTGCTGATGCTGGCGCTGCGGACGCTGCGGCTGACCGTTCTGTGCCGAAGCACTGGCCTGATTGAGCATAAACAATGCGCAGGCCGCAAGAATAAGACGTATTGACTTCTTCATGGAATGAATGCTTTTATTGTATTTGCGCTGCAAAGTTAGCTCGAACTTCACAGATTATCCCACTCCAAGGCTGAGATTTTAAGGTTTATTACGCAAGTTGGACGCATCTACTGCTCCCCTACCCTCTCCACAATGAAGTCGCAGGCAGAGAACCAGTGGCTGCCGATGCTGCTGGCGTTGGTAATCTCGGGGCGTGTGGTGATGCCGTAGGTCAGGATGCCTGCACGGCCTACGGTAATGTCGTCAAGGTAGATGCGGTTCCAGCCGTAACCCTGTCCGCCATTGGCTGTTGACTTATTGATGTCGAGGACGTAAACGCCCTGCTTCGTGTCACCACGCTGCTCAAACCTGCACAGTGCCGAGAACCATACATTACCGCCTGTGCCGCCTGTGGCTGGGATTTCCTTATGTATGATATGGTCTGCCGCACCGTCACATGCGAAGATGTGTATGCCGGAATGATCAGCCTCGGCAGCGCGTACAACAGCAGATATGCGGTAGCGGCCAGGGCGCAGGTTGTGCAGCGTTGTCTCGGCATGGAACAGAGGTAGTGCCTCGCCGCTGACATGGAAGTAGGCCGCCTGTGAGTCGCCGCTGTAATGCTCGCCGCGCGCCGTGAACTCCGCCGTGGTGTAATCAACAGGACCATGGCTGAGGTTCCAGAAGTTACGGTTGATGTACTCCTGGTCGGCCGCACAGAGGCTGTCGTTCTCTTCGGTAAGGTTTCGCAGCGCATCTATGCCGGTGTGGGCAGAGGACAGTTGATGCTTCAGCTGCTCAGGCACTACGACTCCGATACTGTCTATCAACCTGTCCAACTGATAGGCATGTCGCCACGAGAGCTGGAATGGATAGCTGTCTATCTCCTTGTTCAGTGTAAGGCAGATGGCCTGCAGCTCAGTGGGGGTGGCGGTACGGCTGAGCTCTGCCATTCGACGCAGCTTAGCGTTCAAGGCATCGTAGCTGGTGTTGAGGTTGGGCGTCTCTGGCGAGTTGTACAGTTTCTGGGTCATTGTCTGAAAGGCATACTGTTGCTTCTCGACGAGTGTGTCAGTATCCAGTGTCGCGGCAAACTCGGGATTGTGTCTCTTGATGTCCCACACCAGATTGTGCGCAACGCTGAGACCTGTATTGGTGCGTTGGAGATAAGCATCGGGGTCGTAGGACTTCACCTGCGGAACAGACGTTATCTTCGGACAATGGAACTCATAGATGATGCCCTCGGTATGGTAGTACTTGTGACGGCCGGCGGTGCTGTCGGTAGGTTCACTGTACCATGACAGCAGATAGGTAGAGCGGAAGCCGTCATCGTCCTTGAAACCGATGATGCGTACATTGAACTCGGGCCGGAACTCCAGTGGGAACGTCTGCCCATTCTCGCCCCAAGCTATGCACACGCCGGGGAAGACTGTCTGCTCGTCGCCTGCGGCATAGCTGTAGTAGCTGTTGGCATAACGTGCCTGCTTGTCGAATGCATCCAGCAGGGGGCGCAGCGGCAGGACGGGATCATCTGGCACACGCTCGAACCAGAAACGATGACCGTCGATATACAACGGTCCAACGTGACCACTGTTCTTAGATAGCTCCACGAAATGAAGCTTATCTTGCGGCACGAGGCCGCCGCCGTCGAGACAGCCCCATTGCCATGCCACAGAGGCAGAGTCCTCATTCATACTCTCCAGCTTGGCCTTGATGCTCTTTGGGTATCCTTGGGTATCTCTACCCTACGGACGGGGTTAGGACGGTAAGTCCTCTGGCGAATACTCTCCGTCAGTGCGTCCT
>CALEPV010000053.1 GCA_937910905.1 uncultured Prevotellaceae bacterium
GCCGAGAGCAGAGACCAAGCTTGCTTGGGCTATGCCGAGGCAAGGAAAAGGTCGGGTGAAATCCAATGGTAAATATGGGCAATTCCATTGCTAAAACGGGAAAGAAAGCGGCGGCGACGGTTGTAATCAGGATAAATGCCTTATATTTGCAGAAAAAACGGGAGGCACGATTGAAATCCAACAAATGAATCACTCATAACACTCCTGAGCTTTTTTGAAAACGATGTAGCGAACGTGGAGAGACAGAGGACGATAAGGAAAGCCGAGCTATCGGAATTGGCCGCCATCATGCAGGTGATCGAGGCGGCGAGGGGCATCATGCGGGCATCGGGAAACATGCGACAGTGGAACCACGGGTACCCCTCGGAGGAAGTCATCACGTCTGACATTGAGAAAGGCGGCGGGTATGTGATAGTGGAAAACTCTGCCGTCATCGGATATTTCGCCTTCCTTCCGTCGCCGGAACCAGCCTACGAGAAAATCTTGGACGGCCAGTGGCTCGATGACAAAAGCCCCTATCATGTCATCCACCGCGTGGCAAGCTATCCCGGCTGCCGCCACATCTTCCGCGACATCATGGCCTTCTGCCTGTCGCGTGATGGGAACATCCGCATTTCGACCTTTCAGGAAAACACCATCATGCAGCGGCTGGTAGAGAAACACGGCTTCTCCTATTGCGGCATGATTCACGTCTCCACCGGCCACGATGCGCTGGCCTATCAGATTGTCAAAGGCGACAAGGCATATTAACGATGGTAAATCCGAGGAATTCTATTGCCATTATCGGCAACATCGTCGCCAGCATGTTTCCTGTTCAGAGGAATTGTCTTATATTTGCAGAGCGAAAGAGTCCTGACGGGGGCTCGGCAAACAGATTGTTTAATTTATAAATTCAAAGGAGACTATTGCTTATGAGAAGTATCGCAACATTGGATTTGCAGTATGCACATCGTTTCTACGGCTTCTGCGGCGAGGCCCAGTACCTGCATGGCCACACCGGCGTGCTGACCATTGAGGTGGAGGACACCGTCAACGAGGGTGTCAACATGGTGTTCCCGTGTAACGAAATCAGGAAGGTGGCCTGGAGTCTGCTCCAGAACTTCGACCACGCCCTGATTCTGCGTGAGGACGACCCGCTGCTGCCCGCCATTCTCGATGTCTACGAGAAGCAGGGCATCAAGGACGGCCATCCGCAGAACAGGATGAAGGGCGCTGCGTTTGACACGCCGCTGGCCAGGGCTTATCCCGACTGCCGACTGGTGGTGACGAAAGAGACCATGACCGTAGAGGGCATGATCAAGATGGTCTATGAACTGCTGAAGGACAGGCTGAACATTGCCAAGCTGACCTTCACGAGCGGTGTCAATGCAGCATCGGCAGAATTCGAGACAAGGAACGACATCGACCGCTGCCCGCTCTGCGGCATTGCCCTCAACGAGAAGGGCATCTGTCCCAAGTGCGGCTACAAGAAGCCGTGACTGCTATAAAAAACTGCTACCATGTAGCAGTTTTTTCTATGCTTATGCGTGCATCGAAATGACAAGCGTACATCTCCGTTAGATCTCCGTTACATCTCCCTTACATCTACGAGCCATCTACGTCTCATCTTCGTCTGTGCTCCGCACAAATTTTGCCGAAATAACATACATTCACTTCTTGGCAGCCCTGCAGCGCCTGCGTCAGATTGCCAATGGTGAGGGGAAGATGGGCGTGGTGTTCGACTATTTAGAGAACCTGCGGCAGACACAGCATAAGGTGCTTATCTTCAGCGAGTACGTCACGCTGCTGGAGCATGTGGGTGGCGAGATGACGAGCCAGGGCTGGAATTATGCCCTGCTGACGGGACAGACGCAGAATCGGGAACAGGTGATAGCGCACTTTATGAATTCTATCGACTGCCAGTTCTTCCTTATCTCGCTGAAAGCCGGAGGCGTGGGTCTGAACCTGACAGCTGCCGACTATGTGTTCCTGCTTGACCCGTGGTGGAACCGTGCCGCGGAAGAACAGGCCATCGCCCGTGCCCACCGCATCGGCCAGCAACGCTCAGTATTCGTCTATCGCTTCGTCTCTGCCGGAACGCTCGAAGAGCGATTCTCACCCTGCAAGACCGCAAGCAGTCGCTGATAGACAGCGTCATGCCGTTTATTCTATAGTTCCCTGGTGTCTTTTATGGGATAGCATCAATCAAGTTATTACGAGTTGCTGTTACGTCCATGTTCAATAGTTGGCTTTTGAAGATATCCATGAGTATATCAACTATAGCAGATTGTCTTTGGCTTCGCTAGAGACAGGCTTTGCAGGGAAATCCATCTTAAGACCAATGGAGATACACCTCTGATTAGTGTTCACCTCCTACTCGACTTATAGATGAATGGTGTGTTCTGACTGGTAGCGGGAACTACTTGGTATTGCCTCTCCAGAAGTCCTCTTCTGCTTTCTGCTCAGCCTGCTGGCGATCGTACTCAGCCTTCTGGCGTGCATACTCGGCATTGTGTGCCTGAACGGTGATGATGTTCTGCTTCAGACGGCTAGCCTGACCTGATAGTGTGATGTCGGTAGCTGCTGCCTGGTCGCAGAGGCTGATGGCTTCGGAGTAGTTCTTGTTGCGTGTAGCAATGACGGCACGCTGCATAAGGCACTTGCCCTTGAGGTCGGGGTTGAACTGAGCAGCCTTGTCGAGGTAGGCGTAAGCGTTCTTGAAGTCGCCAGCCTTAGTCATAGCACTAGCCACGCGCAGGGCGATGTTGGCCTTCTGCTTGTCGCTGGTGCAGAGCTCGAGAGCATCGTTGTAGTACTTCACACTTTCTGCAGTCTTGCCTTCCTTGGAATACTTCTGTGCAAGTGCGATAGCAGACTCAAACGATGGCTCAATCTGATAAGCGTACTCAGCGGCCTTGTAGTACACCGGAGTATCATCGCAGTCGTTGGCTGCCATCAAGGTCAGAGCGCTACGCAGGTATGTCAGGTTGTCCTTGTTAGCTTCCACCTTCGGCGTGAAGATGGCGATGATTTGGTCGCGATCGGCTGCACGGCTCTCGGCAAAGATGCCTTCGATGTTGTTCAGAGGCTGGTCGTACTCTGCCACTATGCGGGCTGCCTTCACGGTGTCGGACTCCTCCTTGGCCAGCTGCAGCATCTTCTCACAGAGCTCCTTGCTGTCCAGATAGTCCTGTAGAAACTGCTCACGGAAGCCGTTGTTGTCGGCCTTGTACTTCTCGTAGCTGATACGGAAGAACACGTCAAGCATACCACCGCGTACCTCGCGGCCACCTTCTTCTGCCAGATACTTGTTGGCTTCGGTGAAGAGCTGATATGCCTTCTCATGAGTGTAGGTTGGGTCGGCACTAGGACCGTAGGCTGCATAGCAGTAGGCCTTCGGGTAAATTACATCACCGCGTGTGGCCTGTAGGTCGGCACGTGCGAACGAGTTGAGCCCTGCCAGGTTCTGTAGTCGCTGGTCGTAGAGAGCCATCAGTTCGTCGAAGTACTGCTTCTTCTTGGCTGCATCCTGCTCCTGCATGATGAGGCTCTGCAGCAGGTAGGCACCATCGGTATAGATGCGCAGGTTGGCAAAAGGAGCCTTCTCCATGATTGGCTTCCACACCTCGTAGGCATCTGCCAGGCTATTGTTTGCTATAAACTGGTTGAACATGCTCAAGTTCTGGCGTGTGGTGAGGCTGTCTTCGCCTGTTCCGATACGCTCGTACCACTGTGTTCCCTCGTACTGTGCCATTGCTGGTAGCGCGATGGCTGTTAGCATGAGCGAAAGGACTGTGTGCTTAATTTTCATCATATAAATGTGCAAATTTGATTAATAATCAGCTTTTTGAATCTCAAATTTTAGCTATACTCCTTAGATAGGTAGCTCGTGCAAAGGTTTAATGCCCAGATATGTGTATTGAAAGTTCTTGCCGCGTATGGATGGGTACTGGCTGCGGGCGTCAATGTCGCTGCGTGAGTGCAGGTAGTCGATGATCTGGTTGTAGCAGTCCTGAGGGCTATGTGCCTTGACACGGGCGGTGAAAGCGGTGTCAACGGTGTCAAACTTGCCCGTAGCAAGCATCACCACTCTCTTGAATGTGATGTTCCCCTCGTACCATCCAGGCTGCTCTTCGATGAGCGAGTGTGGCATCGGGCGCTGCTGTTCTACCTGTGCCTGCTCTGTAGACGACTCGTCCTTGGTGCGCTCCTTTGTCTTGTTCTTGCCGTTGGCCTTGAATTCCTCTATTGTAGACGCAGTGGTCTTTATTACAATGAAGTATATGCGCGAGTGTACTTTGTAGCGCTTAGGGTAGGGCATAGGTCCCTCCGCATATTGACGAAAATCCTCAATGAACTGCTCTGTCATATGGAAGTCTTGGAACGTGGAAATGAATGCCAGCGCTTCGTCCACGCTCGTGACTATGGCTTCATCGTCGAAGTAGCGAATGTATAGGTTCATGTGTAGTTTGTTCGATTTGACGGCGCAAAGGTATAGATTTTATCTGATTTAATGAACGTTTGTTTTCTTAAACTACCCTTAGCAATGTTAGTTTTTGCTAAAAAGCAATTCTGCGCCGCGGTGCAACAGCAGTTCTACCGCGGTGCAGCTATGGCTGGAGCACGGTGCAACAGCAGTTCTACCGCGGTGCAGCTATGGCTGGAGCACGGTGCAAAAAAATAGTGTATATTATTAGGTAATACGGCAATCGTATCGTATAAAATAGCTAACTTTGCAACGTCACAAGTTCATTGCTTCACACTTCACACTTCATAAATCATAATTAAACTATGTTTACGCAATCAGATCTTGAGCAGCTGGCCCAAAAGGGGATCAGCCAAAAACTGGCCGAGTGCCAGCTGAAAGAGTTTCGTATAGGTTTTCCGTTCCTTCGTCTGAAGGGCGCAGCATCCGTGGACAATGGCATCTGTGCACCGTCGGATACGGAGCAGCAGGGCTACGTTGAGTCTTGGGAGGCTTACATGCAAGAAGGCCACCACGTGACGAAGTTCGTGCCGGCCAGTGGCGCAGCTTCGCGTATGTTCAAGAATATGTTTGAGTTTCGCGACGGCGACCACGATGCACCAGTATCAGACTTCGAGCGCACCTACTTCGACTACCTGCATAAGTTCGCGTTCTTCCCAGCTCTGGACGATGCCTGTACGGTGATGTACGGTGAAGGTGCCGATGCTCTCATCGCAGAGGGCAAGTACAAGGAGGTGGCCAACGCCATGCTGTCGGAGAACGGTCTGAACTACGGTCAGCTGCCGAAGGGCCTGTTGCAGTTCCATGCCTACGACGACGAGGCTCGCACCCCGCTGGAGGAGCATCTAGTGGAAGCTGCACTGTATGCATCATCGGGCGGCGTAGCAGATGTACACTTCACCGTCAGCACAGAGCATCGTGAACTGTTCGAGAAGCTGGTGGAACGAATCAAGCCGCAGTACGAGGAGAAGTTCGGAATTAAGTATAACATATCGTTCAGCGAGCAGAAACCGTCCACCGACACCATCGCTGCCACGATGGACAACGAACCATTCCGCACTGACGACGGCAAGCTGCTGTTCCGCCCGGGCGGCCACGGCGCTTTGATACAGAACCTGTCAGATCTGGAAAGCGAGGTGGTGTTCATTAAGAATATAGACAACGTGGTGCCCGACCGCCTGAAGCCCGCCACCACACTGTGGAAGAAGATTATAGCCGGTGTGCTGGTTACGGCTCAGCGCCAGTGCTTCGACTATTTGCGCGCACTTGAAGCCAGCGATGTGAGCAGCGAGCAGATTGCCGAGATGTACACATTCCTGCGTGAAACGCTGTGCTTTCGTCTTGACAACGAGTCGGTCTGGACAGAGAGTTCGCACGGCGAGCAGGTGGAGTGGCTACGCAACGTATTGAACCGCCCCATCCGTGTGTGTGGTATGGTGAAGAACGTGGGTGAGCCTGGCGGTGGGCCGTTCCTGGCCTATGACAGCGAGACACAGCTTACCTATAGCCCCCAAATACTTGAAAGCTCACAGATTGACCAGAACAACGCTACCTATGTGGAGATGTTCCGCAGCGGTACGCACTTCAACCCAGTGGACTTGGTGTGCGGCATACGCGACTACAAGGGCGAGAAGTTCGATCTGCCGAAATTCGTTGACCCCTCCACAGGCTTCATTTCCTATAAGAGCAAGAGTGGCAAGGAGCTGAAGGCACTGGAGCTGCCAGGCCTCTGGAACGGCGCAATGAGCAACTGGAACACCATCTTCGTGGAGGTACCGCTGGAGACATTCAACCCCGTGAAGACCGTGAACGACCTGTTGCGCGAGCAGCACCAGTAATATATAATAATGTACAATTGACAATTGGCAATGCCCGAGGGTGAGTTTGCCAGACAAACCAAAGCCCGATAGCTATTCGGAGCGGGTGGTGCACATGTGGCAGGTACAAGGTGGAAAGTTGATGCCCTTAGCTGAGGAGGTCTTACGGACATGGCGATTAGTTATACTTACAAAAGCCATGGAGTAAACACCCTTCGCTCAAGGTGAAGCGCCTGCTCTACAATGGATGACGGAACCATTCAGATAGTTTTACTCGCCTAGTCCTTTTGCTAGCATACATTGCAGCATTTGGGCTACGCGGGTGCGCGTAGCTTCATCGGCAAGCAGAAGCTCTGACAAAGATTGCAGGAAGGCTGTAGACTGTAGTTTGCTCTCAGCTTCGTCGTGTGCCGGAGTCTTAGTTTCCACTTCAAGTGTGGTACAGGCTTCCTCCTCAGGCAAAGTACCAGCCACCTCTTCGGAAATAGTACCAGCCACCTCTTCGGGCAATTGTGTACTCAGCTCTACCACATCCTCACCTCCATCCAGCACACCTTCGAAAAGTGCAGCTTTGAAGCTTAACTTTGAGAGCATGTCTTCCTCGATGGTGTCCTTGGCGATAAGGTTGTACACAAGTATGTTGCGCTGTTGGCCAATGCGGTGTATACGTCCGATGCGCTGCTCCAGCGTGGCCGGGTTCCAGGGCTGGTCCAGATTAATAATGACATTGGCCTGCTGCAGATTCAGACCAGTAGCGCTGGTGTCTGTGGATAGCAGTATCCTCACTGAGTCGTTCTCGCAGAACTCAGCTATGCGCTTTGCACGCTCTGCGCTGGGCAGGTTGCCATATACGTAGGCGTAGTCCACAGTGCTGCGGTCTAGCTCTTGTGCCATCAACCGCGTCATGCGTTCCCATTGACTAAATATGACAATCTTGTGTGTCAGGTTGCCTGTTATGCCACCTACTGTTGCGGTATCAGTAGCTTGGGCGAGGGAGAATATGCCACACTGGTCCAGGATGTTCATTGTTTCCTCCACCTTGGTGTCGAAGCGTGACTGTTCATCCAGTACGTAAAGGCTGTCGCACACCATTCGCATCTGCGACAGTGTGAGCATCAGTTGCTTGCGGTCGGATTCCGATAGAGTGTGCTGTCGGTTCCACTTGCCAATCAATCGTGCTGATTGTGCCTTCAGGTTGTCGTGCACCTGACGTTGCTCTGGCGTCAGTGGCACAAACAGATTGATGTCAATGCGCTCTGGCAGCTGTGCCGCAACCTCCTCTCGATGCCGTCTGAGCATCACAGCCTTGATGCGTTCGCCCAGCTCGTTAAGGTTGCGATAGCCTATGCAGTGTCCGTTCTCATCGGTACGTATGTAGCGGTCGCGGAACAGATAGTAGGGTGATAGCAGGAACTGATCTACGAGCTCCACGATGCTGTATAGGTCCTCTAGTCGGTTCTCCAGGGGTGTGCCGCTGAGCATCAGCGTGTATGGCGCGACCAGCCGTCGGGCTGCTCGGGCCATTTGTGTGTTCCAGTTCTTAAGACGTTGCACTTCGTCCATCACTACCATGTCGAAGTGATAGGCATAGTCTGCTAGAATGCCTTTCTCAAAAAGTGGTGCACCAGTCTGCAATGCAACGTATGCCACGATGATGTAGTCGGCCTCGGCCAGCTCTTTCGATTGTGCCTCATTAGCACTATTATCTAGCACGATGGCTCGCGACTGGGTGAAGCGTGCAATCTCATGCTGCCACTGGTACTTAAGTGTGGCCGGGCACAGGATGAGAACTTGTCCCACTAGGTGCTCGCGTCGGAGCAATTCTGCTGTAGCCAGCGCTTGAACAGTCTTGCCAAGGCCCATGTCGTCGGCCAAGATAGCCCGCCCGCGCAGAGCTGCGAAACGTACAGCTTCGCGCTGGTAGGCGTATAGCGGAACAGTCAGCAGCTGGTCGATAGCCTCATCGTTATACTTGCTTTCCACCATACGCTGTCGCTCAGCCCGCTCGCGTTGCTCCACAATGAAATCCAATGCATCGCCGTAGCATCGGAAGCTGGGGTCTATCTGTTGCGCCTCTCTTAGGAACTCCCCGAAGTTTTCCACTGCATGTTCGCGTAGCCGTCCCAGCTCATCGAAGTGGCGCCTGGCTAGTGCCTCAAACTCAGCTCTGTGGTCATCGCCCACACGTATCTGCACCTGCCGCTTCTCCCCCCGATAGCTCAGGTACACACTTGTGTAGGCTGGCTGTTCGCGGTGTATGCGTTTGTGATGGTCAGCAATCCATAGCCGTGCTGCCTCTATGTGTTTGCACGTTCCTAGCCGTGATGTCTTGAAGTCCATGCAGTCGCAGTAGTTCCAAGGGCTCTGCGGACCGCGGTACACAACCTTGTATGCACCGCCAGTCTTGAGGCTCTTCACGCGGTACTGCCCTGGGCAGAATCGTTCACTAACACATTCCACGTCCAGATGTTCGCGCCCAGCTTGCTGCATACGTAGCATCACTTGCCACTGTTCCAGCGTGGTGTTGAGCGGTTTCACCAGATGGCTTATCTCTTCTTTGGGCAGGTCGGAGTACTTCATAAAGTGTAGTTGCTTGTGATTCGCAAATCTTTGCAGTTTGCTTTGTTGCTGCAAAGTTACATGGTTTTATGATAGTTGAATCATATACGATGACATTTTATTTCATTCTGTATCGTACCTTTGCACGCGAATTATAATTAGTAGGCATGAATGATGAAACACTCAATATATAATAATAGTGGTATGGGCTCTGGCACTGTTAATGGTAGCTTCCATTGCAGGATGCCACAAACAGCCGACCGATGTATACCTGTATCAGCGAGCCGACAGTTTGTTGGACGAGGCTGTGCGACAGAGGCAGTTGGAACGTGTGCTGATGTTGTGCGACAGCCTTGAGGCAGAAGGTGTGATGGCTGAGACCTCTGCCGACTTATGGCGAGGATGAGTGTGCCACAAGCGCAAGGAATATGCTACAGCTGAGGAGTATTATCGGAAGATCCTGAGTCGTGGTAGTAAAAGCAGGAACCAAGATGACCGATGGCAAGCAGCCAGCTATCTGTCAGACCTGCTATATATCAAGCATGACTATGATGGAGCGCTACGTGTGGCATTGACTACCCTGGACGAGATGGAGAAGCAGACAGCACCAACTGAGTCTAAGGTGCTGCTGCTTACTACTGTGGGACGCTGTCAGATGAAGCTGGGACGGCTTGATGAAGCAGAGACGACATTCCAGCGTGGATACGAATACAACATACAGGCCATAGAAACACACCATTCATTTTTGGGAAACATTTGCCCCATTTTCGCCATCTTATTCTGCATTTGGAACGTGCAGAATGTGTACAAAAATTTAAGGGCAAGTACCTGTCTCCCAGATACTTGCCCTTTATGTAGCTAATTTTCAGCATCTTTCGATTATTCCTCGACCGCTGCCTGGGCGGCGGCGAGGCGTGCGATGGGCACGCGGAATGGAGAGCAGCTAGCGTAATTGAGGCCAATCTTGGCGCAGAACTTGACGCTGGTGGGTTCGCCGCCGTGCTCACCGCAGATACCAGTGCGGAGGTTCGGACGGATGCTGCGACCCTTCTCAACAGCGTACTTCACGAGCTTGCCGACACCGTTCTGGTCGAGTACCTGGAATGGGTCAACCTTCAGAATCTTCTTCTCGAGGTATGCAGGCAGGAACGATGCGATGTCGTCGCGGCTGTAACCGAAGGTCATCTGTGTGAGGTCGTTGGTACCGAAGCTGAAGTACTCAGCCTCTGTTGCGATACGGTCAGCGGTGAGGGCTGCACGTGGAATCTCTATCATTGTACCAATCTCGAACTCTACCTCGATGCCGTACTCTTCGAATACCTCCTTGGCCACCTTCTGGATGATAGCCTTCTGCTGCTTGAGCTCGTAGAGGATACCGATGAGCGGAACCATAATCTCTGGCTTCGGGTCGAAGCCTTCCTTCTTCAGCTCGCAGGCGGCGCTGAGGATAGCGCGTGTCTGCATAGCTGTAATCTCTGGGAATGTGATACCCAGACGGCAGCCGCGGTGACCGAGCATTGGATTGTTTTCAGCGAGAGAGGCAACACGGCGCTGAATGGTGGCTAGGTCTACGCCCATCTCCTTGGCCATAGTCTCCTGACCTGCGATATCGTGAGGCACGAACTCGTGCAATGGCGGGTCAAGCAGTCGAATGTTCACAGGCAGACCGTCCATAGCTTTGAGTATGCCCTTGAAGTCAGCCTTCTGGTAAGGCAGCAGCTTGGCCAGAGCCTTCTCGCGACCTTCAGCTGTGTCGGCAAGAATCATCTGACGCATGGCGATAATCTTCTGGTCGTCGAAGAACATGTGCTCTGTACGTGTCAGACCGATACCCTTTGCACCGAAGTCACGAGCCACCTGTGCATCGTGAGGAGTGTCGGCATTGGTGCGTACCTGCAACTTTGTGTACTTGTCGCAGAGGTCCATCAGCTCCTTGAAGTCGCCGCTGAGCTCAGCAGCCTTTGTCGGAACTTCGCCTGCGTATACCTGACCTGTGGTACCGTTGATGGAGATGTAGTCACCCTCCTTATATACAATGCCGTCGATTTCCACGGTCTTAGTTTTGTAGTCAACGTTTAGTGCGCCTACGCCAGATACACAGCACTTACCCATACCGCGAGCCACAACAGCTGCGTGAGAGGTCATACCGCCGCGAGCTGTGAGGATACCTTCAGCTGCGCTCATACCTGCGAGATCCTCAGGTGATGTCTCGATACGAACGAGAACTACCTTGTGGCCATCAGCGTGCCAAGCCTGAGCATCGTCGGCATGGAATACGATCTGACCGCAGCCTGCGCCTGGGCTTGCCGGCAGACCCTGTGCAATAACCTTGGCCTGTGTGAGAGCCTTCTTGTCGAATACGGGGTGCAGCAGCTCGTCGAGCTTCTGAGGCTCGCAGCGCAAGATGGCTGTCTTCTCATCAATCATACCTTCGTGCAGCAAGTCGATGGCAATCTTCACCATAGCTGCACCTGTGCGCTTACCATTACGTGTCTGTAGGAACCACAGCTTGCCCTCCTGAACGGTGAACTCCATGTCCTGCATGTCGTGGTAGTGGTTCTCCAGCTTTGTCTGGATAGCGTCGAGCTCTGCGTAGATCTCTGGCATAGCCTCCTCCATGGAAGGATACTTGGCTATGCGCTCTTCCTCGCTGATGCCAGCACGCTGTGCCCAGCGCTGTGAGCCGATCTTGGTAATCTGCTGAGGTGTGCGGATACCAGCCACAACGTCCTCACCCTGAGCGTTCACGAGGTACTCACCATTGAACAGGTTCTCGCCATTGGCAGCATCGCGGCTGAAGCATACGCCAGTAGCGCTGGTGTCTCCCATGTTACCGAATACCATAGCCATCACAGAAACGGCTGTTCCCCACTCATCGGGTATACCTTCCATTTTGCGATAGAGGATAGCGCGCTCGTTCATCCAGCTGCGGAACACAGCGCAGATAGCGCCCCAGAGCTGCTCGATTGGGTCGTTGGGGAAGTCCTTGCCTGTACGCTCCTTGATGGCAGCCTTGAACAGCTGCACCAGCTTCTTCAGTTCCTCAACGCTGAGGTCCTTGTCCAGCTTAATGCCACGCTCAGCCTTAACCTTCTCGATAATCTCCTCAAATGGGTCGATGTCGGTCTTGTTGACTGGCTTCATCTCCAGCACCACGTCGCCGTACATCTGTACGAAGCGACGGTAGCTGTCGTACACGAAGTGAGGATTGTTGGTCTTCTTGGCCATGCCCTCGGCCACCTCGTCGTTCAGGCCGAGGTTCAGGATGGTGTCCATCATGCCAGGCATAGAAGCGCGTGCACCCGAGCGTACGCTGACAAGCAGTGGGTTCTGGGCATCGCCGAACTTGCTGTTCATCAGTGCCTCGATGTGCTTCACGGCTGCCATCACGTCGTCGTTGAGCAGCTCCATAATCTTCTCCTGACCAACATCGTAGTACTCGTTACATACGTCGGTAGTGATGGTGAATCCTGGAGGTACAGGTACACCAATCAAGTTCATCTCAGCAAGGTTAGCACCCTTGCCGCCTAGTTGTTCGCGCATCTGCGCGTTACCCTCAGCATGTCCATTGCCGAAGGTATAAACTCTTTTCTGACTCATTTAAGTTGGTTTAATGATATGTGTTAGTTCTCTTATTGGTTGCTTGCAAAGGTAAGGTAAAGTTTGTGACACTCCAAATGAAAGCAGATATATTTTGGGTGTGTGCTGTTTTAGTCCATACGGTTGCAGTAGTCGTAGTAGGTATATTCGCGTAATATTTCGGTGCTTTCGTCGGTGTGACGGATGGCTATTGAGGGGTGATGTACGCCATTGAACATCGTGGTCTTCACGGTGGTGTAGTGTATCATGTCCTCAAACTCCAGCGTCTCACCGACCTGCAGCTCGTGGTCGAAGCTCCATGTGCCCATGTAGTCTCCACTGAGACACGAGTTACCGCCCAGACGGTAGAGCCATTTATGCCTTGATGATTCTGCATCGATGTGCTCGGCGCCTCGGATGGTGGGGTAGTATGGCATTTCCAGGCAGTCGGGCATATGGCACGTGAAGCTCACATCGAGTATGGCTGTCCGTATGCCGTGGTTCTCAACCACATCCACTACTGATGCAACTAAAGATCCTGTTTGCCAGGCAAATGCAGAGCCTGGCTCAAGAATCACTTTCAGCCAAGGGTAGCGCTGACGGAAGCCTTGCAGCATGGTGATAAGCAGCTCCACATTGTAGTCTTTGCGTGTCATCAGGTGTCCTCCGCCGAAGTTTATCCACTTCAGTTGCGGGAACCAGCGTGCAAACTTATCCTCTATATGTACCAGTGTGCGCTGGAATGTCTCGGCGCTGCTCTCGCAGTGGCAATGTACGTGGAAGCCTTCGATGCCGGCAGGCAGCTGCTCCGGCAGTTGCGCAGCCAGCACGCCGAAGCGTGAACCTGGGGCGCAGGGGTTGTACAGTTCGGTTCCTATCTCCGAGTATTCCGGGTTCACGCGCAGGCCCAGCGACGGTACCCGGGTGCCAGTATCAGGGTTGGTGTATTCTACTTTGCTCCTTTCGCACAGCGGAGCGCCGAAACGCTGGTACTGCGATAGCGAGTTGAATGTAATGTGCGACGAGCAGCGCACTATTGTGTCGAAGTCTCCCTGCGTGTAGGCTGGGCTGTAGGTGTGTGCCTTGCTGCCGAATTTCTCCAGCGCCAGGCGTGCCTCATCGGGGCTGCTGGCAGTAGTGGCCCGGATGTACTCGCGGAATATGGGAAATGTCTTCCACAGCGCGAAGGCCTTGAATGCCAGTATGATTTCTGCGCCACTACGCTGGCTCACGCTGCGTATCAGTTCCAGATTACGGCGCAGCAGCTTCTCTTCTACAAGGTAGTATGGTGTGCGTAGTTGGCTCATAGTGGGTGGTCTTGTTTGTGGGTGATGCTATTGCTGGTTCGGATGCCAGCGGCGTGAGGCGGCTTGTGGCTCGCGCTGCAGGGTCATCGTGGTGAGCTGCTGCAGGTCACCGTTGAATATGTTGCAGTCGACATTGCCCTTGATGCCGTCTATCTGTCCGCGGTCGGAGTACTGCCAGAATGCCCAGGTGCCTGTGTACTCCAGCTCCTTCACGTAGTAGTGGGCTATCCAGTAGGGGTAGTCATCGAACACAGGCGTGCTCAGGTGCTGCAACTTGAATTTATAACCCGTATATATAATAGGTTTAATACCGTAATGTCTTTCAATGAGTGTCAGCCACATGAGCACCGCGCTCTGCAGCTCGGTGTTGGTCAGGTTGCCTACTTCCTCCACGTCGAGCACGGGAGGCAGGTCGCCCACGTGCAGTGTCACGTGGCTTATGAAGTTCTGAGCTTGCTGCTCGGCGTCCACCTTGGGCTTGAAGTAGTGGTATGCGCCACGCAGGAAACCGTGCTGTCCGGCTTGCTCAAAGTTGCTGGCAAAGTTGGTGTCCTGCTGTGTGGCGCCTTCCGATGCCTTGATGAATACGAACCGCAGAGGTTGCTCGTTGATGGTGGCGTGCTCCACTTTTCCCCAGTCGATGCGTCGCTGGTAGTGTGATATGTCGAGCCCGTATACGTGGTAGCCCTCTGGCGGCGGTATGTTGTGGCCGCTTACTCCCCACCTGAAACTGAACGGGTTCCATACGAAGTAGGCAATAAGCAGCATATAACCTAGCAGCACAACACCTATTGAGGCATATACCGACCAGTGGGGCAGTCGCTTCAGCCAGCTGCGGGCCTTGCCGCGCTTGGTGTGTGAGCCTGGGCGTGCTGGTCGTGTGTGCTCGTTGATGGTGTTACGCCGCTTTGTCGTGCGCGGCTTCGGTGCCCGTGTGGGATCAGCCGAAGCCGCGCGTCGTTGTTGTGGTGCGGTACTATGCTTGTTCAAGCTTCAGGGTCTTGGTGCACTGGTCGCATACCTCGGTAGGACCGAAGTACTGTATTGGGCCGGGATATACGTAGCAGGTGTTCTTGGCCCACTCCTCGCGATGAGCAGCGAAGTACTTGAACGGAGCTCCGTCGATCTCTACGAGTGCCTTGCGTATCACTGGTTTGTCGGCACCGTTGCGGCGCTCGATATTCATCATCATGGTGATGGGCACACCGCCAGCAATCCACTCGGCAGCAGGAGCTGTGGTGTTGCGCACGATGCTCATGTAGCCAGTCTTGCCGGCAGCGATGAGGCGGCTGGCGTTGAAGCCGAGGCTGTAGCAATAGTCGGCATCGTAGTTGGACGGAGATGCGCAGCGGCCCTCGTAGCCGAAGAAGTGGTGCTGGGCGTTGAACTTCGGTGCACGGCCTGTCTCCTTGAGCTTCTTGGCCACCATGCGGCTCAGCAACTTCTCTGTCTCGATGAGCGATACCTGTACGTTGCCATGTGGGTCGCGGTCTAGGCACAGCTGGCGTGCCACATCCTCTGGCAGGCTCTCGAGCACAGCCAGGTTCTCCTTGCTGATGCTGTTCTTCACGAAGTAAATCTGAGCGTCTGCGTCGACGAACTCGCGTGGCTCGCCTGTTGCAGGGTCGGTCAGCACCTCATTGAGCTGCTTGATGAGCTTCTTGATGGCGGGGATGAACTCAATAAGGCCCTCTGGGATGAGCACGGTGCCGAAGTGGTTGCCCTGCTCTGCGCGGGCTGCCACGATGTCGGCTATATAGTCAACCACCTGGTCGAGGCTCATCTCCTTCTGCTCAACCTCCTCGCTGACGAGGCATACGTTGGGCTGTGTCTGCAGGGCGCACTCCAGGGCGATGTGGCTTGCAGAGCGGCCCATCAGCTTGATGAAGTGCCAGTACTTGCGTGATGAGTTGCAGTCGCGCTGGATGTTGCCGATAAGCTCGCTGTAGGTCTTACAAGCAGTGTCGAAGCCGAAGCTGGTTTCAATCTGCTCGTTCTTCAGGTCGCCGTCGATGGTCTTCGGGCAGCCAATCACCTGCACGCCGTAGTTCTTCTTGGCGTAGTACTCAGCCAGCACGCAGGCATTGGTGTTCGAGTCATCACCGCCGATGATTACGAGGGCCTTGATGCCGAGCTCGCGCAGTATCTCTATACCCTTCTCGAACTGCTCCTCCTTCTCCAGCTTGGTACGGCCGGAGCCGATGATGTCGAAGCCGCCGGTGTTGCGGTACTCGTCGATGATGTCGGATGTCAGCTCCATATACTTGTGGTCAACAAGACCGCCGGGGCCGAGGATGAAGCCGTAGAGCTTGCTCTCAGGATTGATGCTCTTGATGCCGTCGAACAGGCCGCTGATCACGTTGTGACCACCAGGAGCCTGGCCGCCGCTGAGAATCACGCCCACGTTGATGGCAGGAAGCTGCTGTGCTTCACCTGCCTCGAACTCAATCACAGGCATACCATAGGTGTTCGGGAACAGGGCCTTAATCTTGTCTTGGTCGCCCACGCTCTGTGTGGGTGCGCCCTCCACGGCCTTCACAGGGCCTTGCAGAGCCTTTGGCAGCTTAGGCTGATAGGCAGCCCTAGCAATCTGTAGTGCACTCTTTGTCATAGTGTGTTGTTATGGTTAATGATGGATTATGTTTCTGTGCGGTGCCACAAAGGGGACACTATTTCAAGGGGCAAAGTTAAGCATAATTCGTCAGACCTGCCACTTTAACCCCAAAATTGATGCGCTAAATTATCATAAGTGATGATTAAGTGATGGTTAAATAATAAGTTGGGACGATTTGACTCATATTTTTGAGCTTATTTGTCTTCATGAAGAAGGAGCGTATCGGGCCACGTGACTGATGAGTGGAGGCAAAGAAGCCAAAAAGATGAGTGGTAATCCTTTCCTATAAAATCGTCCCAGGTTATTTTTTAACCATCACTAAATGAATCACGGCAGCCTGATGCGCGAGTCGCGTCACCGAGCTGAACGCCCCTCTGCACCCTGTTTGAAGACGAAGTACACCGCCAGTACGAGGCACACCAATGCTGCATTTGGGGCGAAAAGATATGAAACATAGGGTCAAGATGCGCTGCAGGGCACATAAAATTATGGCGATTTCCACAAAAGCTGGCATAAACGTGCCTTGTCTGCGCGGATTCTCAGCGAATCTGGCTAACTTTGCATCGCCTAACGACACTCGAATGCAACTGTCCATACTCATACCCGTGTACAACTTCTGCGCCCTGCAGCTGGTCAAAGACCTGAAGCGGCAGGCGGAGCGGCTGGACGTGGAGTGGGAGCTGATAGTGGTGGACGATGCCTCGCAGAGCAACACCGAATGGATGACAGAAGCGGGGCAGCTGGAGGGAGTGAGCATCGTGCACAACCCGTACAATCTGGGTCGTGCTGCCAATCGCAACAAGATGGTGGAGGTGTCGAGCGGCGAGTGGCTGATAATGATAGACAGTGATGCACAGGTGATAACGGACGACTTCGTGCAGCGCTTCCTCGATGCCGCGCCGCTGAGCCGGGTGATATGCGGCAGGGTGGTGCACCCCGACACGTTGCCATCGGCCGATGTCACGCTGAGGTGGACTTACGAGAAGGAAGCCGAGCGGCGTATGCACCCGTCGGTACTCAACCGACAGGCCGAACCGCCGTTCCGCACATTTGCCTGCATGATACATCGCTCTGTGTTCCGCGATGTCCGCTTCGAGGATTCCATGCAGACATTCGGCTTCGACGACACGCTGTTCGGCATACGCCTCTACGAGCACGGCTACAAGGTGCACTACATCGACAACCCTCTGCTCAATGTGGACCTCGAGCCCAATCCCGTCTATTTGGCCAAGGTGGAGGAGTCCATCCGCACGTTGCGCAACTTCCGCCCGATGCTGGAAGGACACACACGCCAGTTGCGTGTGGTACGTCGAGTGGAGCAGCTGTGTATGGGTTGGCTCATGCGCTACATATATAAATGGTTTGCGGCGCCTATGCGCCGCAACCTGCTGGGGCTTCACCCCTCGCTTACCATATTAAATATATATAAGCTGACCTACTGGTTCGGGTATGCGAACCGCTAGGAGCTGTGCCTGTCATCAGGCCTGACGCAGAGCAGCCAGATAGCGCTCGGCCTCGATAGCAGCCTTTGCACCTGCGCCTGCTGCCACAATGCCTTGACGATAGGTGGGGTCGGCCACATCGCCAGCTGCGAACACGCCGGGCACTCCTGTGCGGGGCGAGCCGTTCTCGGTTACGATGTAGCCCTGGCTGTCGGTCTTTATCCACTCGGCGAACAGCTCGCTGTTAGGATGATGGCCTATGGCCAGGAAGAAACCGTCGATAGGCAGATCGTAGCGGCGCTCATCAGCTTCGCCCATGCGATGTACCACATGTGCGCCCTCCACACCGTCCTCACCATAGAGGCCCAGGGTGTTGTGCTCGAACAGTATCTCGATGTTCTCCATCCCCTTCACGCGGTCCTGCATGGCTTTCGTGGCACGCAGGTAGGGCTTGCGTACAATCATGTACACCTTCTTGGCCAGGCCTGCCAGGTAGGATGCCTCCTCGCAGGCAGTATCGCCGCCGCCTACCACAGCCACCGTGCGGCCTCGGTAGAAGAAACCATCGCATGTAGCGCAGGCCGACACGCCCTGACCTCTGTACTTCTGTTCGTCGGGCAGGCCAAGGTACTTGGCCGATGCGCCTGTGGCAATAATCAGCGACTGGCATTCCAGTTCGGAGTCATCGTCCATCCAGATGCGGTATGGGCTATGCGACAAGTCGGCACGCACGGCGAGCCCAGAACGTATGTCTGTGCCGAAGCGTTCAGCCTGCTGGCGCAGGTCGGCCATAAGCTGGTTGCCGTCGACACCTTCAGGGTAGCCGGGGAAATTATCTACTTCGGTGGTGGTGGTCAGCTGGCCGCCGGGCTGTAGTCCTTCCAGCAGAACGGGTTGAAGACCGGCGCGCGACGCATAGATAGCTGCAGTGTAGCCGGCAGGGCCGCTACCTACAATCAGGCAAGGAATAGTCATAGTGTGTGATGTTTTGTGTGTTTATGCTTGGTGTTTATCTAAGGTCGATAATCTCTACGTCGGGATACGAGCTTACAGGGAATGTGAAGGTGGCATCGGAGAACGACTGCGATGTCTGGAAGTTGTGAATCACCAGACGCACCCAGTTGTCGCCCTGCTTGGCACGGATGCAGTAGGGCGTGTGCGTCTCCTGCTCGATGTCCAGCAGTATGGTGCTGAAAGTATCTGCTGTCGGGTGCTGCGCTGTGAGGCGCACCACGTAGGTCGGCTTGCCGCGCAGGGTGCTGCGGGAGAGGCTCATGCGGTAGCCCTGCTTGTACACTTGCAACAGCACGGCTGGGTTGATAGCGGCCTGTTCCTCGGCTGTAGGTGTGGTCACGTTGACCTCGTCGCTGCCTTGCAGCATGGTCCATTGTGTGGTGCCGTCAAACCACGCCGACATCTCAGTGGAGATTAGCTTGAACTTCGAACCTTTCATCATCATCGTGCCAGTGGTTTCGCCCGATGGCGTAGTGTGGTCGTAGCTGGTGGCCTTGAACGTTGCCTTCACTCCTGAGGTATTGAAGCGTGCAGCCGTAGCATCCAGCACCTCGCGTGCTGTCTGAGCGCTAAGGCTGGCGGTGGATAGCACGATAGCTATACTTAGTGCGAATTTGCGAATTGTTGACATAGGTCTTGTGGGTTTTTGAGCCTTTGCGGGTGAATCGCAAAGCACGAGTTTTATTCCATATTATTAAGCAGTATGTCGAGGCTTACTTCGTCCTGAATCAGCACGTCGCGGGGCTTGCTGCCTTGCGATGGACCTACCACACCCATAGCTTCCAGCTGGTCCATCAGACGGCCTGCGCGGTTGAAGCCGATGGAGAACTTGCGCTGTATGAGGCTGGTGCTGCCCTGCTGCGACTGCACAATCAGTCGTGCCACCTCCGGGAACATCGGGTCGAGGTGCTGGGTGTCTACATCGCTGGCTCCACCGCTGCCGGCATCCTCCATTGGCGGACGCGGCAGGGCAAACGGACGACCATATCCCTGCTGGCAGGCAATGAACGAGCAGATGTTCTCCACCTCTGGGGTGTCGACAAATGCACACTGGACACGCACGGGGTCGTTGCCCGACAGGAACAGCATATCGCCCTTACCCACCAGCTGATTGGCGCCTGGACGATCCAGGATGGTGCGTGAGTCCACCATAGCGCTCACCTTGAACGCCATACGTGCGGGGAAGTTGGCCTTGATGGTACCTGTGATTATGTTGGTGGTAGGACGCTGAGTGGCAATAATCATGTGTATGCCCACGGCACGTGCCAACTGTGCTATGCGTGCTATCGGCAGCTCTATCTCCTTGCCGGCAGTCATTATCAGGTCGCCGAATTCATCAATAACTACCACGATGTAGGGCATGAACTTGTGGCCCTTCTCTGGCAGCAGTACGCGGTTCTTGAACTTCTCGTTGTACTCCTTCAGGTTGCGTGCATGTGCACGCTTCAGCAGGTCGTAGCGTGTATCCATCTCCACACAAAGGCTCTTCAGGGTGTTGATTACCTTCTGCACATCGGTGATGATGGGCTCATCGTCCTCGTCCTCAATTTGTGCCAGGAAGTGGTTCACGATGGGCGAGTATATGCTGAACTCCACCTTCTTGGGGTCCACCATCACGAGCTTCAGCTCCGCCGGGTGCTTCTTATATAATAAGGATGTAATGATGGCATTCAGGCCCACCGACTTACCTTGGCCTGTAGCACCGGCTACGAGCAGGTGAGGCATCTTGGCCAGGTCGACCATGAACACCTCGTTGGTTATGGTCTTGCCCAGTGCCATAGGCAGCTCGTAGGTTGACTCCTGGAACTTCTTGCTGTTCAGTATGCTCTCCATCGACACAATCTGCGGCTTGGCGTTTGGCACCTCGATGCCTATTGTACCCTGGCCCGGTATAGGCGCGATGATACGTATGCCCAGAGCCGACAGCGACAGAGCTATGTCGTCTTCAAGGTTGCGGATTTTGGAGATGCGCACGCCTGGCGCGGGTGTAATCTCGTAGAGGGTGATGGTCGGGCCTATGGTGGCGCGAATCTTGGATATGCTCACGCCAAAGCTCTTCAGCACGTCCTCAATCTGCTGCTTGTTCTTGGTGTACTCGATGTCGTCCAGCGAAGCGCGCTGTTGCTGGTCGTAGTGCTGCAGCAGGTCGAGGGTAGGGTAGCGGTACATCGACAGATCCAGCTTCGGGTCGTAGGGTTCGAGTGCAGCTTTGCGGTCGGCATCGGCTTTCTCCTCTTCTTCCGTCTGCACTATCTCCAGCGCCACGCCGCTGTCCCCGCTTTCCGCGCCGGTCGCGTCATTTGCTGCTGTGTGCAGTCCTGACTGTGTGTCCTGCTCGTCATCCTGGGCAATCGTTATCCACGACTTATCTTCTGCTTCTGCGGGGTCGTCCTGCAGCTTGGCTATGGGGATGTCATCATCTGGGTGCTCTGAGTATTCTGACTCCTCAGAGTATTCAGAGTATTCAGAGTCCTCTGTGTCCTCAGAATCCTCATCGTGCTTCCTGCGCTTGAACATGGACAGCAGGCGGTCGAACCACGAATGGTCCTCGCGCAGCTCCCTGACCATCTTCTGGGGGTGCATGAGGCGGCGTACCTGACGGTATACCTCAGCGCTGACGTAGCACAGGTAGGCTATGATTATCACGATGATAACCAGGAATACTCCAATGGAGCCGATGGCTTGCTGAATGGCGTTCACAATGCGCTCGCCGTGTACACCTCCGGCTGATATGAAGTCGGTATTATGGTGGGCAGAGAACAACGATTGCAGGAAGTAGTGTGAAGCCACGCTTGTCCATACGGTGAGGAATGCACAGTTGACAAACCATTTCCACAGCCGCACGCCGTAGTCGCCTATGCACTTCAAGCCGGCTGCAGCCAGCAGGAATGGTAGAATCAGCGAACCGAGACCGAAGTTGTCGTTCATCCAGTAGCGGCTCCACCATGCACCCAGGTATCCCATCCAGTTCTCTGCAGCGGCGAGGCTGCCTCCTGGAGCAAACAGACGCTGGTCGGCATCGCCTGTGAAGATGAACGATATGAAGCTGAGCAGCGAGAACGCTGCCAGCAGGATTAGTAGTACACCCGATACTATGCGTATGGTTTCACGACGTGTGATGGGGTCTTGGGCGCTACCCTTGATGGCCTCCTTAAGCATGGAATCCTTCGCGGCACCAGATGCCTTTGTGGTCTTGCGTCGCTTGGCTGCAGGCTTGGTTGCGCTCTTGTTTTGCCCCTTGGCTTGGCGTGATGTGGTCATAACTGTAATGTCCTTTTTCCTTATTTCTACTCTATAATATGCGGCAAAGTTATGAAAAAGAAATCAATTGCTGCCTAACTATCGGCTGAAAAGCTGTAATTTTGCAGCCATCATCACGCTGAGCACACGTTGAAATTCATTCTGAATAAATACGACAAGCACGCTATCAGCACTCTTCCGAGGGTGTTGTTCGATGGCCGTGTCATCGTGGTTCAGACCGAAGGCGAGGCCCGGCGTGCCGTTGACTATCTACTGACATTCCCTCGTCTGGGCATCGATACAGAAACACGTCCCACGTTCAGCCGCGGTCATCATGGCATGAATCCTGTGGCGTTGCTGCAAGTGTCCACAGCCGACACCTGCTTCCTGTTCCGACTGACGCTCATAGGACTGCCTGAATGTCTGCTCCGACTGCTCACAGACACTCGCACGCTGAAGATTGGCTTGTCGCTTCAGGACGACTGGCATCAGCTGCGACGCCGCTCGGAGTTCGAACCGCAGAACTATGTGGAGCTGCAGGACTATGTGAAACGACTTGGCATAGAGGACATGAGCCTGCAGAAGATATATGCCAATATATTCGGTCAGAAAATAAGCAAGGGCCAGCAGCTGAGCAACTGGGATGCCGATGTGCTCAACGAGAAGCAGAAGCTATACGCTGCCACCGATGCGTGGGCTTGCCTGCAACTGTACGACGAGATTGAGCGCCTCCGGCGCACACACGACTTCTCGCTCGTGAAGGTGGCTGAGCCTTTACCGGCCTGTACAGGCAATCATTAAGTAATCACGAGCAAAAGATTCTACGCATGACTTCCGATAATAGCGATAAGCTTGTAATACTGCGACGCGGCAAGGAGGAATCGCTGCGCCGCTTCCACCCCTGGGTGTTCTCTGGTGCTGTAGCCTCCACAAAAGGCGATCTGGCAGAAGGCGATGTGGTCAAAGTGCTGTCGTCAGACGGCGAATACATAGCCACAGGCCATTGGCAGATAGGTTCCATCGCTGTGCGTGTGCTGACCTTTAAGGACGAAACCATCGATGCAGCCTTCTATGTCCGTCGGCTCAGTGCGGCTCTGGAGGTACGCAGGGCGCTGGGCTTGCAGGATCACCAGAACAACAACACCTACCGGCTGGTGCACGGCGAAGGCGACAACCTGCCGGGCCTTGTCGTTGACATCTATGGGGACACAGCTGTGATGCAGGCTCATAGCGTAGGCTTCCACTATGCCCGTCACATCGTGGCAGAAGCACTGCAGCAGGTGATGGCTGACATAATCAAACACATATATTATAAGAGTGAGACTACGTTGCCCTATATGGCCAATCTCGGTCAGGAGAACGGCTTCTTGGTGGGTGGAGCAGACGTGGCCGATGTAGCCATTGAGAACGGTTTGAAGTTCCACATCGACTGGCTGCGAGGACAGAAGACTGGTTTCTTTGTCGACCAGCGCGACAACCGTAGCTTGGTGGAGCGCTATGCAAGTGGCCGTCGAGTACTCAATATGTTCTGTTATACAGGAGGCTTCTCTGTGTATGCCATGCGAGGTGGGGCAGAGGTGGTGCATAGTGTGGACAGTTCAGCCAAGGCTGTGAATCTCGCTACAGCCAATGTCGAGATGAATTTCCCCGGTGATACTCGCCACAAAGCGTATGCCAAGGATGCTTTCCACTATCTGCAGGCTATGCCATCCGATGACTACGACCTCATAATCCTCGATCCTCCGGCCTTTGCCAAGCATCGCGATGCGTTGCGTAATGCGCTGAAGGGCTACACCCGACTGAATGCAGCAGCCTTTGCCAAAATCAAGAAAGGTGGCCTGCTGTTCACCTTCTCGTGCTCCCAGGCAGTCAGCAAGGAACAGTTCCGTCTGGCTGTCTTCACCGCTGCTGCTCAGTCGAAGCGTTCGGTAAGGATTCTGCACCAGTTGCATCAGCCCGCCGACCATCCCATCAACATCTATCATCCCGAAGGTGAATACCTGAAGGGATTGGTGTTGTACGTGGAGTGATGGAATGGGCACAGAAGCCTGTTTTTTTATTTTGCGGCTCAAAATTGTTGGTGCTATCGATGGAAAGCACTACCTTTGCAACGTGTTTTTCATGGTATTAGATTTAAGGTTAATGAAAAGCCTAATGTCGTGAGACATGCGCGCTTTTCTCCTTATGCTAAGCATCGCTCTTTGCCATTTTGGGCGATGTCACGTTTTATTAGCAAAGGTTTTATCGCATTTGGCCGCGAGGCCAGATGCGATTTTTTGAACCTGCAATCATAATTCGTCATTCTGCATTCTTCATTCACAATTTATATGTACCTTTGCACCCGCTTTATTTAGATACATGGACAGCAACATAACCACTTCAACATCTACTACTGAGAATGTAAGCACACCTGTGTACTTCGACGATCTGCCTTTGAATGACGATGTACTGGATGCGCTCTACGATATGCATTTCGACGAATGTACGCCTATACAGGCTCATGCCATACCGCCCCTGCTTGAGGGACGCGACTTGATAGGTGTAGCACAAACCGGCACAGGCAAGACGGCTGCATACTTACTGCCTGTACTATCCAAACTGCGCGACGGCGGCTACCCTGCCGATGCCATCAACTGTGTGATTATGGCTCCCACACGCGAGCTGGCGCAACAGATCGACCAGGCTATGGAGGGCTTCTCCTACTATCTGGACGGAATATCCTCTGTGGCTGTCTATGGCGGCAACGATGGCATACGCTACGAGCAGGAGAAGCGTGGTATGTCAATGGGAGCCAATGTCATTATCGCTACGCCGGGCCGCCTAATTTCGCATATATCGTTAGGCAACACAGACCTCTCTAAAGTGAGCTTCTTCATCCTTGATGAGGCCGACCGTATGCTCGATATGGGTTTCTCCGACGATATCCTACAGATTGAGAAGCAGCTGCCACGTGAGCGGCAGACAATCATGTTCTCAGCCACGATGCCCGACAAGATAGTTCAGCTGGCTAAGACCATACTGCACGACCCTGTGGAGGTGAAGCTGGCTGTGTCGAAGCCTGCCGACGGCATAGCTCAGAGTGCATACATCTGCTACGAGGCACAGAAGCTGCGCATCATTGAGCATCTGTTCAGCCAGACAGTACCGGAGCGAGTCATCATCTTTGTCGGTTCGAAGCTCAAGGTGAAGGATGTGGCCATAGCTCTGAAGCGTAAGGGATATAATGCCGAGGCTATGCATTCCGATCTGCTACAGGAGCAGCGCGACGATGTCATGTGGCGGTTCAAGGTTGGGCAGATCGGTGTGCTGGTGGCAACAGACATCGTGGCTCGCGGTATAGACATTGACGACATCCAGATGGTCATCAACTACGATGTGCCTCGCGACGAGGAGGACTATGTGCACCGCATAGGCCGTACAGCACGTGCCGGTCGCAACGGACGCAGCGTCACGCTGGTGTCGGAGAAAGACCAGCTGCTGTTCCGCGATATCGAGCGCTTTCTGGAGAAGGAGGTTCCCAAGGAGCAAGTTCCTGCCGAGCTGGGCGAAGTTCCTGCCTACGGCGGTTCCTCGTTGCGACGTTCCAAGGCCTGTTCCTCCCAGCATCATCATCGCCGCCGTTCTGGTGACCGAGGCCACAGAGGTGGCAAAGCTGGCAGGGGCAATAGAAGAGCTAAAAGCGCAACGGGTGGCAGCGACACAGAGGGAGCAACATCCTCAAAAAGTGCAAAGGAATCTCCGAGCCTAAAGGCCGCCAGTGGCGGCAACGACTCTAAGCCCGAAAGCGGCGGTAATGCAGGCAAGACAGTAGGCACACGGGGTTCAGGCAAGCATCGCAGAGGCGGCCATCGCGGTGGCCGGAAGCATAAGGATTCCTCCACCCCCGAATAGCTCACGGCATACATATCGCCACGTTTCGCTGGTTATCTATCGCTCACGTTTTGCTGGGTATATATCGCCACGTTTCGGTGCTTATGCACATACTTCCCCTATAATTTTGCCTAATCTAATATCACTAATATCACTTGTCGCTGTATGTCGCTGATTGCCAATACGATACAACCGTGCAAATGCACGTGCAAATGAGTGTAATAGTGATATTATTTCTGACGCCCATTTACGTACTCATCCCTCCCACCCCCTCCCTCCAATACCCCTTGCATAGTGCTTCACCCCCCTTGCATCGCATCAATGATAGCTCATCATCGCGATGCAACGATTCACGCATCGCGATGCAACGATCTCTTCACCGCGGTGTCGAGGCTGTTACACCGTGGTGTCGAGGCCGTTGCACCGTGTTGTCGAGGCTATTGCACCGCGGTGTCGAGGCTATTGCACCGCGGTGTCGAGGCTATTGCACCGCGGTGCCCAGAGCTTAATGGCGCGATGTTCGTGTCTTGATAGTGCAGATTCTGCAGGCGAGCCGCCTGCGCTCCCGCCAAATAATATCACTATTACACTCATTTGCACGCCCATTTGCACGTAGTAAACTCACTAATAACCACGTGATTACGCCGCCGAGTGATATTAGTGATATTATATTCTGAAAATTCATGGTATATATTGCTATATATTCATAGTACCCTATGATGTCAATGGCATTATGCACTACGCACTCACCCAAAGTACGCTGCGCCAAAATGTCTCTACCAAGGTTATAAAGCTCATCCAAAGCTATACGGGAATCATCAATAAGATGGTTTGGCGCAAATAAATCGCGAAGTCGTTAAATAAACAAAATTAAAGCGGCTTTTTACCGTTGTTACGAGAGGATATTATTAATTTTGCACAAAATCGGCTGTCTGAACCAGCCATAAGTTAAATAACAGATGCTACTTGTAGTATATGACATAAAGAGCGAGAGTGAATTCTGTGGGAAGTATAGTTTCGATGAGGCCGGCACACGTCAAGCTTCTACGAGGAAAAAGTCTGCCTACCAGTTCAGTTTCCTTAAGAAAGACAGCGAAGACATACCCCGTAATTACAAGATAATCACATGTGACCCTCACATGAAGATGTCCTCGTGCGACAGCAACTGTAAAAAGCCGAAGAAAGATTTCGTGGGCAGGATATATTTTCACTTTGGCGATTCGGACGTAGCTCCAGGAAAGATACTGGTAGGTTCTATTGGTCCTCACCTGTAAGAAGGTAGAATGGAATATCCCGGAGTTGTATTAAGTTCCCCGGCTCTCTGGCACAATAAAATGATGACAGCCGTCCATCTGTCGTCCGGGAAAGAATACGAACATGAATAATAAAATTCCCCCCCCCCTACCACGGGAAAGTCAAGGAGGGCGGCAGTTGTGGCTCGACCTGCTGCGTTTCATCGCCACGTTTGGAGTGATATTTCTCCATGTGGGTGGCACTGATTACCATCTTCCTGTCGGTGAACAGAAATGGTTTGTTGCTGTAGTTTACGACTCACTCGTCCGATGGTCGGTGCCCGTCTTTGTAATGATAAGCGGGGCATT
The DNA here is from genome assembly GCA_937910905.1 of uncultured Prevotellaceae bacterium. Lineage (GTDB taxonomy): Bacteria > Bacteroidota > Bacteroidia > Bacteroidales > Bacteroidaceae > Physcousia. The sequence goes on from CALEPV010000053.1 coordinate 27,509, forward strand.
GTTCCTAAAGCCTGAGAAAGAAATAACGATAAGAACATTATTGGCAAAATATGTCAAGCGTCTGCTGGTAGCCTACTTGTTTTGGTGGCTGGCTTATAGTTGCTTTGACGTTGCAATAGCAAGCGTGAATGCAAAAACACTGGTTTTCAAGGGAGGCTTCCTGAAGCCGCATTTCCATCTATGGTTCCTTCCCATGCTGACGGGAGTCTATCTGATGATACCCATTCTAAGGAAGGTGGCGGCAGAGACAAAACTGTTGAGATATGCGATAATCCTGTGGCTGGTTTACCTGACGGTCAGTTTTGTGCTGGTGCGCGAAGTGCCACAAGTCAGCCATCTGTTCACGATGAACTGGATAGTAGGTTATACAGGCTATTTCCTGTTGGGTTTTTATCTCGCAACGACAGCATTTACCAAGCATCAGAAACAGACAATATATGCACTTGGCTTGGCAGGGGCGTTGATTACAGTCTTTGGCAGCATTATTCTCTCGTTCCACAGAGGAGTGGATGATGAAAAGTTCCTGTTCAATATCAGTCCGCAGGTGGTGATGATGTCAGCGGCTCTGTTTGTGCTTGTCAAGGAAGAGTCGCCAAAGATAGAAGGCCGCGTGAAAGGATTTGTGAATTATGTCCGTAAAGACCTCTTCGGGATATATCTGGTGCATGGATTCTGGTTATATGTATTAAACCGTCCGCTGTTCCGTGATATGATTTATCCAGCCATATCAATACCTATTATAGTGGTGGTTATATTTGCCGGAAGCCTATATACCACGAAGCTGCTGCGTTTATTACCAAAGTTTAAACGGATTGTGGAATGAGCAGATTTTATCGAAGATGAAATTATAATTGAGTTATAAATAATGACAAATAATTCAAACGAAACCAAACGAATAGCAAAGAATACTGGTTTGCTTTATTTCCGCATGCTTGTAAGCATGTTGGTATCGCTATATACCTCTCGAATCGTACTTAGGGTTCTTGGCGTAGAAGACTATGGCATCTATAATGCTGTAGGTGGAGTCGTTTCAATGATGGCGTTCCTTAACGGAGCTCTGAATACAGCCACACAGCGTTTTATGAGTTATGAGATGGGTAAAAACAACCAAGATGGATTGAATAAAGTGTTCTCTATGTCCTTCTGGGCTTTTCTTATTATAGCTATTGTAGGTTTGGTTTTGGCAGAGACGGCAGGCCTTTGGTTTGTCACTAATAAAATGGTGATACCCGAGCCGCGCATGACAGCGGCTCTTTGGGTATATCAGTTCAGTATTATTTCTTTTATTATCAACTTGATAACTGTTCCATATAATGCTACCATCATTGCACATGAGCGAATGTCCATATATGCTTATTTGTCAATAGGCGATGTCATATTGAAACTGTTGTTGGTGTTTCTGTTGTCAACGATAAATGCGGATAAATTGTGGCTTTATGCTCTGATGATGATGGTTGTACAGGTTCTGGTTTCCACTGCCTATAGAATTATCTGCCGTAGACTTTTCGTAGAATGTAAAGTTACTTTCCTATGGGACATGAATCTGTTTAAGGGGTTGTTTTCGTTTTCTGGTTGGATGCTTGCGGGTACAATTACCAATTTGTTTAGTACGCAGGGCATAAATATTTTGATAAACATATTCTTCGGTCCGATCATGAATGCAGCCCGTGGTGTTGCGATGCAAGTCTATTCTGCGGTAAATGTGTTCTCTGTCAATTTTATGACAGCTGTACGTCCACCCATTATGAAATCTTACGCACAGGGGAATCATGACTATATGTATAAGTTAACCTTTAGCGCAAGTCGATTAGGCTTCTATATTCTTCTCGCTTTAGAAGTACCCTTAATTATCTATACTGAAGATGTCCTATATCTGTGGCTTGGTCAGGTACCCGACCATTCAGTAGCACTTTGTCGTTTGGCTCTTTTCGATTTGCTTATTACCTCAGCATACAACCCGATAGCCTATATAAATCAGGCGGGAGGAGACATCAAATGGTATCAACTAATGATTTCTAGTAGTTTCGCCCTCATTTTCTTATTAACTTGGGTGGCTTACAAATTCGGGATGCCTGTGGAGACGTGCTTCGTTGTTGCCATTGTTATTGATTTATTAGGTCTTTTTGCCAGGTTGTGGATTATGCGGGCGCAAATGCAATTCCCCGTGCATTCATACTTGAAGAGCGTCATGCTTCCAATCGTCAAGGTTTTTGCTCTTTCATATATATGTGCTCTCGTTTACCAGCATTTCGTTGAACCTCAGGGAATCCTGATTCTTCTCATTAGTTTGGCTTTTTGCGTAGTTATAGTATTGTTGGTAGTTTGGCTTATTGGCCTCAGTCGAACGGAACGGCGATTGGCGCTGGATTATGCGGGCAAAATCTTGAAAAATTAATAGGTAAATATTCCCATTAGATATGCAATTAATTATCAAAAAGCCCCATTTAGAGGGAAAAATGAATAGTGATAATTGGAGGTTGACAGTACAGATTACCAGAGGTGCGGATAGTCATACTCTTTGGTATGATATTCCATCCTCATTTGTCGATTATCTCAGTATAGAGGTGGCAGATACTTTTGTCGTGGCCTATTTACTTTATGCAATGCAGCATAGATATGATATTGTCACAGAGCAGCCTGTCAGTTCCCACCTTTTGGCTATGCTAAATGAATATCTGATTCCTTTTCTATGCGGAATAAATAAAAACCTGCATCCAATGAAGGTTATTGCTCAAGAATATACAGGTTCGTTTAACGGCAATCATTGTGGCACAGGAATATCTTGTGGAATAGATTCGTTGAGTACTGTTATTTATCATGGATTGGAGGAGCAGGTGAAGAGTAGGAAGGTAGATACTCTTACGCTTTTAAACACTGGTTACTACGGACACGGTGAAGGTAATAGCGAGCATTATCTGTCGTATGTGTCTCAATCAGAACAGTTCTGCAAAGAGTTTGGTTACACTTTTCTCACTGTGGACTCTAATGTGAGCAATTTGACACAATATGATTTTCTCTCTGCACATACATATTTAACTTGTTCAACAATACTCCTGTTCCAGAAGTATTTCCATACATATTATTATGCATCAGGTTATCCGGTATTCAATTTTGAACCAAATTTCAAAGATCCGGCTTATTATGATACCTTCCTTTTAAACTGTATTTCTACGGGATCACTTGACTTTGTATCTTCTTGTAATATATTCTCTCGAGTAGAGAAGACGAAACTTATAGCTGCTCATCCAAGTGTGATGAATCACTTGTATGTATGTTTGTCTGGCGATGCTACTCATAATTGCGCCAAATGTGAGAAGTGTGTCCGTACAATGTTGGCGTTGGAAGCCATTGGCCGCCAAGATGTGATAACTGATGTCTTTGATGCCGAGATATACAGAAAAAACAGAATCCGCTATCTATCGTATATGTTGCGTAAACGGAAGAAGAAAATATATTATAAGGAGATATATGAGACGATGCGACAGAACAATATCGCCATACCGTTGTTTGCTCATATAAATATTATTCCATGTCAATTTGAATTGATGGGAATGAAAAGTTGGATTAAGAATATTGTCAAGAGCAACTCTACTGTTGAAAGATTTGCTCGCAGATTAATGTCAGATTAGTTTTTATCCTAAAATCCGCAACCAAAAACCAAAAATGTCCAATTAGCTCGCTTTGACA